>JANOCL010000186.1:0-12250 GCA_031412135.1 Variovorax sp. | reverse complement strand
GCTATTCGAGCAAGGGGCGGCTCCTGATCGTGGGCGCGCTCGACGAGGCGGAGAAAGCAGCCGCGCTGGTCGCCGATACGCTGGACGTCACGATCCTTGCGCAAGGCCCCGGTGTTGCGGGCGGCGCGCAGGAGCGGCGCTGGCCGGTCATCGCGGGCCGTATCGACTCGCTGGCCGGCTGGCTTGGGGCCTTCAAGCTGCAGTGGACGCGAGACAACCCGATCGACCTCGATCTTTGCACCCGGTGCAATGCGTGCCTGGGCGCCTGTCCCGAGCAGGCGATCGGTTTCGACTACCAGATCGACCTGTCCAGGTGCACGTCGCACCGCGACTGCGAGCGCGTCTGCACCGCGGCCGGCGCCATCGATTTCGGCCGTTCACCCGAACGGCTGGATGCGGCGTTCGACTTGGTGCTCGACCTCGGCGCTGCACCGCAAATAGGCTGGCATGCACCGCCGCAAGGCTACTTCCACCTGGCCGGCGGCCTGGCGCAGGCCGAAGGGCTCGCGACGCTGCTGCGCATGCGCGAGATGGTCGGTGAATTCGAGAAGCCGAAGTTCTTCGACTACAGGCAAAAGCTCTGCGCGCACAGCCGCAACGAAGTGGTGGGCTGCAACGCCTGCATCGATGTCTGCTCAGCGCATGCGGTGACCAGCGACAAGCAGCGCCAGCGCATCGTTGTCAATCCGAACCTCTGCATCGGCTGCGGCGCCTGCACCACGGTCTGCCCGACCGGCGCGCTCGGCTACACCTATCCTCGCGCGCCCGAGCAGGGCACCAAATTTCGCACGCTGCTGTCGACCTACGCTGCAGCGGGCGGCCGCGATGCCGCCCTGCTGCTGCACAGCCAGGAAAGCGGACGAACGCTGGTCGAGCAGCTCGGCCGACAGGCGCAACTCGGACGCTTGCAGGGCGTTCCGGCCCATGTGATCCCGGTTGGCGTGTGGCATGCCGCGAGCACCGGCGTCGACCTGTGGCTTTCCGCCATTGCTTTCGGTGCCTCGCAGGTGCTCGTGCTGGCCACCGGCGACGAGGCGCCACCGTACATCGACGCGCTGAAGAAGCAGATGGAGATCGCGCAGGCGTTGCTGCTCGGCCTGGGCTACACCGGCACGCATTTCCGGCTGATCGAAGCGGCGTCGCCGACGGCACTCGACGGCGCGCTCGGCGCGTTGCGCAGCACGCGCCAGACCGTGCCGGCCGTCGCGGCCCGCTTTGCCGTCGGTGCCGAGAAGCGCAGCACGCTCGAACTCGTGCTCGATCACCTGATGGACGCTTCGCCCGCATTGAAGGCCGCGCCCGAAGCGCGGCTGGCCGTCCCGCTGCCGACGGGCTCGCCCTTCGGCGCGATCGAGGTCGACAAGGACAAGTGCACCCTCTGCCTCGCCTGCGTCAGCGCCTGTCCAGCCAGCGCATTGCAAGACAACCAGAACGCACCGCAACTTCGATTCATCGAAAAAAACTGCGTGCAGTGCGGCTTGTGCGAAACCACTTGTCCGGAAAACGCCGTCTCGCTCGTTCCGCGGCTGCTTGCCGCGCCCGACCGCAAGCAGCCGGTGGTGCTCAACGAAGCCAAGCCGTGGGCCTGCGTGCGGTGCAGCAAGCCCTTCGGCACGCAGAAAGCCATCGAGGCCATGCTCGGCAAGCTCGCCGGCCATGCAATGTTCCAGGGCGAGGCGCTCGAGCGCCTCAAGATGTGCAGCGACTGCCGGGTGATCGACCTGTACAGTGCGAAGAACGAAATGAAGATAGCGCCGCTATGAGCAATGCAGTTCCCGTCTCGTCGTCGCTCGACGAAGAACTTGCCCGCGCCGAGCTTTACGGCCTGCTGGCACAGCTTTGGTATGCCGCGCCCGATGCGGAACTGCTCGGTGCCTTCCAGGTTGCGCCGACGGAAGCGCCGGCAGCCGGCGGCTTTCTCGAGGAGCCTTGGCGGCAGTTCGTGGGCATTGCGCGCAACACTGACGTGGCCGCCGTGCGCGCCGAGTACGACGCGCTGTTCGGCGGCATGGGCAAGCCCGAGATCTATTTGTTCGGCTCGCACTACCTGAGCGGTTTTCTCAACGACAAGCCGGTCGCCCAGTTGCGCAACGACCTAGACCGGCTGGGGCTGGCACGCGAAGAGAGCGTTTTCGAGACCGAAGACCATGTCGCCTGCCTGTTCGAGGTAATGCGCTATCTGATCGCCGGCGAGGACGCCGCCGTTGCCAACCTCACGCAGCAGCAGGCGTTTTTCTCGACCCATGTCCAGACCTGGGTTCCGGCAATGTGCGAGGCGGTCGGCCAGCACCCCAAGGCGCGGGTGTATGCCGCGCTCGCCGCACTTACCAGCGCCTTCATGCAAGTCGAGATACAAGGCTTCGACATGCTCGATGCAGCTTGAGGGGATACGAGCTTGCCGAAATGCAAAGCCATCAACTAGTATCGAAATATATGTAACTGGCTTCATATCAGTTGCGCCCAGCCACTCCTGGAGTTTTTATATGCAGGACAGCCAGTCTGCCGGCCCCAAGCCGGCGTCCCGTCGCGGATTCTTCATCGGCGCCGCCACGGCAGGCGCAGCGGCCGCTGCCGTCACGGTGTTGCCCAAAGTCGCACCGGCGCCCGTCGCCGCAGCCCCGGCGCTGAAACCCCCGCCCGAGAACGGCGGCGGCTACAGCCTGAGCGAACACGTCAAGCGCTACTACCAAACCACCTCGGCCTGAGGAAGCGACCACCATGCTGTTGACCCGTAAAACGACCGGCGCCGCGCGTGACGGTGCCCCGTCGTCGTCCACCCCTGTCTCGCCCTTCGTTCACAGCTTGCGACGCGGGCTCTCCCATGCGCTGCCGACCATGGACCGCCGCGCCTTTCTCCGGCGGTCCGGGCTGGGCGTCGGCGTCGGCCTGGCGGCCGGGCAACTCGCGCTGATCCGCAAGGCCGATGCGGCCGAGGGCAAGCCGGTTGCGCTCGGCACCGGCAAGATCGAGATCAAGCGCACGGTATGTACGCACTGCTCGGTCGGCTGCGCGTCGGACGCAGTGGTCGAGAACGGCGTCTGGGTGCGGCAGGAGCCGGTGTTCGACTCGCCCATCAACCTGGGCGCGCACTGCGCCAAGGGTGCGGCACTGCGCGAGCACGGCCACGGCGAATACCGGCTGCGCTATCCGATGAAGCTGGTCAACGGCAAGTACGAACGCATCAGCTGGGACACGGCGCTTGACGAGATCACCGCAAAGCTGAAGGAACTGACCAAGGCCAGCGGACCGGATTCGATCTACTGGATCGGCTCCAGCAAGCACAGCAACGAACAGGCGTATCTGATGCGCAAGTTCGTGAGCTTTTTCGGCAGCAACAACTGCGACCACCAGGCGCGCATCTGCCACTCGACAACCGTTGCCGGCGTGGCGAACACATGGGGCTACGGCGCCATGACGAATTCGTACAACGACATGCGCAACTCCAAGGTTGCGCTCTACATCGGATCGAACGCCGCCGAGGCCCATCCGGTGAGCATGCTGCACATGCTGCATGCCAAGGAAAACGGCTGCAAGATGATCGTTGTCGATCCGCGCTTCACGCGTACCGCGGCCAAGGCCGACGAGTACGTGCGCATCCGTTCGGGCTCGGACATCCCGTTCCTCTTCGGCATCCTGCACCACATCTTCAAGAACGGCTGGGAAGACAAGCAGTACATCAACGACCGCGTCTTCGGCATGGAGGAAGTGCGTGCGGACGTGCTGGCCAAATGGACGCCGGACAAGGTCGAGGAGGCCTGCGGCGTCGGCGAGGCCCAGGTGCTGAAGGTCGCGACCTGGCTGAACGAGAACCGGCCCGGCACCATCGTCTGGTGCATGGGCCAGACCCAGCACACCATCGGCAATGCCATGGTGCGCGCGTCGTGCATCCTGCAACTGGCGCTCGGCAACGTCGGCAAGTCCGGCGGCGGCACCAACATTTTCCGCGGCCACGACAACGTGCAGGGCGCGACCGACGTCGGCCCCAATCCGGACTCGCTGCCCGGCTACTACGGCATCGTCGAAGGCTCGTGGAAGCACTTCGCTGCGGCGTGGGGCGTCGATTTCGAGTGGATCAAGAGCCGCTTCTCTTCGCCCGCGATGATGAGCAAGCCCGGCATCACGGTGTCTCGATGGATCGACGGCGTGCTCGAGAAGAACGAGCTGATCGACCAGGATTCCAACCTGCGCGGGGTCTTCTATTGGGGCCATGCGCCGAACTCCCAGACCCGCGGGCTTGAGATGAAGCGGGCGATGGACAAGCTCGATCTGCTGGTGGTGGTCGACCCCTATCCGTCGGCGACTGCAGCCATGGCGGCGATGCCCGGCAGGCCCGAAGACCAGAACGCGAACCGCGCGGTCTACCTGCTGCCGGCCTGCACCCAGTTCGAGACCAGCGGCTCGGTGACGGCGTCGAACCGTTCGCTGCAGTGGCGCGAGAAGGTGATCGAGCCGCTGTGGGAAAGCCGCAGCGACCACATGATCATGCAGCAGTTCGCCGACCGCCTCGGCTTCGGCAAGGAACTGAGCAAGAACTACAAGATGCAGAAGGTCAAGGGCATGGACGAGCCTGTGCCCGACGACATCCTGCGCGAGATCAACAAGTGCGTCTGGACCATCGGCTACACCGGCCAGAGCCCCGAACGGCTGCAGGCGCACATGCGCAACATGCATGCGTTCGACGTGCGCACGCTCAAGGCGAAATCGGGCAAGGACAAAATCAACGGCTACGACCTGACCGGCGACTACTTCGGGCTGCCGTGGCCGTGCTTCGGCACCCCGGAGCTCAAGCACCCGGGCAGTGCCAATCTTTACGACACGTCCAGGCACGTGATGGACGGCGGTGGCAACTTCCGCGCGAATTTCGGCGTGGAGCGCAGCGGCAAGAATCTGCTGGCCGAAGACGGTTCGCATTCGCTCGGCGCCGACATCACCACCGGCTATCCGGAACTCGACCACATGCTGCTGAAAAAGCTCGGCTGGTGGGACGAACTCTCCGACGCAGAGAAGCCGAAGGCCGAAGGCAAGAACTGGAAGACCGACAGCTCGGGCGGCATGATCCGCGTGTTCATGAAGAACCACGGCTGCCATCCCTTCGGCAATGCCAAGGCGCGCGCGCTGGTGTGGAACTTTCCGGATGCGATACCCCAGCACCGTGAGCCGCTGTACGGCACGCGGCCGGACCTAATGGCCAAGTACCCGACGCATGACGACAAGATGGCCTTCTGGCGTTTGCCCACGCTCTACAAGAGCGTCCAGCAGAAAAACATCGCCGACAAGATCCACGAGAAGTTCCCGTTCATCATGACTTCCGGCCGGCTGGTCGAGTACGAGGGCGGCGGCGAGGAAACCCGCTCCAACCCCTGGCTTGCCGAGCTGCAGCAGGAGATGTTCATCGAGATCCATCCCAAGGCCGCGGCCGCGAAGAACATCCGCAATGGCGAACGCGCCTGGGTTCACACGCCCACGGGCGCCAAGCTCAACGTGCAGGCGCTGGTCACCGAGCGCGTCGGACCGGACACGGTGTTCATGCCGTTCCACTTCTCCGGCCACTGGCAGGGCGCGGACATGCTGGCCTACTACCCGAAGGGCGCGGCCCCGGTGGTACGAGGGGAGGCGATCAACACTGCAACCACCTATGGCTACGACAGCGTGACCATGATGCAAGAGACCAAGACGACGGTCTGCAACATCGAAAAAGCATAAAGAGGAATCACCATGGCAAGAATGAAGTTCGTCTGCGATTCCGAGCGCTGTATCGAGTGCAACGGTTGTGTCACCGCCTGCAAGAACGAGAACGAGGTGCCGTGGGGCGTGAACCGCCGCCGCGTTGTCACGCTCAACGATGGTGTGCCGGGCGAGAAGTCGATTTCGGTCGCCTGCATGCACTGCTCCGACGCGCCCTGCATGGCGGTCTGCCCGGTTCAATGTTTCTATCGCACCGAAGAAGGCGTGGTGCTGCACGACAAGGACGTCTGCATCGGCTGCGGCTATTGCTCCTATGCCTGCCCGTTCGGAGCGCCGCAGTTCCCGACGCAAGGCACCTTCGGTGCGCGCGGCAAGATGGACAAGTGCACCTTCTGCGCCGGCGGTCCCGAAGCCAACGGCTCCGAAGCCGAGTTCGAGAAATACGGCCGCAACCGCCTGGCGGAAGGCAAGCTTCCGGCGTGCGCCGAGATGTGTTCGACGAAGGCGCTTCTGGCCGGCGACGGCGACGTGGTGGCCGATATCTTCCGCACCCGCGTGCTGCATCGCGGCAAGGGCGCGGAAGTCTGGGGCTGGGGCACCGCCTACGGCTCGCAGCAGGCCGGTACGCCGACCAACGGCAATGGGGTGACCAAGTGAGGCGGGCACTCGCGGCGACAGCCCTGGTGTCGGCGGCGGTGCTTCTCGGCGCCTGCACCGAGAAGCCGCAGACCAACGCACAGGGCGTCAAGTACGATGCCGTGCCCTGGAGCGGAACCGGTACGCAGGCCAACGCAGGCACGCCGTTCACCGCGGCGGGCTGGCAGGTGGGCGACCAGAAAACCTGGCAGCAGCAGCTCAAGACCCGCACGCAGAACGGCCAGAACGACTACGTCCGAGACAACTGAACGGGGACTGCATGAGCTGCATGAAAAAAGCGCTGAACCTTCTTCTCGCGACGGCGACGCTGGTGTGCGGCGCTGCCATGGCGCAGGCCCAGGCGCCGAATCCGGCTGCGCAAGGCGCGGTCGGTGGCGCGCCGGCAGCGGCGCCCGCCGCGGCGCCCGCCGCGGCCCAGTCGGGCGGCATTCGCAGCCAGAACATCTTCGAGGTCAAGCCCGAAGCGAGCGCCGACCCGAATTACATGCAGCAGAGCAATGGCGAGCGCGCCAAGGTGCAGCCCGGCAACAACGCGCCGATGTGGCGGCAGGTGGGGGAGGGCGTGACCGGTTACAGCAGCCTGCCCAGGGCCCAGGCGCCCGAAGCCGGCAACCTGATCCAGCCCTTCGTGCAGTACCCGGGTTCACGCTTCACCAACGCCGGCGAGGCCTGGCGCCAGGTGCGCAACAACTGGATCATTCCCTACGGCGCCGCGCTGCTGTTCGTGGTGCTCCTGGCGATCGTGATCTTCTATTTCACGCGCGGCGCGATCGGCCTGCATGGCCAGGAAACCGGCCGCAAGATCGAGCGCTTCACGCCGTTCGAGCGAGCCACGCACTGGTCGAACGCGGGCGCGTTCGTCACGCTCGCCGTCTCCGGCCTGGTGATGGCGTTCGGGCAGTTCTTCCTGTTGCCGGTGATCGGCGCTTCGCTGTTCGGCTGGTTCACTTACGCGCTGAAGACGGTGCACAACTTCATCGGGCCGCTGTTCGTGGTGACGCTGCTCCTGATGTTCTTCACCTTCGTGCGCGACAACATCCCGCATGCGCGCGACCTGAAATGGCTGGCCCGGTTCGGCGGCATGTTCGGCGGCCACGAAGTGCCTTCGCATCGTTTCAATGCCGGCGAGAAGATCGTCTTCTGGGGCGGCGTGCTGTTTTTGGGCAGCATCGTCGCGGGCTCCGGGCTCTTTCTCGACAAGCTTCTGCCCGGCTTCGTGTACACGCGCGGCGAGATGCAGGTCGCGCACATGATCCATGCCGTCGCGACGCTCCTGCTGATGGCCATGATCATGGGACACATCTACATCGGCACCCTCGGCATGAAAGGCGCATACGGCGCCATGCGCACTGGCTACGTCGACGAGACCTGGGCCCGGGAGCATCACGAACTCTGGTACGACGATGTTGCGGCCGGCAAGATCCCGGTACAGCGCAGCGCTGGTTCAACGGCGGCCGCACCGGTGCAGGCCGTCCGCGTCGAAGGAAGCCCCTCATGAAGAAAAACTTGATCACCGTTTGCGGCCTGGTCCTCTGCCTGGCTGGCGCTTCGACCGCATTCGCAAAGCTCCCGGCGCCCGCTGCGACGCCGGAGGCCAAGGCGAAGGCGGCCGAAACCGCCGCCCGGACCGCTTGGAGCGCCAAGGTCGACAACTACAAGCTCTGCCAGTCGCAAGACCAGGTTGCGGCCAAGTATCGGAGCACCGCCGCCGCGGCAGGCAAGCAGGTGCCTGCGGCGCCGGCGATGGCGTCCTGCGCCGACCCGGGCGCCTTTGCCTATGCGCCGCCGGCGGACCCGAAGCCGATCGAGGCCGCGGGCGCGCATTCGCCGGCGACCACCGCCGCATCGCCACCCAGCACCACGCAGCCAGCGGCGACGGCAATCCCCACGCAGAAGCAGTGACGCGCTCGCTTCCGCGCCTGACCTCGGCCCGCGCCGAGCTCACCCGCGAAGTGGACGTCATCGACGAGCATGGCCAGCACGGCACGGTCTCGATTCCGGCCGAGCGCGACCTGACGGTGTATGTCGACCGGCGCGAACTGGTCACCTTGATGACGCTCGGCGCGCAGCCCGAACTGCTGGTGCTCGGCTATCTGCTGAACCAGCGTCTCATCGAATCGGCGGCCGATGTCGAGTCAGTCACCGTCGATTGGGACGTGGGCGCAGCGGCGGTCAAGACGCACACCGGCATCGACCGCATCGAGGAACGCACCGCCAGGAAGGTGGTCACCACCGGCTGCGGACAGGGCAGCGTGTTCGGCGAGCTGATGGCCGGCATCGACAGCCTCCGCTTGCCCGACACTCGCATGCGCCAGGCGCAGCTCTATGCGCTGGTCAATGCCATTCGCCTCCAGGAGAGCACCTACAAATCGGCTGGCTCCGTGCATGGCTGTGCGCTGTTCACGCTCGGCGGCGACACCGAAGGCAGCGACGATGTGCAGATGCAATGCTTCGTCGAAGACGTGGGGCGCCACAACGCGATCGACACCATCGCCGGATGGATCGCGATGCAGCCCTCGCATCAGCTCAGCGGCGGGCGCGTGTTCTACACCACCGGCCGGCTGACCAGCGAGATGGTGATCAAGTCGGCGCAGATGGGCGTGGCGATCGTCGTGTCGCGCAGCGGCATCACGCAGATGGGGCACGAGGTCGCGATGCGGGTGGGGCTCTGCGCCATCGGGCGCGCGACCAACCGGCGCTTCGTCTGCTATGCCGGCAGCGAGCGGCTCGTACTGCAACCGGAACTGGCCGGAGCGCGGCCGGCCGCCGCACACTAAGTCCTTCGGTTTGGCTGGCCGCCTGGGCTCCGCTATCGTCTCGCCCATGAATGCTTCGCTTCGCCTCGGATGGCGCACGCTCCTGCGCGATCTGCGCGCAGGCGAGTTGCGCCTGCTCATCGTGGCCGTGCTGCTCGCAGTCGCTGCCCTCACGGCCGTGGGTTTCTTCGCCGACCGCCTGAAAGGCGGACTGCAGCGCGATGCCCGTCAGCTGCTCGGCGGCGATGCCGTGCTGGCCAGCGACAACCCGACACCACCGGCCTTCGTCGAGCGCGCACGGGCGCTCGGCCTGCAGGGCGCGAGCACCTATGGTTTTCCGACCATGGCGCGAGCCCCCGAAGAGCAGGGCGGCGCCAGCAAGCTGGTCGCGCTCAAGGCCGTAACGGCCGGCTATCCGCTGCGCGGCAGCTTGCAGGTGAGCAACGGCAACGGCGCACCCGGCCAGGCGACGCGTGACGTGCCTGCACCCGGCGAGGCCTGGGTCGACGCCTCGCTGCTGGAATCGTTGGCACTGAAGATGGGCGACACGCTGCTGCTGGGCGATGCGGCCTTGCGCGTTACCCGCGTGATCGTGCTCGAGCCCGACCGCGGCGCCGGCGTGATGAGCTTCGCGCCTCGGGTGATGCTCAACCAGGCCGACGTGGCGAAGACCGGTCTCGTGCAGCCCGCTAGCCGGGTGAGTTACCGGTTCGCCGTGGCCGGCGAGGGCGCTGCGGTAGGGCGCTTCATCGATTGGTCCGACAGCGCCATCAAGAACGGCGAGGTGCGGGGCGCCCGGCTCGAATCGTTCGAAAGCGGCCGGCCCGAGATGCGCCAGACGCTGGACCGCGCCGCGAAGTTTCTCAACCGGGGGGCGCTGCTGGCGGCGCTGCTGTCGGCGGTGGCGGTCGCGCTGGCGGCGCGGGGCTTTGCTGCCAGCCATCTGGACGACTGCGCGATGCTGCGCGTGCTGGGCCAGAGCCAGCGCACCATCGCGCAGGCCTACGCCTTCGAGTTCGCGGCGATCGGGTTGTTCGCGAGCGCACTGGGCGTCGCGATCGGCTTTTGCGTGCACTACGTCTTCGTGCTGCTGCTGGCCGGGCTGGTCGAAGCGGCGCTCCCCGCGCCGACGTTGTGGCCGGTCGCCTTCGGCCTGGGCATGGGGCTCACGCTGCTGTTCGCGTTCGGGCTGCCGCCCGTATTGCAACTGGCGCAGGTGCCGCCGCTGCGGGTGATACGGCGCGATGTCGGCGGGCTCAAGCCGGCATCGGTCGCAGTGCTTTCGATCGGCGTCGCCGGTTTTGCCGCCCTGCTCGTAGCGGCCAGCAGCGACCTGAAGCTGGGGCTGATTGCCGTCGGCGGCTTCGGTGTGGCGGTGGCGGTGTTCGCGGTGCTGAGCTGGATCGCCGTGTGGGTGCTGCGCCGCAGCGTCAACGAAACGACCGCGCCGCGCTGGCTGGTGCTCGCCACGCGGCAGGTCTCGGCCCGGCCCGCCTATGCGGTGGTGCAGGTCAGCGCGCTCGCGGTCGGCCTCCTGGCGCTGATCCTGCTGGTGCTGCTGCGCACCGACCTGGTCGCGAGTTGGCGGGCAGCCACCCCGCCCGACGCGCCGAACCGCTTCGTCATCAACGTCATGCCCGACCAGAGCGCCGGCTTCCAGAAGACGCTGCGCGACAACGGCGTCGGCAAGTTCGACTGGTACCCGATGATCCGCGGCCGGCTGGTGGCGATCAACGACAAGGCGGTCTCGCCCGACGACTACTCGGACGACCGGGCCAAGCGGTTGGTCGACCGCGAGTTCAACCTCAGCAACAGTGCCGAGGCGCCGCCGCACAACATGGTCACCGCCGGCGAATGGAAGCCCGACGCCGCCGGCGAGCTCAGCGTCGAGGAAGGTCTGGCCGAGACGCTCGGCCTGAAGCTCGGCGACCGGCTGCGCTTCGACATCGGCGGTATCCAGAACGATGCGCGCATCACCTCGCTGCGCAAGGTCGACTGGGGCTCCATGCATGCGAACTTCTTCGTGATGTACACGGTACAGACGCTGGCCGATGTGCCGGTGACCTACATGGGCGCGTTCCGTGCGCCCGCGGTTGCAGGCTTCGACAACGCGCTCGTGCGCAGCTATCCCAATGTGACCAACGTCGACATGAGCGCCACCATCGGGCAGGTGCAGCGGGTGCTCGACCAGGTCATCCGCGCGGTGGAGTTCCTGTTCGGCTTCACGCTCGCGGCCGGGCTGGTCGTTCTGTTCGCGGCGGTCACTGCCACGCGCGAGGAGCGCGCACGCGAGTTCGCGGTGATGCGCGCCGTCGGTGCCCGCGGCAGCCTGCTGCGGCAGGTGCAGCGCGCTGAGCTGGTCGGCGTCGGGCTTCTGGCCGGCTTTCTCGCGAGCATCGTGGCGTCGGCAATCGGCTGGGGGTTGGCCCGCTATGTCTTCGACTTCACGTGGACCGCCTCGCCGCTGGTGCCGGTCGCCGGCGCGCTGGCCGGTGCCGTGCTTGCGCTGGCAGCCGGCTGGTGGGGCTTGCGCGAAGTGCTGCGCCGGCCCGTCATGACGACCCTCAGGCAGGCGCGGGAGTAGCCGGTCGATGCAGATTCACGAGAAGCCTCCCTTCGACACGCTCTTCGAATGGATCGGTGGCGAAGCCCGCGTGCAGGCGCTCGTCGACCGCTTCTACGACCTGATGGAGCTGGAGCCTGCCTATGAGCAGCTGCGCCGGGTGCATGGCACGACGCTCGAAAACGCGCGCCAGCGCCTGTTCTGGTTCTTGTGTGGCTGGCTCGGCGGGCCGCAGCACTACACCGATCGCTTCGGCCATCCGATGCTGCGTGCGCGGCACCTGCCGCAAAGCGTCGGCGGCCATTCGATCGGCATCAGGGAGCGCGACCAGTGGCTTGCTTGCATGGACCAGGCGATGGGGGAAACCGGCGTGCCCGAGGCGTTGCGTGCGAGGCTGCGCGATTCGTTTTTTCAGACGGCCGATTGGATGCGCAACAAGTAGAGCCGACTCAGCGCCGCGTCGGCGCCAGCAGCACCACCAGCGCGCCGGCGCCGCCATCCGCCGGCTTGGCCTGCACGAAAGCCAGGGTTTCGTTCTTCTGGATCAGCCAGCGCTGCACCTTGGCCTTGAGTACCGGCTGCCGCCCGG
>JANOCL010000185.1:0-1887 GCA_031412135.1 Variovorax sp. | reverse complement strand
CTGGCGCCGCGCGCGATCACGCGGCTGGGCGTGGCGCGCTCGTTCCAGATTCCGCAGCTCTACGGCGACCTCACCGTGCTCGACAACATGCTGGTGGCCAACGCCTGCCACGACCAGCGCCTGAGCTTCTGGCAGCCGGCGCGGCGCACCGAGGCGCTGGACCGCGCCGAGGCGCTGCTCGAGCGCTTCGGTCTGGTCGAACACCGCGAGCGGCGGGTGGCCGAGCTGCCCGGCGGCGTGCGCAAGCTGCTCGACATCGCGATGGCCCTGTCGGCGGCGCCCAAGCTGCTGCTGCTCGACGAGCCCACCAGCGGCGTGTCGGCCGAGGAGAAGTTCCCGATGATGGAAACCATCATGGCGGCGCTCGGCCAGGAGGCGATGACGGTGCTGTTCGTGGAGCACGACATGGACATCGTCGAGCGCTACGCCAGCCGCGTGGTGGCGTTCTACAGCGGCCGCATCATTGCCGACGGCCCGCCGGGCGAAGCGCTGGCCACCGACGACGTGCGCCGCTACGTCACCGGCGAACTGCTGCAGGAGTGACCCGCATGCTCCAGATCGAGAACCTTCATGTCGCGATCCAGTCGGTCGAGGCCCTGCGCGGACTCTCGCTGCAGGTCGACGGCGGCCGGCTGGTCGGACTGGTCGGGCGCAACGGCGCCGGCAAGACCACGCTGATGCGCTCGGTGATGGGCCATCTGAAGCCCTCGCGCGGCCGCATCGTCTTCGACGGCCACGATCTCACCGCCCTGCCGCCGCATGCGCGCGCGGCACTCGGCATCGGCTACATGCCGGAAGACCGCGGCCTGGTGCCCGAACTGACGGTGGAAGAAAACATCCTGGTGCCGGTGTGGGTGAACAGGTCGCTGCGCGAGGCCGACCGGCTGGCGCTGGTGTACCGCGTGCTGCCCGAGCTGCGCGAGATGCGCATGCGCCGCGCGCTGCTGCTGTCCGGCGGGCAGCAGAAGCTGGTCGCGCTGGCGCGAGCGCTCGCGGCCGGCACGCGCCTGCTGATGCTGGACGAGCCCTTCGAAGGCGTGGCGCCGGTGCTGTCCAAGCGGCTGGGCGAGGTGATCGCCGGCCTGAAGGGCAGCGAGATTTCGGTGCTCATCGCGCAGAGCGACCTGAACCATTCGCGCCGGCTGGTCGACAGCGAGGTCGTCATCGAGCGCGGCGCCAATGCGGCGAGGGCCGTTGCGTGAACCACTGGCAGGACTTCCAGGTCCCGCCGACGCGTACCGAGGCGCTGTACGGCGACCGCATCGTGCGCTGCTTCGCCGAGCGGCCTTCCAGCCTGCATGCGATGTTCGAAGGTGCAAGGGCCGGCCGCGCGCGGCACGACGCGATCGTCTGCGATGGCCGCCGGTGGAGCTATGCCGAAACGGGCGGTGCGGCCGATCGCCTGGCCGGCGCCTTCGCAGCGCAAGGCATCTCGGCCGGCGACCGCGTGCTCATGCTGATGGGCAATCGCCCGGAGTTCCTGTTCGTGCTGCTGGCGGTGCAGCGGCTCGGCGCCATCGCGGTGCCGGTCGGCGTGCGAGAGCAGCGCCCCGGGCTGACCTACATCGCGGGCCAGTGCGGCGCGAAGGCGATCGTCTTCGACGACGAACTCGCCGATCGCCTGCCCGATGCCGCCCACGCGCCGGTGCTCGCACTGCGACTTGCCACGTCGAGGCTGGCTGCGCTGCCGGTCGACGCACGGCAGCAGTCGCCCGCCGCGGCTTCGGTGCGCGAAACCGATGTCGCGGTGATCCTCTACACCTCGGGCACCACCGGCCATCCGAAGGGCGCGCTGCTCACGCACCTGTCGATCGCGCATTCGGTGCTGCACTACCAGGGCTGCATGCGCCTGCAGGCCGACGATCGCTCGGCGCTGGCCGTGCCGGC
>JANOCL010000184.1:0-4908 GCA_031412135.1 Variovorax sp. | reverse complement strand
AGCCGGCGAGCAGGGCCGAGGCTTCGCGGTGGTGGCGGCCGAAGTGCGCAACCTTGCGCAGCGCTCGGCGGCGGCGGCCAAGGAGATCAAGGGGCTGATCGACGACTCGGTCGGCAAGGTGGGCGCGGGCACCGCCCTGGTAGGGGAAGCTGGCCGCACGATGGACCAGATCGTGGGCAGCGTCAAACGCGTGAGCGACATCATCGGAGAGATCACGGCGGCGAGCCAGGAGCAGACCTCGGGCATCGAGCAGATCAACCAGGCGATCACGCAGATGGACCAGGTGACGCAGCAGAACGCGGCGCTGGTGGAAGAGGCGTCTGCGGCAGCGCAATCGATGCAGGAGCAGGCCGGCAATCTGGTCGAAGCAGTCAGCGTGTTCAGGCTGAACAGTTGAAACACCCCCGATGCGCCTGCGGCGCCTCCCCCTCAAGGGGGCAATACCAGCGGCCCGGCGGAGCCGGTTCCGCGGTATCCCTGGCATTTGCCTGCGCCGGTTTCATGGGCTTCACTTTCTGCCCATCCTGCCGATAAACACCCATCGGTCTTCGAAAAGCTTTACAGGTACAGCCTCATGTCGATGTTTCATACGGGTTTGAGCGGTCTCGGCGTGGCGCGTGCCGCGCTCGCCACCACCGCGCACAACACCGCCAATGTGTTCACGGCCGGCTACAGCCGCCAGAACGCGGTGGTCCAGAGCAGCGGCGGCACATCGACCGGCGCCGGCTTCATCGGCAACGGCGCGCGCGTCGCCACGGTGGCGCGCAGCTACGACCGCTACCTCACCGCGCAACTCAATGGGGCCGAGGCCGCAGGCGCAGCGCTCGCGAGCTACGGTTCGCAGATCAACCGCATCGACTCGCTGCTGGCGGACAAGACGGCCGGCCTGACGCCGTTGATGCAGAGCTTCTTTGCCGGCATGCAGGGCGTGGCCAACACGCCGGCCGACCCGGCGGCGCGCCAGCAACTCATCAGCGCCGCACAGGCGCTGGCCAACAAGTTCCGTTCGACCGACCAGTACCTCACCGACCTGAACAGCGCGGCCAACGACCAGATCGAAGGCAGCGCCCAGCAGATCAACACCTACGCCACGCAGATTGCAAGCCTGAACCAGCAGATCGGCCAGCTCACCGCGCTCGCCGGCGGCCAGCCGCCCAACGACCTGCTGGACCAGCGCGACCAGCTCGTGAGCTCGCTCGGCAAGATCGTCGACGTGAAGGTGCTCGAACAGGACGGCGGCAAATACAACGTCTTCATCGGCAACGGCCAGTCGCTGGTGCTGGGCGACCGCGCAGCGTCGTTGCAGGCGGTGTCTTCCGCAGCCGACCCGACGCGCAAGGCGATGGCGCTGGTCGGGCTGACCGGCGTTGCATCGGAACTGAACGACAGCGTGTTCACCGGCGGTTCGCTGGGCGGCCTGTTGGCGTTCCGCGCCGAGACGCTCACCAGCACGCAGAACGCGATCGGCCGCCTGGCGATGTCGCTCGGCGACGCGTTCAATGCACAGCACCGGCTCGGCGTCGACCTGAACGGCGCGCTCGGCGGCGACTTTTTCTCCACGGCCACCGCAGGCGTGTTCTCGAACGCGCGCAACGGCGGCGACATGGTGCTCGGCGCTGCAATCACCGACACCTCGCAGCTCACCACCAGCGACTATTCGGTGGATGTGAAAGACGTGGCGGGCGTGCTCACCTACTCGGTGACCCGGCTGTCGGACAAGCAGCTCATGGGCGCTTATGCCGCTGCCGACTTTCCGGTCAGCTTCGACGGCGTGCAGCTCGCGGTGGCAAGCGGCACCGCGCAGGCGGGCGATTCCTTCCTGGTGCAGCCGACGCGCACCGGCGCGCGCGATGTCGAGGTGCTGGTTCGCGACACGGCCAAGGTCGCGGCGGCATCGCCGCTGGCCGGCGCCAACACCGTCGGCAACCAGGGCAGCGGCGCGCTGGCCGCACCCAAGGTCAATGCGCTCTATCCGGGCGCGCCGCTGGCGGCGCCGCTCACGCTTTCCTACGACGCGGTCGGCAACACGCTGTCGGGATTTCCGGCCGCCTCGGCGGTCACGGTGACGCTGGCCGACGGAACGTCGACCGTCTATCCCGCAGGCAGCCCGGTGGCTTACACCGCCGGCGCCGCGATCGGCTTCGACGGCATCGAGCTCAAGCTGACGGGCGCACCGGCCCAGGGCGACACCTTCACGGTAGCGAAGAACGCAGGCGGCGTGTCGGACGGCAGCAATGCGCTGCTGCTCGCCGCGCTGCAGCGCAAGACCGTCATGGACGGCGGCACCACCACCTTCAATGGCGCGTTCGCGCAGCTGGTCAGCTCGGTCGGCAACCGGACCATGGAAATCCGCGTGGCCGAAACCACCCAGACCAGCGTGACCAGCCAGATCCGCGCGACCCGCGATTCCATCTCGGGCGTCAATCAGGACGAGGAAACCGCCAACCTGCTGATGTACCAGCAGATGTACCAGGCCAACGCCAAGGTGATCCAGACCGCGTCGACCATGTTCGACACGATCCTGGGCATCCGCTGACCGAGCGCCACTTCTTCAAGATCAAGACAAGCATTCAGGAGCCGTGATGCGAATCAGCACCCAGTCTTTCTACGACCAGAGCATGAGCGCCCTGGGTTCGCAGCAGCAGCAGTTGTTCCGCATCCAGCAGAAGCTGGCCGCGGGAACCAAGTTCCTGACGCCGGCGGACGACCCGGTGGCGGCCGCGCGCGCGCTGGTCGTCAGCCAGTCGATGGCGGAGGCTTCGCAATACGCCACCAGCCGCGACCGCGCGCTGCAGTCGCTGTCGCACGAAGAAACCGCGCTGCAGTCCGCCACCGGGATCCTGCAGAACATCAAGACGCTGACGGTGCAGGCCGGCAACGGCACGCTGTCGGATGCCGACCGCGCCTCGCTCGCCACCACGCTGCAAAGCAATCTCGACCAGCTCGTGAACGTTGCCAATGCCGAAGACGGCAACGGACAGTTCCTGTTTGCCGGCTTCAAGAGCGGCAGCCCGCCCTTCGTGGCACAGGCCGGCGGCGTGCAGTACATGGGCGACCAGGGCCAGCGGCTGCTGCAGATCGACGTTTCGCGCCAGATGTCCGGCGCGGACGACGGCCGCAGCGTGTTCCAGTCGGTGCAGGGCGGCGCGGGCTATGTGACTTCGGCCGGCGCCGGCAACACCGGTTCGGGCACGTTCGGCGCGGTCGCGGTGACCGATGCCGGGGCGGCCAACTACGGCAGCGACTTCACCATCGCCTTTGCCGGCGGCAACTACACGGTGACCACGCAGGCCACGCCGCCGGTGGTGGCCGCCACCGGCCCGTTCACGGCCGGCGCGCCGATCGCCTTCGGCGGCGTGCAGATCAGCATCGGCGGCTCGCCCGCCGATGGCGACAGCTTTCAGGTTGCCACCGCCCGCAATGCCGGCACCGACGTGTTCGGCGCCATCGGCGACCTGGTCGCGTCGCTGCGCAAGCCGCTCAACGGCAACGGCCCCACCGCGCAGGCGGACCTGCTCAACGCGCTCAGCACCGCCAACGTCAAGATCACCAATGCGCACGACAACGTGCTCACGGTCAGGTCGTCGGTCGGTTCGCGCATGAACGAGCTCGATGCGCTCGACACCGGCGGCGCCGCGCGCGGCCTGATCGACAAGAGCTACCTGTCGGAGCTCGAAGACCTCGAGCCGGCCAGCGCGATCTCGGAGTTCCTGCAACGCGAATCGTCGCTGAAGGCGACGCAGCAGACTTTTGCAAGGCTGCACAGCATTGCGCTGTTCAACTACCTGTGACGCATCGGTGCGGTAGCGCTATCGCACCATAATGGGCGATGCCCGACCCCACCCCCGTTCGACGAGCGCGCCGAGGAAGCGGCGCTGTCACGCTGCATGACGTCGCCAGGCTGGCAGGCGTTGCGCCGATCACGGCGTCGCGTGCGCTCAGCACGCCCTCGCGGGTCTCGGCAGAAGTCCTGAAGAAGGTCACCGACGCGGTGAGCCGTGTCGGCTACGTGCGCAACGGCCTGGCGGGCGGGCTTGCCTCCACGCGCAGCCGGCTCGTGGCCGCGGTCGTGCCCACCATCACCGGGCCTGTCTTCCTGCAGACCATCCAGGCCCTGACCCAGGCGCTGGCCGATCAGGGCTATCAGCTGATGCTGGGCCAGAGCGGCTACGTGAACTCTCGCGAAGACGCGCTGCTGGAGGCCATCATCGGGCGCCGGCCCGACGGCATCGTGCTGACCGGCATCATGCATTCGATCGAAGGGCGAAAGCGGCTCCTGGCCGCCGGCATCCCGGTCGTGGAGACGTGGGACCTGACGCCGACACCGCTCGACATGCTGGTCGGCTTTTCGCATGCCGCCGTCGGCAGCGCGGTCGTCGCCTTCTTGCGCAAGAAGGGCAGGCGCCGCCTTGCCGTGGTGGCAGGCGACGACGAACGCTCCGCCCGCCGGCAGCATGCCTTCGAGGATGCCGCGGCGGCGGCCCGGCTGCCCGCCGTGTCCTGCGTGGTCGTGCCCGCGCCGACAACCCTCAAGAGCGGTCGCAAGGCGCTGGCCGACCTGCTCGATGCCGGCAAGAAGATCGACGCCATCTTCTGCAGTTCCGACCTGCTCGCACTCGGCGTGATGGTCGAGGCACGGGTTCGCGGCATCGACGTGCCGAAGGCGCTGGCCGTCGTCGGCTTCGGCGATCTGGAATTCGCAGCCGACCTGCAACCGTCCCTGACCACGGTGCGCATCGACGGCGAGGCAATCGGCCGGCAGGCTGCGCGCTTCATCATCGACCGGGCGGAAGGGCGCTCCCAGGGTCCGGCGGTCGTCGACGTCGGGTTTACCGTGGTGGAGCGCGAAAGCGCTTGAGGTAGTGATGCCGCAATGGGCACCGGGATTGTTATTGGCGGGTAAGGGCC
>JANOCL010000183.1:0-1940 GCA_031412135.1 Variovorax sp. | reverse complement strand
CTACTTCTGGGTTTCCGGCTCCTACGGCTTGGCGGCGGTCATCTTCATTGCCAGCTTCCTGGTGCCGCTCTTCAAGCTCAGCGCGCTCATGCTCATGACCTACATGGCCCAGCGGCAGAGCGACTGGGCGCGGCACGAGCGCGCGAGGCTTTATCACGTGCTCGAGATCATCGGCCGCTGGTCGATGCTCGACGTGTTCGTGGTGGCGCTCCTGGCCGGGCTGGTACGCATCCAGGGCCTGGCAGAAATCACGGCCGGCGTCGGCATCGCAGCCTTCGGTGCGGTGGTGGTGCTCACGATGCTGGCCTCGCTCAGCTTCGATCCGCGGCTGAACTGGGACGCGAAACAGATGGACGAAAGAAGCGCATGAGTGAAGAAGACAAGCAGCCCGCAGCGGCCGCGCCCCCGCTGCCCGAGCCGGCCGTCGTGCGGCGGCGCAACTGGCTCCCGTCGCTGATCTGGTTGATCCCGATCGTCGCTGCGCTGGTCGGCATCACGCTGGTGGCGAAGATCTTGATCGACCGCGGACCCGAGGTTGTGCTCACCTTCAAGACGGCCGAAGGGCTCGAGGCCGGGCGCACCGCCGTCAAGTACAAGGACGTGCAGATCGGCACGGTGCAGACCATCCGCCTGGCCGAGGACCGCTCGCACGTTCGCGTGGCGGTGCAGCTCACCAAGGAAGCAAAGGGGTTCACCGCGGTCGACACCCGCTTCTGGGTGGTGCGTCCGCGGCTCGACACGTCCGGCATTTCAGGCCTCGGCACCTTGCTGTCGGGTGCGTACATCGGCGCCGACGCCGGCGTGGCCGAAGACACCGCCAACGAATTCGTCGGCCTGGAGGTGCCGCCGATCGTCACCCGCGATGCATCGGGGCGGCAGTACCTGCTGCGGGCACGCGACATCGGCTCGCTCGATATCGGCTCGCCGGTGTACTTCCGGCGCATCAAGGTCGGCCAGGTCGCTGCGATCGAACTCGATGCGGACGGCCGTGGCGTCACGCTGCGCGTGTTCGTCAATGCGCCGTACGACAAGTTCGTCGGTGCCAACACGCGCTTCTGGCACGCCAGCGGCGTCGATGTCGAACTGGGCGCCGCCGGCGTCAAGCTGCGCACGCAGTCGCTGGCGACGGTGCTGCTTGGCGGCATCGCCTTCCAGGCGCCAGAGGGTGCGAACGGCCCGGTGGCGCAGGAGAACGCCACCTTCGCGCTGGCCGAGGACGAAGCACTTGCGATGAAGGAGCCCGACGGGCCCTCGCAGACGATGCTGCTGTATTTCAACCAGTCGCTGCGTGGCCTGTCGCCCGGCGCCGCGGTGGACTTTCGCGGCGTGGTGATCGGCGAGGTCAAGTCGATCGGTGTCGAGTTCGACCGCGACGAGCGCGAGTTCAAGATGCCGGTTCTGGTGCAGATCTATCCCGACCGCCTGCGCCGCGGCGCCGGCAGCGCCGTGCGCGAATCGCGCTACACGCAGATGGAGCGGCTGCAGTTCCTCATCGGCAAGGGGTTGCGCGCGCAACTGCGCACCGGCAACCTGCTCACGGGCCAGGTGTACGTGGCGCTCGATTTCTTTCCGAAGGCGCCTGCGGCGAAGATCGACGTTGCCCGCAACCCGATCGAACTGCCCACCGTGGCCAACAGCCTGGACGAGATCCAGTCGCAGGTGTCGGAGATCGCCCGCAAGCTCAACAAGGTGCCGTTCGAGGAAATCGGCGCCGATGCGCGCAAGGCGCTCGGCACGCTCGACAAGACGCTGGTCAGCGCCGAGCAGCTTGCCAGACGGCTGAACAACGACGTGGCGCCGGAGATGACGGCCGCCATGAAGGACGTGCGCAAGACCCTCGGTGCCGCCGAGAGAACGCTGGCCGAAGATGCTCCGCTGCAGCAGGACATGCGCCAGACGCTGCAGGAGCTCACGCGCGCGGCGGGCTCGCTGCGCATCCT
>JANOCL010000182.1:0-8169 GCA_031412135.1 Variovorax sp. | reverse complement strand
ACCTGCACCGCGGCCTTGAACTGGTCGAACACGTTGGGCGTGGTGCGGTCCAGCAGCACCTCGACAAAGACCGTGAAGCCGCGGCCGAGCTTGTTCGGATCGAGCCGCGCCTCGTAGCCCTGGATATAGCCCTCGCGGGTGAGCCGCTGTACCCGCGCCAGCACCGCGGTCGGCGACAGCGCGACGGTCTCGGCCAGCTTGAGGTTCGAGATGCGGCCGTCCTCCTGCAGGATCTTCAGCAGTTTGTAGTCAATCCGGTCGAGTCGGCTCGGTTCGGTGTTCATGGCCGCCGAATTATCCAGAAAGCGGCGCAGATTTGGTGAATAACTCGGCACGGCAAGCCGCACCATCGCGTCATAGATTCCACGGAGCCTTTCATGCGCCTGCCCATCCCGTACCGGCCCGAAGCCGACATCGTCTCGCACCGTCTCTCGTCCCTGTCGGGCGCGCTCGACTGGGCGCAAGCCGCCGCCGCCGCCGCGCCGTGGGTGCGCGCCGTGCGCGACCGGCCGCCGCCTTTCTGGGCCATGGAGAGCCTTCTGCACGAGTACCCGATCTCCAGCGCCGAGGGCCTGGCCTTGATGCGCCTGGCCGAGGCCCTGCTGCGCGTGCCCGATGCCGAAACCGCCATCGCGCTCACCGCCGACCAGCTGGGCCGGGCGGACTTCGACGGCGCCGCCGACTCCGCCCTGTCGCGGCTTTCTTCATCCGCCATCGCCCTGTCGAAGAAGTTTCTGCCCGATTCAAAGGCCGAGGCCGGCCCCGGCCTGATGGCCCGGCTCGGCGCCCGCACCGTGGTGGGCGCCACGCTGCGCGCCGTGCAACTGCTGGGCCGGCAGTTCGTGCTGGGCCAGACCATCGAAGAAGCGATGGGAGAGGCGCGGACCGCGCACCGGAAGCAGCAAGCGCTGCGCTTCAGCTACGACATGCTGGGCGAGGGCGCGCGCACCGACGCCGACGCCCGGCGCTATCTGCAAAGCTATGCCGACGCGATCCGCGCCATCGCGTCCGGCGGCGCGCGCACCGCGGCGCCCGAAGACAACGACGGCATCTCGATCAAGCTCAGCGCGCTGCATCCGCGCTATGAAGACGCGCAGCGCGAGCGCGTGATGCGCGAGCTGGTGCCGCGCGTCTGGCAGCTGTGCCTGCTGGCGGCCGATGCCAACCTCGGCCTCACCATCGATGCCGAAGAAGTCGACCGGCTCGAACTCTCCCTCGATGTGTTCGAGGCGCTGGCGGCAAGGGTGGCTGCCGAGCGGCCCCGATGGCGCGGCTTCGGCCTGGCCATGCAGGCCTACCAGACAAGGGCGCTCGAACTGGTCGAGCATGTCGTCGCCATCGCGCGAAAGCACGAACTGCGGCTCATGTGCCGGCTGGTCAAGGGCGCCTACTGGGATGCCGAGATCAAGCGTGCCCAGGAGCTCGGCCTGCCGCACTATCCGGTGTTCACGCACAAGCACCACTCCGACATCAGCTACCTGGCCTGCGCCCGAGCGATGCTGAATGCGCCCGATGCGATCTATCCGCAGTTCGCGACCCACAACGCCGGAACGATCGCTGCGATCCTGCAGATGGCGCGGGGCGTGCCGTTCGAGCTGCAGCGGCTGCACGGCATGGGCGAAGGCATCTACCGCGAACTCATGAAAAGCACGTCGGCGCCGGTGCGCGTCTACGCACCCGTCGGCCGGCACAAGGATCTGCTCGCCTATCTGGTGCGCAGGCTGCTGGAGAACGGCGCCAACTCGTCGTTCGTCAATCAGCTGGGCGATGAGTCGATCGGCATCGGCGACCTGCTGGTGTCGCCGCTGCGGCTCGACACCGCGGTTTCGCTGCCGCTGCCGCCGGCGCTCTACGGTGCGCCGCCGGCCCGCCGCAACAGCAGCGGCCTGGACCTCGCAGTCGAATCGATGCGCGCGCCGCTTCTGGCTGCGCTCGAATCGACCGAACTGCAGCCGGTTTCCGAATTCGACGCGGCCGACACCGGCGCTGCGGTCGCGGCATCGGCTGCCAGCTACCGCACCTGGCACCGCACGCCTGTCGCGCAGCGCGCCGCGATGCTGCGCGGCGCCGCCGATGCGCTCGATGCCGCACTGCCGCGCTTCTGCGCGCTGCTGGTCCAGGAAGCCCGCAAGACCTGGGGCGACGCGGTGGCCGAAGTGCGCGAGGCGGTCGACTTTCTGCGCTACTACGCCGACGAGGCCGAGCGCGTCATGCGGCCGGTCGTGCTGCCCGGACCCACCGGCGAAAGCAACGAGCTGCGGCTCGTCGGGCGCGGGCCCTGGGTCTGCATCAGTCCCTGGAACTTTCCGCTCGCGATCTTCATGGGCCAGGTGGCCGCGGCGCTCGCCACCGGCAACACAGTGCTCGCCAAGCCGGCCGAGCAGACGCCTGCCGTGGCGCTCGAAGCGGTTCGCCTGCTGCATGCGGCCGGCGTGCCCGCCGATGCGGTGCAACTGCTGCACGGCCCCGGCGAAACGGTCGGCGCCGCGCTGGTGGCCGCGCCCGGCGTGGCCGGTGTGGTGTTCACCGGCTCGACGCAGGTGGCCAAGGCCATCCACCGCGCGCTCGCAGACAAGGACGGCCCGATCGTGCCGCTGATCGCCGAAACCGGCGGCATCAATGCAATGGTGGTCGATTCGAGCGCGCTGCCCGAGCAGGTGGTCGATGCGGTGGTGCAAAGCGCCTTTCGCTCGGCCGGCCAGCGCTGCTCGGCGCTGCGCCTGCTGCTGCTGCACGAGCGCATCGCCGACGGCGTGATCGAGATGATGCAGGGCGCAGCCGCCGAGCTGGCGGTCGGCGACCCCGCGGCACTCGCCACCGATGTGGGCCCGGTGATCGACCGCGAGGCCTTCGATTCGATCCAGCGCCACATCGAGCGCCTGAACGCGCAGGCCCGCGTGCTCGTGGCGCCCGAACCGGCAGCGGCCGCCGCACACCGGATGGCGAACCTGATCGCGCCGCATGCCTACGAGCTGCCGTCGGTCGACAGCCTGAAAGCCGAGATCTTCGGCCCGGTGCTGCACATCGTGCGCTGGTCGGGCGATCCGCTGGCGGTGATCGAGCGCATCAACGCACTCGGCTTCGGTCTCACGCTCGGCATCCAGACACGCATCGACAGCCGGGCGCTGACCATGGCCGCGCGGGCGCGCGTGGGCAACGTCTATGTCAACCGCAACATCATCGGCGCGGTGGTCGGCGTGCAGCCCTTCGGTGGCGAAGGCCAGAGCGGCACCGGCCCCAAGGCGGGCGGGCCGCACTACCTGCTGCGCTTCTGCGCCGAGCAGACGCTCACCATCAACACCACGGCCGCCGGCGGCAACGCGGCCCTGCTTGCCGCTAGCGCATAACCGGCAACGCATTGCGCATAGGCATGGCGCGCACGCGGCTTGGGCGCTATCGTCCGGCGCATCCAATCAACAAAGCGAGGGTGATGCCATGAGTTCCGAACTGTCTTACGTGCAGCCGACAGCCAACAGCCCGTGGGGCACCTACCTGTCGCAGGTCGACCGTGTCGTGCCGTACCTCGGCGGCCTGGCGCGCTGGGTCGAGACGCTCAAGCGGCCCAAGCGCGCGCTCATCGTCGACGTGCCGATCGAAATGGACGACGGCAGCATCGCCCACTTCGAGGGCTACCGCGTGCAGCACAACATGTCGCGCGGGCCGGGCAAGGGCGGCGTGCGCTTCCATCCCGACGTGACGCTCGAGGAAGTGATGGCGCTGTCGGCCTGGATGACGGTCAAGACGGCGGCGGTGAACCTGCCCTACGGCGGCGCCAAGGGCGGCGTTCGCGTCGACCCGAAGAAACTCTCGCAGCACGAGCTGGAGAAGGTCACACGACGCTACACCAGCGAGATCGGCATCATCATCGGCCCGCACACCGACATCCCCGCGCCCGACGTCAACACCAACGCGCAGATCATGGCCTGGATGATGGACACCTACTCCATGAACGTCGGCGGCACCGCCACCGGCGTGGTCACCGGCAAGCCGCTGCACCTTGGCGGCTCGCTGGGCCGGGTCAAGGCAACCGGCCGCGGCGTCTTCGTCACCGGCCGCGAGGCGGCGCGGCGCATCGGGCTCGAGCTGCGCGGCGCGCGCGTTGCGGTGCAGGGCTTCGGCAACGTGGGCTCGGTCGCGGCCGAGCTGTTCGCCGAAGCGGGCGCCAGGATCGTCGCCGTGCAGGACCACACCGGCACCATCGTCAACGAGAACGGTCTCGACCTCAAAGAGCTGGTGCCGCTCTCGCGCGCCGACGGCGTGGTTGGCTTCAAGGGCGGCGACGCGATTGCCAACGACGCATTCTGGGAAGTGGCCTGCGACATCCTGATCCCGGCCGCGCTCGAAGGCCAGATCACCGCCGAGCGCGCGCAGAAGACACAAGCCAAGCTGGTGCTCGAAGGCGCCAATGGCCCGACGGTGCCGACGGCCGACGACATCCTGGCCGAGCGCGGCGTGCTGGTGGTGCCCGACGTGATCTGCAATGCCGGCGGCGTGACGGTGAGCTACTTCGAATGGGTGCAGGACTTCTCGTCCTTCTTCTGGGACGAGGACGAGATCAACGTGCGGCTCGACCGCATCATGATGAATGCGCTCAACAACATCTGGGACACGGCCGACAAGCACAAGATTTCGCTGCGCACCGCGACCTTCGCTGTCGCCTGCGAGCGCATCCTGATGGCGCGGCAGGAGCGCGGGCTCTATCCCTGATTGCATTGGATTCGCGAGCCGGGGCGCTACCATTCGCGCCGTGATGACGACGCCCTCCCTTCGCCTTGCCGCTCCTTTGCTGGCCCTTCTGCTCGCGGCCTGCGCGGCCGGCCCTGCCAAGCGCGTGTCGTACGACCCGGAAGAGTTCGATTCGACCACCACCCACACGCGCAGCTACCGCGCCACGCAGGCGCAGACCTGCGAGGCGGCGCGGCGGGCGCTGTTGAGCCAGGGCTATCTGGTGACCGCGGCCAATCCCGATCTGGTGGCCGGCCGCAAGAGCTTTCAGCCGGCCAGCGAGGTGCACGTCGAAGTGGAGCTGCGGGTGGTCTGCGCGAACGAGGGCGTGCCGGGCAACAAGGCGGCTGCCAACGCCGGCACCATCGCCTTTGCCAGCGCGCTGCAGGACCGCTACAGCCTGAAGAAGACCAACAACTCCGCCAGCGTGGGCGTGGGCGCGTTCGGTTCGCTGTCGTTGCCTTTTTCGTCCACCGACGACGCGCTGGTGAAGGTCGCCAGCCAGACCCTCACCGATGAAAATTTCTACGATCGATTCTTCGCGCTGATCGACCGCTTCCTGGTCACGCAGCCGGTCGAGATCACGCCGGTTGCGCCGGCTGCGCGCACGATGCCAAGCACCGAGGCGCCGCTGCAGGCAGTGCCGCTGTCGCCTTCGCGCGGCTAGGAACAATCACCCCCGAAGCGCCTGCGGCGCCTCCCCCTCAAGGGGGCGATACCAACGGCCCGGCAAAGCCGGTTCCGCGGTATCCCTGGCATGGGGCGAGAACAGGACTACAGAGCGACGGCGCGCGCCGCGTAGGCGGGCAGGCCGCTCAGGCCGCACAGGCGCTGCAGCACGCCGTAACCCTGCGCCAGTGCCGCCGAATAAGTCGCGAACGAGCGGTCGGCGCGGTGCAGCGGCTCGAAGCGGCCGTCGTGCCTGGTGTCTTCATGGATCACCCAGTAATACGATCCGTCGAAGGGTTGTTCAACCAGCAATCCAATCTTGCGAACGTCCATCTCAATACTCCGTTTTCACCACCCGCGGGATGGCGAGTGAGTACGAAAGAATGTAAGACTATTGGTTGCTTTTTCGTTGCTTAAAAAGTCACGCTACCGGGCTATTTGACTTTCCGGCGCGCATTCCCGCTAGCGCGCGAGGGTCGACTTGCCGAACAGGCTTTCGATCAGCTCCACCGCGATCTCAGCCGTTCGGTTGCGCACGTCGAGCGCGGGATTGAGTTCAACCACGTCCAGCGACCGCAGCCGGCCGGTGTCGGCGATCATTTCCATGCACAGCTGCATCTCGCGCAAAGTCGGCCCGCCGTGCACGCCGGTGCCGACGCCCGGCGCGTAGTCCGGATCGAGGCAGTCGAGGTCGAAGCTGACGTGCAGGTGCGTGTCGTCGTCGATGTCCTGCAGCGCTTCGGTCATGGTGGTGCGCATGCCGTGCTCGTCGATGTGCCGCATGTCGAACACGTTCAGGCCGAGCGCGCGGATCGCCGCCTTCTCGTCGGCATCGACGCTGCGGATGCCGATGAAGCGGATGGCGTCGTGTTCGAGCGCCGCGCGCTCGCCGCTCCAGCCGGTCAGGGCCGCGGGTCCGTGGCCGAGCAGGCAGGCGACCGGCATGCCATGGATGTTTCCGCTCGGGCTGGTGAGGCCGGTGTTGACGTCCGAATGCGCATCGAGCCACAACACGCGCAGCTTCTGCCCGCGCCGGCGCACATGCCAGGCAATGGCGCTGATCGAGCCGATCGCCAGGCAGTGGTCGCCGCCCATCAGCACGGGCATGTGCGACGCGCCGAGCGCCTGGTCGACCGCGTCGTACACCGTGCGGTTCCACGCCACGACCTCGTCGAGGTGCCGCAGGCCTTCGGCCGGCTTGGTCCAGGGCGTCGCCGGCCCGGCGAGGTTGCCGCGGTCGATCACGCCGTAGCCGAGCTGCGCCAGGACGGCGCCGATGTCGGCCACCCGTAGCGCATCGGGCCCCATGCCGGCGCCGCGGACACTCGCGCCGATGTCGGTCGGCGCGCCGATCAGTTCAAGAGTCGGGTGGGTCATCCGAGAACCTCCGAAGTTCGAAGTGCGCCAAGCCTGGGGGCGGGTTCATTTCATGCATAGGCCGGAGCCAGCCCGCGCCGCAGCCGACTGCTGGCGCTGTCGACGATGAAGACCAGCACGAACATGGCGCCGATCACCGTGGCCGCCTGTGCCTGCTGGAACAGCGAAAGATGGAAGTACAGCATCTGCCCCAACCCGCCGGCGCCGACGAAGCCGAGCACTGCCGCCATGCGGATGTTCATCTCCCAACGGTACAGCGTGTAGGCGAGCCATTGAGGCCAGACCAGCGGCAGGCTGCCGTAGGCGAAGGCCGCGACCGCGCCGCTGCCGGCATCGGCCAGCGCCCGCGACGGCGCCCGCGGCGCGTTTTCCAGCGCTTCGCCGAACAACCGCCCGAACACGCCCGTGGTGTGCAGCGCCAGCGCGAGCACGCCGGCGAAAGGCCCGAGCCCGGCGGCCAGCACCATGAGCGCGGCCCAGACCAGTTCGGGCACGCTGCGCAGCAGGTTGAGCAGGAAGCGCGCGAGCTGCTGCGGCAAGCGGCCGGCGCGGCCCGAGGCGGGCAGCGCCAGCAGTGCGCCGGCCCCGAAAGCGAGCAGCGTGCCGAGCGCGGAGACGGCCAGGGTCTGCAATGCGCCCCATGCCGTCTTCGACAGGAAGGCGAGCGAGAGGTCGGGCGGAAAGAACTCGCCGACGAACCTGGCCATCGAGCCCAATGACTCGCGCGCCAGCAAGGCCCGGAAGTCGATGCCGAGATAGACGAAGCTTGCGACGACGGCGGTGATCACCGTCATGCAGGCCAGGATGCCGCGCAGGTTCATGCGGAAACCTCCGAACCGCGTGCGGCGCTCATCGGAGCATCCTGCGCAGCAGCGCACTCATGCCGTCGGCCAGCAGCACCAGCAGCAGAAACACGATCAGGATGCTGCTCGCTTCGCCCCCGTTGAGCATCTTCATCGACTGGTCCATCAACTGGCCGAGTCCGCCGGCACCGACGAAGCCCATCACCACCGACGCGCGCACCGCGCATTCCCAACGGTAGACGGTGTAGGAGGCCAGTTCCTGCGCCGCGCCCGGCAACAGCCCGTAGAGCAGCGCGGCGAGCCGGCCGCTGCCGCCTTCGAGCAGGGCGCGCGCAGGCCGCGTGTCGCCCGATTCGAGAATCTCCGCATACACCTTGCCGAGCATCCCGCCATAGGTGATGCCGAGCGCCAGCACGCCGGCCGCCGGGCCGAGCCCGAGGGCACGCACCAGCATCAGCGCCCACACCACTTCGGGTATGGCGCGCAGCACTGTGAGCAGTCCGCGCGCCGCGGTACGGACCGTCTGTCCGCGCCAGCGCCCTGGCCCGGGGCCGATGCGCGAGATCGACAGCGACTGCGTCATCGCCATCGCGAG
>JANOCL010000181.1:0-4574 GCA_031412135.1 Variovorax sp. | reverse complement strand
TGTCGTACCGGCCGGGCCTCACCTGCGAAGGCGGCCGGCTGTGCCCGGAATGGAGGGCGCTGGTCCTCAAGCACCCGGACCGCTTCATGGTCGGTTCGGACACCTGGGTCAACCAGCGCTGGAGCGCGTACGACGAGATCATGCGCGGCTATCGCGTGTGGCTCGGCGATCTGCCGCCCGAGGCGGCACGGCAGATCGCCTGGGGCAATGCGGCCGCGCTGTTCGGGTTGCGTTGAAAAGTTGCCTCAGGCTGCGGCGGCCTGCCGCGAACGCTTGGCGGACTTGAAGGCCTGCGCCGGCGCATCGGAAGGTGCAGGCGACGGGCTGCGGATGCGGGCCTCCAGAAAGTCGAGCAGCACCCGCAATGCGGCGCTGTTGTGGCGGCGCTGGGAGTAGGCCGCGTACAGCCACAGGTCGCGCGGCATGTAGTCCTTCAGCACCGGCACCAGTGCGCCGCGCTCGATGTGCGCCTGCGCCATCATGGCCGGCACGCACACGGCGCCCAGTCCCGCGAGCGCCGCGCCGATCAGCGGTGCAGCGTCGTTCGCGTCCATGCGGCTTTGCACCGGCACGCTGTACGGCTGGCCGTCGACCTCGAAGGGCAGATGCGGCGCA
The DNA here is from genome assembly GCA_031412135.1 of Variovorax sp. Taxonomy (GTDB): domain Bacteria; phylum Pseudomonadota; class Gammaproteobacteria; order Burkholderiales; family Burkholderiaceae_C; genus Variovorax. The sequence continues at coordinate 3,959 of JANOCL010000181.1, read as the reverse complement.
CCGCCCGCGAGCGAGTAGGTCAGCACGTCATGGCGTCGCATGTCGTCGGGCTTTCGGGGCATGCCGCGCTTTGCCCAGTAGGCCGGGGTGGCGCACAGGGCCAGCTCCATCAGGCGCAGGCGACGCACGATCAGGTTGTCGTCACGGATGCGGCCGAGCCGCAGCGCGACATCGACACCTTCCTCCACCAGGTCGATCACGCGGTTGCTCAAGTGCAGGCTCACATGCACATCGGGATAGGTCGTGATGAACTCGCCGAGGATGGCGGGAAACGAACTTTGCGCAAGGCCGTGCGGCGCGGTGATGCACAGGCGCCCCTGCGGATGGCTCGCATGTTCCTGCAGCTCGCTCTGCGTGAGCGCCACCATCTCCATCAGCGGCTTGCTGCGTTCGAGCAGCAGGTGCCCGGCATCGGTCAGGCTGACCGAGCGGGTAGAGCGGTTGAGCAGGCGCACGCCGAACCGGCCTTCGAGTTGCGCCACGTACTTGCTGACGCTGGCCTTGGACAGGCCGAGCACGGTAGCGGCACGGGAAAAGCTGCCGCGCTCGGCCACTTCACGAAAGGTTTTCAGCAGGTCCAGACCGTCCATCAGGCTTCCATTGTTTCGATTTTGTGAACGCGGTGGTTCCAGTGGTCGAGGGTTTGTACCTACCTTTCGGCGCAAACTCCATCTCACAGGGCGGCCGATACGGCTGCTCTGGGTGAACAGGGCACCGAGCGAGGTGGCCGCCCCCGAAGGGACGGTGACCCACCCAAGACCGGTTCGACATCATCCAAAGCAAACTGAAGGAAATTGAAATGAAGACCTCGAAGATCATCGCCGCCGCCGCACTCTCGATTCTCGCTGCCGCAGGCGCACAGGCCGAAACTTACGACGGCGTGCACCAGCTGGTGTCGGCCAACAGCCGCGCCGAAGTGAATGCGCAGGCAGTCGTCGCAGCGCGCAGTGCCAACCCGTATGCGGAAGGCGCTGGTTCTGCGCCGGTCGTGGTCAGTGCGCGCGATCGTGCCGAGGTGCGTGCCGAAGCCGTTGCCCATGCCCATCGACCCAACCAGAACGTCCGCCGCGAGTCCTTCGCCGGCAGCGTGATCCCAGCGCAGTTCTCGAACCCGCGTTTTCTGACCACGCGTCAAGCCGGGCTGTAATTCGACGGCTTGGTGTCGATGAGCCGGACCTGCGCGAGCGGGTCCGGCTTTTCGTTTTTTCACCGTTTGGTCATTGTTTCGATCGAGGAAACGCGGCGTCTCTATTCCAAGGATTTTCCCGAGGGTCATCAGCCCGAAACTTCGTTGCGCAGGCCGGCCGATGGCAGGCCTGGTTCGTCAACCATCTACAAATCCAGAGGACCTGAAATGAAGACTTTGCACATTGTTGCCACCGCCGCGCTTTCCTTTTTTGCCGCTGCCGGCTCACAGGCTGAAACTTATGACGGCGTGCAGACGCCGGTGTCCGCCATGAGCCGCGCCGACGTCAACGCAGAAGCCGTGCGCGCAGCTTCCTCGCCCAACCAGAACGTGACCCGTGGCTCGCGCGGCGCCGATCCGTTCACGTCGGTCGCCACCGCCGCCGAAATGCGCGCCCAGGCCATCGCGACCGCCAACGCGCCAGACCAGAACGTGACCGGCGGCTCGCGCGTGAACAGCCGGGTCATCTCGACCATGCCCAAGCGTGCTGAAACGCGCGTCCAGGCGCAGCAGGACGGCGCTAGCACGGCCAAGTAGATGCGTCAGCGCGTGCGCGCGAGGTAGCGCTTGCGCCAGAACACGATGCCCAGCAGCAACGCGATGGCGGCCATCAGCGACATCGCGATCCAGAAGCCGTCGGCCTTGTGAATGAGCGGGATGAACTCGAAGTTCATGCCGAAGATGCCGGCGATGAGATTGAGCGGCAGGAAGATGGCGGTGAGCGCTGTGAGCACCCGCATGATGTCGTTGGCGCGATGGCTCTGCACGCTGAAATGCATCTGCACCGCGGTCTCGGCGTTCTGTTCGAGCCGGCGCACATGGTGGACGACGCGCTCGATGTGCTCGAGCACATCGCGGCTGCGCACCATCAGGAGCTCGCTCTCGCGCGCGGCCGCTGCGTCCACGGGCGGCGGCAGGGTTTCGAGTGCATCGATCCAGTCCTGCAACGCGCCGCGCTGGTCCTCGCAGATCTCGTCCAGGTGGCGCAGCGACTGCCGGGCTTCCATCAGCGCGCTCCAGTTCGTGAACCGGCTGCGCGGGTCGATCAGGTCGGCCTGCCAGTGGTCCAGCTGCCGGGTGAGGTCGCGCCGCAGGTCGAGGTAGGCGTCGACGATCAGGTTGATCACGCGCAGCATCAGGTCGGCGGGGCTGGTCGGCACGCGCGTCGACACGGCGCGTACATCGAGCGCCGGAGCGGCCGCTGCGCCGCGGGCATCGGGCGTTGCGGCGGCGAGCAGCCGGGCTGCGAAAGCATCGCGCACAGCGCCGTCTCCCGGATGCACTGACACCAGCACGCGATCGAAGATCGCGAAGCCGACCGGCCGCGTATCGACGCGGCGCAACACCGGCGGGCCTGCCCGCGCGAGCGCAGGTTCGGTGGCCTTGGGCGTCGAGTCGCTGCCGGCCGCGAGCCGCCGGAACACCAGCACGTCGTACTGGGAGGTGTAGTCGTAGCGGGACGGCAGCTGGTCGTTGAGCAGGTCGGCCACATGCAGGTCGACGAGTTGGCTGCCGCAAAGCGACTGCAGCATGTCCTGCACCGCGGCGATCGAATCGCGGAACTCGTCGCGCGTGAGCGAAAGCCACAGGTAGCTCCGGGCGCCGGCGGCAGCAGCCACCGGCGCGAGCGGGTCGTGCTCGGTGATCTGCGAGCCGCTGATCTCGAAAATGCGCAAGGCGGGCGATCGGGCGTTACTGCTGCTGTTTCAGCAGTCGCGCGGCGTCGAGCGCGAAATAGGTAAGCACGCCGTCGGCACCTGCCCGCTTGAAGGCGAGCAGGCTTTCCATCATCACGGCGTCATGGTCGAGCCAGCCGTTCTGCGCAGCGGCCTTGAGCATCGCGTACTCGCCGCTGACCTGGTAGGCGAAGGTCGGCACATGGAATTCCTGCTTCACCCGGCGCACGATGTCGAGGTAGGGCATGCCGGGTTTGACCATCACCATGTCCGCGCCCTCGGCGATGTCCATCGCCACCTCGCGCAATGCTTCATCGCAGTTGCCGGGGTCCATCTGGTAGACCTTCTTGTCGCTCTTGCCCAGGTTGGCGGCGGAGCCGACGGCGTCGCGGAACGGGCCGTAGAAGGCGCTCGCGTACTTGGCGCTGTAGGCCATGATCCGCGTGTGAACGTCGCCTCGCGATTCGAGCGCGGCGCGGATGGCGCCGATGCGGCCGTCCATCATGTCGCTCGGCGCGACGATGTCCACGCCAGCCTGCGATTGCGCGAGCGCCTGCTTGACCAGCACTTCGACGGTGGGATCGTTCAGGATGTATCCGGCGTCGTCGAGCAGGCCGTCCTGCCCGTGGCTGGTGTATGGATCGAGCGCGACGTCGGTCATCACGCCGAGTTCGGGAAAGCGCGACTTGAGCCCGGCCACCACACGCGGGATCAGGCCGTCCGGGTTGAACGCCTCGTCGCCCGCCGGCGTCTTCAGGCCGGCGTCGATCACCGGGAACAAGGCCATCACCGGAATGCCGAGCGCTACGCACTCTTCGGCCACCGGCAGCAGCAGGTCGAGGCTGAGCCGCTCGACGCCCGGCATCGACGCCACGGCATCGCGGCGCCTTTCACCTGGCAGCACGAACACCGGATAGATCAGGTCGTGAACGCCGAGCGCGTGCTCACGCACGAGGTTGCGGGTGAAAGCATCCCGACGCAGCCGGCGTGGCCGAGCGGAGGGAAAAGGGGCGTGGGCGGTCATGCGGAAAATTGTGCCCGAAGTGGGGCTGCACTCCGCAAAGAGCCCGATCGGTACTTATTCTTGTCTTCAGGCA
>JANOCL010000180.1:0-20104 GCA_031412135.1 Variovorax sp. | reverse complement strand
CATTACCGGCATGCGCGCGAAGCGGGCCAAGGTACGAGTCGGCGGCAGCCAGCTCGAAGACATTCCCGGCATCGGCCCCAAGCGCCGCGCACGCCTGCTGCAGCGCTTCGGCGGCATACGCGGCGTTGCGGCTGCGAGCGTGGAAGACATTGCATCGGTCGAAGGCATCGCGGTCGACCTGGCGGAAGAAATCTACCGCGCGCTGCATTGACCTCTGCTGCCGAGTTGCCCAAAGCGCGTGACACAATCCGCGGCATGTTCTGGACGCTGCCGACGATCATGACCTGGACGCGCATCGTCGCGATCCCGCTGATCGTGGGCGTGTTCTACCTGCCGATCGCCGAGCCGATGCGCAATGTCATCGCGACGGTCATGTTCATCGTGTTCGCAGCGACGGACTGGCTCGATGGCTTTCTGGCGCGCAAGCTCAACCAGACCTCGGCCTTCGGCGCTTTCCTCGACCCGGTGGCTGACAAGTTCCTGGTCTGCGCGTCGTTGCTTGTGCTGGTGCATCTGAACCGCGCCGACGTGTTCGTCGCATTGATCATCATCGGCCGCGAGATCGCGATCTCCGCCCTGCGCGAATGGATGGCGCAGATCGGCGCCGGCAAGAGCGTGGCGGTCCACATGATCGGCAAGGTCAAGACGGTGGTGCAGATGGTCGCGATACCGTTCCTGCTCTTCGACGGCGTGCTGTTCGGCGTGATCGACACCGGCCCCTGGGGGCAATGGCTGATCTGGATCTCGGCAGTGCTCACGGTCTGGTCGATGGTCTACTACCTGCAGAAGGCGATCCCGGAGATCAGGGCACGCGCCAAATGACCGGCGCGTCCGGAAACTCGGCGTGGGTGCGCGCCATGCCGGTTGTCTTCGTGCTGATCTGGAGCACCGGCTTCATCGTTGCGCGCTACGGCATGCCTTATGCCCCGCCCCTCAAATTTCTGGCCGTGCGCTATGCACTGTCGGTGCTTTGTTTTCTCGCCTGGGTGTTGCTGGCACGCGTTGCATGGCCGGCTGGCCGTTCACAGTGGGCGCATCTCGCGGCCACCGGCATCTTGATGCAAGCTGGATACCTGGGCGGCGTCTGGGCAGCGGTCAGGGCAGGGATGGGCTCCGGGCTGGTCGCGCTGCTGGTGGGCGTCCAGCCGGTGCTCACCGCAGTGTGGCTCTCGATGCATGGCAGCCCCATCAGCCGCCGACAATGGGCCGGCCTCGCGCTCGGCTTTGCCGGCCTGTTGCTGGTGGTGTCGCACAAGTTCGGTGAGGGTGGGGAAGTAAGCGCGCTCACCATGGCACTGGCGTCGATGGCGCTGTTCTCCATCACGGCCGGTACCCTGTACCAGAAGCGGTTCGTCGGGCCATGCGACGTGCGCAGCGCAAGCGCGGTACAACTCGCTGCCGCGCTGCTCGTCACGCTTCCGTTTGCGGCCCTGGAATCAGACGGCATCCAATGGAATCTTTCATCCGGCGGCGCAATGGCGTGGTCGGTGCTCGCCCTTTCGCTGGGCGGAAGCTCGCTGCTCTACATGCTGATCCAGCGGGGCACGGCGACCGCAGTCACGAGCCTGCTCTATCTGGTGCCGCCATGCACCGCAGTGATGGCGTGGTTGCTTTTCAACGAGCCTTTCACGGCGCTGACGATGACGGGCATCGCGATGACGGCCGTCGGCGTGAGCCTGGTCGTGCGCGGCGAGCGCTGACGCGGCTCAACACACACAATCTGCTCGTGTTCACCGCTGCCTTTTCCACTTTCGACTTGTCGCGCAACGGTGTGCTTGTGCACGGCCGCATTGGCGGGCGAGGTGCGCCGTTGCTGCTGCTTCATGGGCATCCGCAGACGCACGTCATCTGGCATCGCACGGCGTCGCAGCTGGCCGAGCATTTCACGCTGGTCATGCTCGATCTTCGCGGCTATGGCGACTCGGGACGTCCGGCTGCCGACGCCGACCATGCGGTCTACAGCAAGCGCGAGATGGCGCTCGACGCGCTTCACGCCATGCAGCATCACGGATTTGCCCGCTTCGGCGTGCTTGCGCATGACCGCGGAGCGCGCGTGGCGCACCGGCTCGCGGCGGACCATCCAGAAGCGGTCGAGCGTCTCATGCTGCTCGACGTGGCGCCCACGCTCGCGATGTACCGCGAGACATCCGAAGCTTTTGCGCGCGCCTACTGGCACTGGTTCTTTCTGATCCAGCCGCCGCCTCTGCCCGAAGCGTTGATCGAGGCTGATCCGGCGCGCTATGTGCGCACGGTCATGGGCAGCCGCCATGCCGGCCTCGCACCTTTCTCTGCGCAAGCCCTGGCCGAGTACGAGCGATGCGCCGCGATATCGGGCAGTGCGCAGGCGATATGCGAGGACTACCGTGCCGCGGCCACGATCGACCTGGACCACGACCGAGCCGACATCGCGACCGGCCGGGTATTGAAGCAGCCACTGCGTGTGCTGTGGGGCGAACACGGTGCCGTCGGCCGATGCTTCGATGTGCTTGCGCTTTGGCGTGAGCGCGCCTGCGACGTGTCCGGCGGCGCGCTGCCGTGCGGCCACTACATTCCCGAAGAGGCGCCCGGCGACCTGCTGGCCGAGGCGCAGCTTTTTTTCAAATACGCCACCAAGGATTGAGACCATGAGTACCCAACGAATCGCAGTCATCGCCGGCGACGGCATCGGCAAGGAAACCATGCCCGAAGGTCTGAAGGTGCTCGATGCCGCGGCGCGCAAGTTCGGCATCGACCTGCACTTCGACCACTTCGATTTTTCGAGCTGGGACTACTGCGAGAAGCACGGGAAAATGTTGCCGGACGATTGGAAGGATCAGATCGGCGGTCACGACGCCATCTATTTCGGCGCGGTGGGATGGCCGGAAAAGATCGCCGACCATGTCTCCTTGTGGGGATCGCTGCTGCTGTTTCGCCGCGAGTTCGACCAGTACGTCAACCTGCGTCCCGCCCGCCTGATGCCGGGCATCACGGCCCCGGTGGTGCGGCGTGACGGCACGCCGCGCCAGCCCGGTGAGATCGACATGTACATCGTGCGCGAAAACACCGAGGGCGAGTACTCGAGCATCGGCGGACGCATGTACGAGGGAACCGCGCGGGAGATCGTCGTCCAGGAGACGGTGATGTCGCGCTTCGGCGTGGATCGGGTGCTCAAGTTCGCTTTCGAGCTCGCCCGTTCCCGCGCGAAGAAGCATCTCACCAGCGCAACCAAGTCCAATGGCATCGCGATCACCATGCCCTACTGGGACGAGCGCGTTGCAGCCATGGCCGCGAACTATCCGGACGTGACGCAGGACAAGTTCCACATCGACATCCTGACGGCCCATTTCGTGCAGCGCCCCGACTTCTTCGATGTCGTGGTAGCGAGCAACCTGTTCGGCGATATCTTGTCGGACCTCGGGCCGGCATGTACCGGCACCATCGGCATCGCGCCGAGCGCGAACCTCAACCCGGAACGCACCACGCCTTCGCTGTTCGAGCCGGTGCACGGTTCGGCGCCGGACATCGCAGGCAAGGGCATCGCGAATCCGATCGGCCAGATCTGGTGCGGCGCGATGATGCTGGAGTTCCTTGGGCACAAGGCCGCGCATGACGCCATCCTGGCCGCGATCGAGAAAGTGCTGGCGCCCGGCAGCGGCGCCCCGCGCACGCCGGACATCGGCGGCACGGCGAGCACCGGAGACCTCGGCCGCGCGATCGTGCAGTCACTCTGAAAAGAGACTGCGCAAAACGCCACTAAAATGGCCGTTCTCTCGGGGTCGCGAGGCCGGGCGTCGTCTTGACACCCTGTGGACCAGTGGTTGTAATCGTTGCCGGCAGCGCGCTGCCGGCGCGTCAGAACTGCCATCCTCCTTTTCTCTTTACACACCCGCGGCGGCGTCGCGGGCACGGCATCGCGTTTGACGCTACCTGATCAACATTTTTTTCCTGCAAGGGGCCCTTGTGAACAAGACCGAACTCATTGAGCACATCGCAAAGAACGCCGATATCTCCAAAGCCGCAGCGACGCGGGCACTCGAATCCACCATCGGCGCTATTCGTCTCACGCTCAAGAAAGGCGGCTCCGTGTCGCTGGTCGGTTTCGGCACCTTTACAGTCGGCAAGCGCGCTGCGCGTACCGGCCGCAATCCGCGCACCGGCGACGCGATTAAAATCAAGGCCGCCAAGATTCCTAAGTTCCGTCCGGGCAAGGCGCTGAAAGACGCGCTCAACTGAGACAATGTTTCCCGGTGGGGTGCTTAGCTCAGCTGGTAGAGCGGCGCCCTTACAAGGCGTAGGTCGGGGGTTCGAACCCCTCAGCACCCACCACCGTTGCAAAGGCGAACACCCAGTTCGCCTTTTTTATTGCTGCCCCGGCATCCGTCACAAGAGAGTGTTCAAGCATGTTTGAGTCCTTGCGCAAGTACAACAAGATCATCATGGGTTTTTTGTTCTTGTTGATCATCCCGTCGTTCGTGCTGTTCGGCGTCGATCGCTATCAGGATGGCGGCCAGGGCGAGGCGGTTGCGCGCGTTGCTGGCGATGACATCACACGGCCGCAATGGGACGCGCAGCACCGCAACGAAGTCGATCGGATTCGTCAGCAGGCGCCCAACATTGAACCCGCAATGTTGGATTCGGATGCCGCTCGCTATGCGACGCTCGAGCGCATGGTGCGCGACCGGGTGCTTGCACAGGCGGCTTCCAAGGCGAACCTGACCGTGTCCGAAGAGCGGCTTTCCCGGCTGTTCGCGGAAGATGTGGGGCTGGCTTCCTTTCGCACAGCCGATGGAAAGTTCGACCGCGAGCGCTTCTCGCTCGCGACCGGCCGCACCCCGGAGCAGTACGAAGCCTCCGTGCGCGCCGATCTGGCGACCCAGCAGGTGATGCTCGGCATTTCTGGAACGGCGTTCGCCACCCCTGCGCATGCTGCAACCACACTCGATGCCTTCCATGACCGCCGCGAAATTCAGGTGGCGCGTTTCAACCCAGCCGACTATGCATCGAACGATTCGGTTGCCAAGGTGAGCGACGCCGATCTCGAAGCCCACTACCAGCAGAACACCGCGCAATACCGCGTACCCGAGCAGGCGAGCATTGAATATCTCGTGCTCGATCTCGATGCAGCGAAGAAAAACATCTCGATCGGCGAAGCCGACTTGCGCAGCTACTACGACCAGAACAAGGCGCGCTTGGGCACCAAGGAAGAACGACGCGCGAGCCACATCCTGATCAGCGCGCCTGCGAGTGCCTCATCCGCGGAGCGCGAAAAGGCACGCACCACCGCGCAGCAATTGCTGGCCGAGGTAAAAAAGGCGCCAGCCGCTTTCGCCGACGTCGCAAAGAAGAACTCGCAGGACCCAGGCTCGGCCGAGAAGGGCGGCGATCTCGATGTCGTGACACGCGGCGCAATGGTCAAGCCGTTCGAGGACGCGTTGTTTGCGCTCAAGAAGGGCGAGATCAGCGAAGTGGTCGAAACCGAGTTTGGGTATCACGTCATTCAGCTTGTCGACGTCAAGCCGTCGTCGGTACCGCCGTTCGAACAGGTGCGCACCACCATCGAGAACGAAGTACGTGGCCAGCAAGCCACGCAGGAGTTCGCCAAAGCGGCCGAGAGCTTTACCGACATCGTGTACCAGCAGCCCGACAGCCTCAAGCCAGCGGCAGACAAGCTGAAGCTCACCATCCAGACTGAAGCCGACGTACCCCGGACTCCGGCCACCGGTGCGACCGGCGCGCTGGCAAGCCGCAACTTCTTGAATGCGCTTTTCGCTGCCGATTCGCTCGAGCGCAAGCACAACACGGAAGCGATCGAGATCGGCCCGAACCAGCTCGCTTCCGGGCGCGTGACGACCTACGCCGCCGCCCGCACACTGCCTTTCGCGGAAGTCAAAGAACAGGTCCGCGCCCAGCTCATGTCCGAGCGCGCAGCCGCGCTCGCGAAGACAGAGGGGCAGGCCAAGCTCGCCACCTGGCAATCCAACATGGCCGACGCAAAGGTCAGTGCCCCGGTGACCGTATCGCGCCTGGAAGCGCAGTCGCAACCTGCACCTTTGATCGAAGGCGCATTGCGCGCAGACATTGGCAAGCTTCCGTCGATGATCGGCGTCGACCTGGGTGCCCAGGGCTATGCGGTGGTGCGCGTCAACAAGACCGTGCCGCGTACACCTCCGGCACCCGAAGCGGCGCAGCAGGAAATGCAGCAGTTCGCACAGGTCGTGGCCGCAGCCGAGAGCGCAGCTTTCTATGAGTTGCTCAAGAAAAGGTTTGACGCCGAGATTCTGGTTGCGAGGCCTGCCGATCCGGCTCCCGGCGCCGCACGCTAGTTTTTTGACGCTACAATTGCGGGCTCTTTGGTGGCTGTAGCTCAGCTGGTAGAGTCCCAGATTGTGATTCTGGTCGTCGTGGGTTCGAGTCCCATCAGCCACCCCAAATCTCTCAAGTCCCTCACGTAACTTAGCGGTCCTTCCCGGGGGTTTGATTGTCCCGAAGGTGCTTCGCGGCTATGCACCTGCAAGGGAGCTTTGGTCGAACGTCGTCGACGACCGCGAGAGTCCGGCTAAGCTATTTTCTTTTTGAACCATCGGGGATTTTGCGCATACGCCGATCCTTTGATCAGGGTCAGCGATGAAGCTTTACTTCCTGCGCCCGCGCGACACCAGCCTTGCCGAACCTGATGCGTCTGTCATCGATTCGGTGAGGTCCGAGTTGCTGCAGCGCCCCGACATATTCGAAGCAGCAAGCGCCGGGAGCGCCGATGCAATCGTCCTGCACGAACCCTGGGCATTCAGGGAATGGCGCTACATTGAGAAACTGCTCGCCGACCCCGTGACATGCCGCTATCCCCACAAGGTTTACACAATCAACAACGACGACGCGGGGACCGGCTTGTTGCGCGGCGTCTATGCTGGCCTGCGGCGAAGTCGGTTGAATCCGGCCATCCATGCGTCGGTCCCATTTCTATCGCAACACAACGAACTCGTGTTGCAGCGCGCAGGCGCGCCGCGCCCGCAGCCGACTTTTCTTGCAACCTGGCGTGGTAATCCGCGTTCGAATGTGCGGCTTCGGACACGGCTGCTTGAAGTCTGCAGCGGATCGAAAACGCTCCGCGCAGAGTCGTCAGAAAGCTGGCTGAACCATGACACCGACGAAAAGAGTCTCTATGTGGACTTGCTTCTGTCGGGCAAGTTTGCACTCTGCCCAGGAGGCTGGACGCCAGCCACCTTCCGGATCTATGAAAGCATGGCTTTAGGTGTCGTGCCAGTGATCATCGCCGATGAGTATGTTCCCCCTGAAGGTCCGAATTGGGACGAAATCTCGTTGCGCATCCCGGAAGCGGAACTGTCCAGCATCGAACAGGAGTTGAACAAGCATGCCGAGCGCTATCTTGAATTGGGTCGACTGGCTCATGAGGCTTGGCAGCGTTACTTCCGGCCGGAGCTGTTGATTTCCTGTTATTGCGACGCCTTGCTTTCCTGTATTCGTTCTAGCGCGGGGACAGGGTCGGCGGCGCAAGAGATCAAGCGGTGGCGGTCATCACGGATGTACTGGTCCAATCAGTGGTCGATTCCACAGCGCCTCGGGAACAGGTTAAGGCGCCTGGTCGCCTGATGCGTTGACCGAAGCGCGACAGCTGGCGGTACTTTTTGCGACCCGGCCCGCGCGGCATTTGAAATCTGAATTAGAATTTTTCTTTTCCAATTCGGAGGATTTTTCGATGGCCTCATCTCTCGCCGACATCAATTCGCAGATCAAGAAGCACGACGAGCAGATCGCTCAGTTGCGCAAGCAAGCCGAGGACCTGCGCAATCAAGAGCGGGCCGGCGTGATCGAAGAACTTCGCAAAAAGATCGCGGAATTCGGATTGACCGCTGCCGATCTGAAACTTAGCGCCCGCGGAGGCAAGCGCACTGCAAGCGTTGTCGCCGCAAAAACCGCTCCAAAATACCGCAGTCCCAACGGTGAGACATGGTCCGGTGGGCGCGGGCGCAAGCCACGTTGGATCACCGAGGCGTTGGCTGCGGGCAAATCGCTTTCTGACTTCGAGATCAAGTAGAGCCCTCCCTTGCACCAGTAAAAAAGCCCGCGGATGCGGGCTTTTTTACTGGCGGGAGAGTGAACCTAGTTCACCATCACTAGCTTGCCTTTCACGCCGCGTGAACCCATGTGCGCGTACGCGTCCTTCAATTCGGCCATGGGCATCGTCCTGTCGATCACAGGCTTGATCTTGCCCTGGCCATACCACATTGCCAATTCGGCCATCATCTGGGCATTGGCTTTGGGTTCGCGTTTAGCGAAGTCGCCCCAGAACACGCCGACCAGCGACGCACCTTTGAGCAGCATCAAATTCAATGGAAGCGAAGGGATCGGTCCAGCGGCAAAACCCACGACAAGGTAGCGCCCACGCCAGCCGATCGAACGGAACGCCGGCTCGGCGAATTCGCCGCCCACCGGGTCGTAAATGACATCCGGGCCCTTGCCGTCGGTTGCGGCCTTGACCGCTTCGCGAAAACCGCCGGGAAGTGCGTGGGTGGTGTAGTTGATCGTGAGGTCGGCGCCGATCGATTTGCACAGCTCGCATTTTTCATCCGTCGATGCGGCTGCAATGACTTTGGCTCCCGCAGCTTTGGCGATCTGGATCGCGGCGGTTCCGACGCCGCCCGCCGCACCGAGGACCAGCACGGTTTCGCCAGCCTTGAGCTGGGCCCTGTCCATGAGCGCATGCCACGAGGTGGCATAGATCATGATGAATGCCGCCGCGTCGACAAAGCCGAAACCATCCGGCAACGGCATGCAAAGTGCCGCCGGCGCCAGTGTGTGTGTTGCAAAGCCGCCGGTTCCGGATAGGCACGCCACGTTTTGACCAACGCGCAGGTGCACGACCCCGTCGCCGGCAGCTGTCACCACGCCCGCATATTCCGACCCCGGCACGAACGGCAGCGGCGGCTTGATCTGGTACTTGTTCTGCACGATCAGCAGGTCGGGAAAGTTCAGGCTGGCTGCCTTGATCTCGATCAGCACTTGTCCCGGTCCGGGCGCCGGCATCGGCAGTTCCTTCCAGGTCAGCGCATCGATTCCGGTAGGGTTTTCGCAGAGCCATGCGTGCATGCTCGTCTCTCCTTCAAATAAGTGTGGGGGCGGTGAATGCGGGCCATGATAGGCCGGTGGCGAGGCCGGCATTGTCCCTGTCGGGACGGGCCCGCCGCCTACAATCGCGCGCACTTACAGACGCCATGAAGATACTTATTTCGAACGACGACGGTTTCCAGGCTCCTGGCCTCGTTGCACTGCACGATGCGTTGAAAGACGTGGCCGAGGTTGAGGTGGTTGCCCCCGAGCACAACAACAGCGCCAAGTCGAATGCGTTGACGCTGGCTGCCCCTCTCTACGTTCGCACCGCGCAAAACGGATTCCGCTATGTCACCGGCACGCCGGCCGACTGCGTGCACATCGCGCTCAAGGGGCTGCTGGGGTATCGGCCCGATCTGGTGGTTTCCGGAATAAACAACGGCGCCAACATGGGTGACGACACGATCTATTCCGGTACCGTGGGAGCGGCGATGGAGGCCTATCTCTTCGGCATTCCGGCCATCGCGTTCTCGCAGATCGAAAAAGGCTGGGCCCATGTCGATGCCGCGGCGCGCGCGGCGCGGCGGCTGATCGAGCAGATCGAGCGCGACCGCATGCTCGAAGGCAATGCATTCCTGCTCAACGTGAACTTGCCGAATCTGCCGTTCGATGAACTGAAGTCGGTCAAAGTCTGCAGGTTGGGGCGGCGGCATGCCGCAGAAAAGGTTATCACCCAGGACAGCCCCCGGGGCGAAACCATGTACTGGATCGCCGCCGCCGGCGGCGCCAAGGACAGCGGCGAAGGCACCGACTTCCACGCGACTGCGGCCGGCCACATCGCGCTGACGCCGCTGCAGATCGACCTGACGGACCACGACAACCTGGGACAGTGGCGCGACACGGTGGCACGACTGGGCGAACCGTCCTGAGATGGCGACCCAGCGCCCTGGCTTTCCGGTAAGGCTCACCCCCACAGCGGCCGCTGCGGCGCGCGGACGCACCGCTGCGGTCCCGATGAAGCCGCTGGTCCACAGCACACCCTCGATGGCCTCCGCCGCGGTGCGGGCGCGCATGATTCAACGCCTCGGCGCACAAGGAATATCCGACGCCCGCGTGCTGAGTGCCATGGCAACTGTCGAACGGCACTTGTTCGTCGACAGCGCGCTGATCAATCAGGCTTACGAGGACACCAGCCTGCCAATAGGCCTTGGCCAGACCATTTCCAAGCCGAACGTCGTGGCACGCATGATCGAACTGCTGCTCGGCGCACCGGCATTGGCCAACCAGCCCATCCAGCGCCTCGGCCGTGTGCTCGATATCGGAACGGGTTGCGGCTACCAGGCGACGGTGTTGAGCCACGTGGCCACAGAGGTCTACAGCATCGAACGCCTGCGCGGGCTGCACGAGCGGGCTCGCAGCAACCTGAGGCCGTTTCGGCTGACCACGGTTCACCTGTTGTTGGGCGACGGCATGGCAGGTTTTCCGAAGGGCGCACCCTACGCCGGAATCATCGCCGCCGCCGGTGGCGAGGCGGTGCCGCAAGCATGGATAGAACAACTTGCCGTGGGCGGGCGGATCGTCGCGCCGATCCGGTCGGCTGTCGGCCAGCAGGCACTGGTCGTGATCGACAAGACCGCCCGGGGAATCGAGCGCCGCGTTCTTGAGCCGGTTCACTTTGTCCCCCTAAAATCGGGAATCGCTTGAAGGAAGAACACATGCTGGGTATTGGCAATCGGAGCTGGCTTGCCGGCGTGACGCTGCTGGTCGCACTCTCGATTGCGGGGTGTGCCGCGCGGCGCGGCCCCGTGCCGATCGAGGACCGAGGCACGATGACCGGTGCGCCTGCCGCCACCACGGGTGCACTGGGCGTGCCTTCGGTCACCACCGACGCGTCCGGCAAACCGCTGCCGGGCATCGAGAATTATGGCAAGCCGGGCTACTACGCAGTGCGTCCCGGAGACACCATTCGCCGCATCAGCGCCGAAACCGGACAGAACTGGCGTGACATCGCGCGCTGGAACAATCTCGACAACGCCGACCTGATCGAAGTAGGGCAGGTGTTGCGTGTGATTGCGCCGTCAAGCGCTCCCGCGATTGCAGCGGCGCCGGCAGCAGCTGCACCCGGAACATCCGACTCCGGTCCCGTCACGCGGCCGGTCACGCCGCAAGCGGCGGTTGGACCTTCGACCGGTGCTGCATCGCCATCGATGGCCGCCGCCAGCGCCGCTGCAAGACCGACGCCGCCCGTCACGACCGGATCGGCCCCGCCGGTTGCTGCAGCTTCGGGCGATGAAGACGTCGGCTGGATCTGGCCAGCGCAGGGTTCGTTGATCGCCGGCTTCGATGAAGCCAAGAACAAGGGCCTGGACATCAGCGGCAAGGCAGGCGATTCCGTGCTCGCTGCTGCAGACGGGCGGGTCGTTTACGCGGGCGCCGGGCTGCGGGGCTACGGCAATCTGATCATCCTGAAGCACAACAACACTTACCTCACCGCCTATGCGCACAACCGCATGCTGCTGGTGAAGGAAGACCAATCGGTGCAGAAGGGTCAGAAGATCGCCGAGATGGGCAACAGCGACGCGGACCGCGTCAAGCTGCACTTCGAAATCCGCCGCCAGGGCAAGCCGGTCGATCCGGCGCGCTACCTGCCTGCCCGTTAGCGTCCCATGGCCGCCGGAGCGCCGCTCGATGCGATGCCGGCCGATACCGGGGGTGAAGCCGGCGATTCGTTGACGCGCTACCTGCGAGAAATCCGTCGCACGCCGCTGTTCACTCCCGAAGAAGAATACGAAACCGCCTGCGCAGCGCGTGGCGGTAGTTTTGCCGCGCGGCAATCGATGATCGAGCACAACCTGCGGCTCGTCGTGAACATTGCCAAGGGCTATCTCGGCCGTGGCGTGCCGCTGGCCGATTTGATCGAAGAGGGCAACCTCGGCCTGATGCACGCAATCAACAAATTCGAACCCGAACGAGGATTCCGCTTCTCGACCTATGCGACGTGGTGGATTCGCCAGTCGGTCGAGCGCGCCGCAATGATGCAGGCGCGCGCGATTCGGCTGCCGGTACATGTGGTTCGCGAGTTGCAGCAGGTCATGCGCGCGCGTCGCGCTTTGGAAGGCGACGCCGAATTCATCGCCGGACGACCGGATGGGGTGCGCGTGGAGGATATTGCGGCTTTGCTGGGCTGCGAGGTGCAGGCGGTCGCCGACCTGTTGGCACTCGCGGAGGCGCCGTTGTCGCTCGACGCCGGCATCGACGGCGGCGATGGCAGCTTCGGTCTTGCCGATACGGTCACTTCGCAGGACGCCGGCGGCGATCCCACCGGCGTGACGCAGACGCATGAAATCGAGAAGCTCCTCGATCAATGGATTTCTGTGCTGAGTGCTCGCGAGCGCGAAGTGCTGGAGGGCCGCTACGGCCTGCACGATCGCGACCCCGAAACGCTTGAAGTATTGAGCTTGCGCCTCGGCCTCACGCGAGAGCGCGTACGACAGATTCAGAACGAAGCGCTCTCCAAGATGCGGCGACAGCTCGCGCGTGCAGGCGTGGCGCGGGATGCGCTTCTGTAGCGCTGCCGGCGGCTGCACGCAGCGGCCCTGAGACAATCCGTGCATGACGGATTCGAAAGAGAACAAGGACGCGCAGCAGCGCGCCGAGCCCGAGTGGTTGCGAGTGGAATCGCTCGATCTCGAGGCACAGGGCGTGGCGCACAAAGCCGACGGCATGGTGGTGTTCATCGAAGGCGCGTTGCCCTTCGAAGAGGTCCGTGTTCACGTCCACCGCAAGAAGAGCAATTGGGAGCAGGGCACCGTCAGCGCAATACGGCGCGAGTCGTCGCAGCGCGTGCGGCCGGGTTGCCCGCATTTCGGGTTGCACCCGGGCGCCTGCGGCGGCTGCAAGCTGCAGCACCTCGAAGTGGCGGCGCAGGTTGCCGTGAAGCAGCGCGCGCTCGAAGACAACCTGTGGCATATCGGCAAGCTGCGCTCGGACAACATGCTGCGGCCGCTGGAAGGGCCTGCCTGGCACTATCGTTATCGCGCACGTCTTTCGGTTCGCTACGTGGCGAAGAAGGGCACCGTGCTGATCGGCTTTCACGAGCGCAAGAGCCGCTATCTCGCAGACATGCAGGTGTGCCCGGTTTTGCCGGCGCAGGTCAGCAACATGCTGATGCCGCTGCGCGAGCTGATCGGATCGATGGACGCACGCGATACCTTGCCGCAGATCGAGCTGGCCTGCGGCGATGCGCCCGGCCAGTCCGGGCCAGCCGTGATCGCGCTGGTGCTGCGTCACCTGCACGCGCTCTCCGCTGCGGATGTCGACCGCCTCAGCTTGTTTGCGAAGCAGCATGCCGGCGTGCAGTGGTGGCTGCAGTCGAAGGGGCCCGAGACGGTCAGGCTCCTGCAGGAGGGCGGACCGGCATTGGCCTACGAACTGCCCGAGTTCGGCGTCACGATGCCGTTCAAGCCCACCGACTTCACGCAGGTCAATGCGCATATCAACCGGGCGCTCGTCGGGCGCGCCGTGCGTCTACTCGACGTTCGGCAGGATGAACGTGTGATCGACTGGTTCTGCGGCCTGGGCAACTTCACGCTGCCGCTTGCGAGCCGCGCACGCGAGGTGCTGGGCATCGAGGGCAGCGATTCGCTGGTGGCGCGGGCGACCGACAATTTCGAACGCAACCGGTCCGCCGTGCCGGGTCGGCGCGCCTTGTCGACGACCAGCTTTGTTGCCCGCAACCTGTTCGAAATGACGCCCGCCATGCTGATGGCCGACGGCAGTGCGGACAAATGGCTGGTCGATCCGCCGCGCGAAGGTGCGTTTGCGCTGGTCAAGGCGCTCGCCGACCTGCGCCAGCAGATCGAACTGCACGAAGGGGACTGGGCACCGCCCAGGCGCATCGTGTACGTGAGCTGCAATCCTTCGACGCTGGCGCGCGACGCCGACGTACTGGTGCATCAGGCAGGCTATCGCTGCAGCCTGGCCGGCGTGGTGAACATGTTTCCGCACACGGCGCACATCGAGTCGATTGCGGTGTTCGACCTCGAATGAAAAAGGGCCCGACAGGGCCCTTTTTTTAGCAGTCGATGCTTCTCAGTCGCGCTCGCCGCCCGCGATGCCGAGCAAAGCCAACAGGCTCTGGAACACGTTGAAAAGGTCCAGATAGAGCGCCAGCGTGGCGCTGATGTAGTTGGTCTCGCCGCCGTCCATGATGCGCTTCAGGTCGTAGAGCATGAAGGCCGAGAAAATCCCGATGGCGGCCACCGAGATGGCCATCATGCCTGCGGTCGAACCGACGAAGACGTTGATGATTGCACCAACCATCAGCACCATCGCGCCGACGAACAGCCACTTGCCCATGCCCGACAGATCGCGTTTGATCACCGTGGCAACGGACGCCATGACGAAGAACACGCCGGCCGTGCCGCCGAAGGCGGTCATGATGAGTTCGGAACCGTTCTTGAACCCCAGCACCATCGCAATGAGCCGCGACAGCATCAGACCCATGAAAAACGTGAAGGCCAGCAGCACTGGCACACCGGCTGCCGAGTTCTTGGTCTTTTCGATCGCAAACATGAAGCCGAATGCACCGCCGAGGAACACGATCAGGCCGATGCCTCCGGACAGCGAACTGGTGATGCCGGTTGCAACGCCGAACCAGGCGCCCAGCACGGTGGGCAGCAAGCTCAGCGCGAGCAGCCAGTAGGTGTTGCGCAAGACGCGCTGACGTTCTGCCTGCGGCAGCGTCTGGCCATAGCCGACGGAGGTGTCGAGGGTGTTGACGCGATCGTTCATTGCTGAAGCTCCTGGTTTTGCTGCAACGCTGCAGTTGGGCGCATTCTAGGGCGCTGCAAGAGCCGCCCGCGACAAAGACCCGCATTCGAACGGTCTTAAAACGGTTTCTGCCTACAGAGAAAGTCCGCACGTTCGGGAGGCTATGCTTGCCAGCTAATTTCACCTTTACAAGACCATGAAGACCAAGTCGTTTCTCGAACTCGCCGATATCAAAGCGGTCGCCGCAGCAGCCGAAGCCGAAGCCCTGAAGAACAACTGGGCGGTAACGATCGCCATTGCAGACGATGCCGGCAACCTGCTCTGGCTGCAGCGGCTCGACGGCGCGGCCGCACTTTCGTCGCACATTGCACCCGCGAAGGCGCATACCGCCGCCATGGGACGGCGCGAAAGCAAGACATACGAAGACATGATCAACGGCGGCCGCACGTCGTTCCTGAGCGCGCCGGCAATACACGGGCTGCTTGAAGGTGGCGTTCCGATCGTCAAGGACGGTCAAGTGATCGGTGCAGTCGGCGTCAGCGGCGTCAAGTCGAACGAAGACGCACAGATTGCCAAAGCCGGCATCGCTGCGCTCGGCCTTTGATAGAACGGGGAAAAAAAGCTTGGCTGGGCGGCGAACCGCTGGCTAGCAAAAACGATCCTCGGAGATAAATCTCCTCGAATCGCCCCACGATGAAACTGTGCCGGGGCAGCCGATCGCTATTTGGTCAGGATCAGTTTGCCCAGCTTGGTGGCTTGAAGCCGGTAGAGCGAACCGTTGTGCAGGATGCCGACAGTCTTGCCGCCCCTCAGCAGGTCTGTGCTTTCAAGGGGAGCCGTGGCGCGGGGGGCCTCGTCGCGCGCCCGACTGCCCGCGGAATGGTCAAGCGAAGAGTGGTTCGAGACTGCGAAGACGTTGGTTGTGGCTGGCATTGAGATCCCTGTCGAAGCGTTCTGTAAATGATAACTATTCTCAATAAGTAGTCAATCGTCGGGACGCATTTTGTTTCGCTGGGTCGTCGCTATTTCGCTTCGGGCTCCGTGATGAAGCCGATCTTGCGCAAACCGGTCTCGCGCGCCGCCGACATGGCCTGCGCGACGCGCTCGTAGCGCACCGCCTTGTCGCCCCGGATATGCAACTCCGGCTGCGGGTTCTTGGCGGCTTCTGTCGCGAGCCGCGTCTTCAGTTCTTCGTCCGCGATCTTCTGCTCGTTCCAGTAGTAACTGCCGTCCGCAGCCACGCTGAACAAGATGTTCTGTGGCGTGGTCTGCTCGGGCTCGCTGCTCGCGCGCGGCAGGTCGACGTTGACCGCATGTTTCATCACCGGCACGGTAATGATGAAGATGATCAGGAGCACCAGCATCACGTCGACCAGCGGCGTCATGTTGATCTCGTTCATGACCTCGTCCGGTTCGTCCTGGGTTCCGAAAGCCATGGTATTCAGCCTTTCTTTAGTGGCACGACGGTGGCGTCGGTGCCACCGCTCTGAACGCGCGCGCCGGTCACGAAGTACGCGTGGAGATCGTGCGCAAAGCTGTTGAGCTTGGTCAGCACGAACTTGTTGCCGCGCACCAGCGCGTTGTAGCCGAGCACCGCCGGAATGGCGACTGCCAGGCCCAGCGCGGTCATGATCAGCGCCTCGCCGATCGGTCCGGCCACCTTGTCGATGGTGGCCTGGCCGGCCGTGCCGATACTCAGCAGCGCGTGGTAGATGCCCCAGACGGTGCCGAAAAGTCCGATGAAGGGCGCCGTCGAACCGACCGATGCGAGAACCGCCAGGCCGTTCTGCAGGCGTGCAGTGAATTCGTCGATCCCATTGCGAAGCGCGCGCGTGATCCAGTCGCTCACGTCGAGTGCGTCGTGCAGATGCGCCTTGGTGTTGCGGTGGTGTGCCGCGGCTTCGCGGCCCTCCAGCGCAAGCACGCGAAACGGGTTGCTCTGGTCCTTGCCGAGCTTTTCGAGGGCGGTCGCGAAATCCGCGCTGTGCCAGAAATCCTGCGAGTGCCTGGCGAGCCGCTTGTATCTGATGACGTCCAGCGCCTTGACAAGGATCACGATCCAGGAAGCGAGCGACATGCCGATCAGAAGCAGTGCGACCGCCTTGGTGACGAAGTCGCCCTGGTTCCATACGTTCATCAGGCCGAATTGAGAATTCATACGTGCATTCCAAAAAAATTAGTTGAGAACCCAGCTGACCGGCACGCTGAACTCCATCTCTTCGACCACGCCATTGCGTTTGCCCGGCACGAAGCGCCAGTTCGTCACCGCGCTGGCTGCCGCTTCGTCCAGGCGGTCGTACCCGCTGGAACTTTCGATGCTGGCCTGCTTGACCCGCCCATCGGTGCCGATGACGACACGCACAACCGTCTTTCCCTGCTCGCCCAGCCGCTTGCTCATTGCGGGATAAACCGGCTTCGGATTCCGAAGATAGTCGGCATTGCTGGAAGGCAGCTGTACGGAAGGCGGGGCCGGTGGTGCCGGAGGCGCCGGTGCCGGGGCTGGCGGTGCGGGCGGTGCCACCAGGACCGGCGGCGTTGGCTCGACGGTGCCGACCGGGGCGCTCGGTGCGGGCACTGGGTCCCGGATGGCCATGGGGCGTGGCGGCGGTGGCGCCTTCACCACCTTGGGCGTCGGCGGTGCAAGAGGCGGCGGTGCTGGGGGTGGGGGGGGGGGGGGCGGCTCGATCGGTTTGGGTGGATCGACGAATGCGCCCAGGATTTCTACCGGTATGACCACTTCTGCCGCTCGCCTGAGCAGTCCGCTTTGCAGCGCCCAAAGTGCGGCGACGTGGATGAGCACCACGCTGCCTGCAATGACGGCATTGCGCGAAAAGCCGAGGAGAAAAGGCGCAGGCGAGGAGAAGCGGTCAGACACGATCGACCGTTCGAGTGCGGACCCTGGCGAAAGGTGCCCCGCGAGAGGCAGAGCCGCCAGTCACCTCCGAAAGATCCACCAGGCCGAGCCGGTGACGAAGATCAGGCTGCCGCCAATTGCCGAGAAGAATTCCATGCTCTGCCTTCCGTGATGGAGTTGGCGAGCTGGATCGACCGCGGTTCCGATTCACGATGGATCGCGGCGACCGGGTGGGATGCGCTGCACTGCGCGACCACGTCGCGCGCGCAACCTTCGCATCGGCCGCACTGGGTGGCGACACCGAGTTCGAACTGCACTTCGTCGAATGTCATGCCGGCCCGCGCATGGCGCGCGATTTCACGGTCAGAGATTCGGCGGCATACACAAACGATCATGGCGGTGAGGCGGCGGTGGCTGGCTGGTTGAAGAAGCCCGATTATAAATACGAATCCATCGCATTTGCAATAACTATGCGCACGGGTGACTTCGAGTCGCCGAACGCCCCGTGATGTCAAGAATGCGAATGACTCGCAATCGCATTAATCGTATACTTGCGGCCTTCTACAGCCAGCCAAGTGTTGCGCCTCCGGCGCAAACAGCCAGCATTCTTTTCAGCCTGCTTGGCCTTGGAGGGCTCACCTTGTCTCGACCCGTATCTCGCCGCGCGCACGAACTGCGCGCGTCTGCTTCTTCTTCATCTTCCTTCGGTTTCGCGGCGTCGACTTCTCGCCCAACGGCGCGGGAGCAGTCGCGGCTGCCGTTCGGCGCATTGATGCTTGCTGCTTCGGTATCGGGTTGGGCGCAGACATCGCCGGCGCCACCCGCTTCCGGCGGCACGCTGGAAACGATAACCGTGACGGGGGAGGCGGAGTACCAAGGCAAAGAGCAGGTTCAGACGCGCAAGACCAACATCGGCAAGGGCTCGCAGGACATCCGTGACATACCGCAGTCGATCAACGTCATCACCGAAAAGTTGATCGACGACGTCAAGCTCGACACGCTCAAGGATGCACTGCACTACTCGGCTGGCATCACTTTCGCCGCGACGGAGAACGGCACCGACCAGGACATTCGCCTGCGTGGGTTTCCGGTCGCCACCGTGGGCGACCTGCTCATCGACGGCATGCGGGACCCGTCGCAGTACGACCGCGATACCTTCAATCTCGACCGCATCGAGGTATTGCGCGGGTCGGCGTCGATGATCTTCGGGCGCGGATCGACTGGCGGCGTCATCAACCAGGTCTCCAAGAAGCCACTGCTGGCGGACCAGACAGATGTGGTGGGCACCGTCGGCTCGCGCGGCTACTACCGCACCACAGGCGACTTCAACATCAGGACCGGCGAGGAATCGGCTTTCCGGCTGAACGCGATGTGGAACAAGGCCGACAACGGCGGCGCCAAGGTCGACAAATACGGTGTTGCTCCGTCGTACAGCTGGGGTATCGGCACGCGCGACGAGTTCACCGTCGGGCTTTTCCACCTCGACGTGGACAACGTGCCGCTCGCCGCGATCCGCTGGCTGCCGACCGGTGCGCGCGGCATCACCGGGTACACCGCCAGCGGCACCCCGACACTCGGCAACCTCGGCAGCATTGCGCCGATCAAGCCCGGTAATTTCTATGGAACCACGGCCGACAAGCTGCTCGGCACAGCCACCTACGGCAGCGGCGCATGGACCCATCGCTTCGACGACGGCGGCGAACTGCGCACCCAGGTGCGCAGCGGCACCTTCGACCGCAATCAGTGGTCCACCGCAGCCGGCTTCGGCACCACCAACGGTTTGCCAACGACCTACGCCAACCTGAGCGATGCAACCATCCTCACCCGCAGCGGCCTGACGCCGCGCAAGGATGAATACAAGGGCGCTTACCTGCAGAGCGACTACAGCAAGAGCGTGGCCTGGGGCGGCACACGGCACGAGATGCTCGCCGGCATCGATGCATCGAAAGAAGAGGCGAGCCGCTACCAGAACGATGCGTTCTTCAACAACAGCTTTCGCGGACGCGCGCTCGGCACACGTCAGAACACCTTTGTCGGCACGCCGAACGATGGGGCAGGGCTCGGCGGCACCTTCGTGGAACCGGTGTATCGCGACGCCAGCGCCTACTCGGCCAAGTCGTTTGGCGCCTACTTTCAGGACCTGGTTCAGGTCGCTCCTCATTGGAAGCTGCTGGGGGGTATTCGCTATGACCGGTTGAGCGGTGATTTCAGCCAGTACAACTATGCGAACCCCGCTTGCGCACGGCCCGGCGCGGCCACGCCTGGATACGTCCAGACGGCCGGCTGTACGGACCCGCGCGAGCGCTACTCGCCGGGCAGTGCAAGTGCCACGATGGCATCTACCCAGCTGTCGCAGGGCGAGTGGAGCTACCGTGCGGGTGTGCTCTTCCAGCCATCGACGAGCCAGTCGTACCACCTCTCCTACAGCACGTC
>JANOCL010000179.1:0-33551 GCA_031412135.1 Variovorax sp. | reverse complement strand
TGCCGGCTCGCCGGCGCCCTCGATGTGGCGGGCAGCGCTGCTCTGGGCAATGACGCAGCGGCGTTCCTCGGCTTCATCAGCGGCGTTCCGATCGCGGCCGATCTTCGAACGGGGCTCAAGGACGCGCAGGTACTGATCGATTTCACGCGGCCCGAGGGCACGCTGGCCCACCTGGCCGTGTGCCGCGAACTCGGCGTGCAGATGGTGATCGGCACCACCGGCTTCAGCGACGCGCAGAAAGCGCAGATTGCCGAGGCCACGAACGACATTGCCATCGTGATGGCGCCCAACATGAGCGTCGGCGTCAACGTCACTTTCAAGCTGCTCGAGATGGCGGCCAAGGCGCTTTCGACCGGCTACGACATCGAGATCATCGAAGCCCATCATCGCCACAAGGTCGATGCGCCCTCGGGCACCGCGCTCAAGATGGGGGAGGTGATCGCCGATGCGCTGGGTCGCGACCTGAAGGAATGCGCCGTCTATGCCCGCGAAGGCGTGACCGGCGAGCGCGACCCGTCGAGCATCGGCTTCGCGACCATCCGCGGCGGCGACATCGTCGGCGACCACACCGTGCTGTTCGCCGGCACCGGCGAACGCATCGAGATCACGCACAAGTCGGCCAGCCGGGCGACCTATGCGCAGGGCAGCCTGCGCGCGGCGCGGTTCCTGGCCGGCAAGACGGCTGGTCTGTTCGACATGTTCGACGTGCTCGGCTTGCGTTAGACGCATGAGCGTCCTGGAGCTGCTCACCCGTGGCGACGGCATCAGCCGTTCGGTGGCGGCACTGCTGCTCCTGATGTCCGTCGCGACCTGGGTGGCGATCGCCTGGAAAGCCTGGCTCCTGCGCGGCGGCACGCGCAACGTGGTGCGCAGCATCGCCGCCTTCTGGCAGTCGCCTTCGCTGGCAGATGCCGAGCAGCGGCTGAAGGCCTTCGACCGCGCGGCGCTGGTCTGGCCGGCCGTGTGCGCAGTCAAGAACCTTGCAACCATGTCCAGCGGCGGCACGCTCGGCGATGCCGGCGACCGGAACCTTCGCCTCACGCGCGTCCTGCGCGACGCCTTGCATGCCGCGCTGCGCCGCCTGCAGGCCGGGCAGATCCTGCTCGCCACCGTCGGCGCGACGGCACCGTTCGTCGGGCTGCTCGGCACAGTCTGG
Source organism: Variovorax sp. (assembly GCA_031412135.1). Taxonomy (GTDB): domain Bacteria; phylum Pseudomonadota; class Gammaproteobacteria; order Burkholderiales; family Burkholderiaceae_C; genus Variovorax. Next base: position 32,395 of record JANOCL010000179.1, on the reverse strand, counting down.
GGCATCTACGGCGCGCTGGCGGGCATCGCGGGCGAGACCGGCGGCTTCACCATCGACAAAGTGGCGGGCCCGGTCGGCGAGGCGCTCATCATGACGGCGTTCGGACTTGCGGTGGCCATTCCGGCCGTGCTGGCCTACAACGTTTTCGGCCGGGTGGTCGGCCGGATCGAGGCCGAACTCGAAGGCTTTGCGCACGATCTGCTCGGCACGCTCGGCGAACCCGCGCTGCGCGAGCCGCCGCTCGCGCCCGCGCGGCCGATGCCCGTATAGCGGCAGGACGCAACCGATGGCCTTCGGTCGCACGAATCTCGGCAGCGCCGCCACAGGCGGGCGTGCCATCGGCGGCGGCGGACAGCGCCCGATGTCCGACATCAACGTGACGCCGCTGGTCGACGTGATGCTGGTGCTGCTGGTGATCTTCATCATCACCGCGCCGCTGATGGCGAGTTCGATCAAGCTCGATCTGCCGCGCACCGATGCCGGGCGGGCCGCCGACACGACGAAGTTCGTGAGCGTCGCGGTCGATGCGGCCGGCCAGGTGTTCCTGAACGACCAGGTTGTCACGCTCGAAGAACTCGCGGCCCGGCTCGCCGCCGCCGCCGCCGAGAGCCGCGACACCGAAGTGCAGTTGCGTGCCGACCAGACCGTGCCCTACGGCAAGATCGTCGAACTGATGGCGATCGCCAACAAGGCCGGCCTCAGCCGCATCGGCTTCGTCACGCAACCGTTGCCGAAGTAGGGTTCCTTCCAGAAACACCGCGGAACCGGCTTCGCCGGGCCGCCGGTGTTGCCCCCGGCAGAGGGCGGGCGAAGCGACACGAAGTGCGCGAAGCCTGGGGGCGAGCAAGTGACACCGCGGAACCGGCTTCGCCGGGCCGCCGGTGTTGCCCCCGGCAGGGGGTGGGCGAAGCGACACGAAGTGCGCGAAGCCCGGGGGCGAGCTAAATACTCACGGGCTTGGTGCGCCAGATCTCGTGCGCGTATTCCGAAATAGTCCGGTCCGACGAGAAAGCTCCCATCCCGGCAACGTTCAGGATCGTCTTGCGCGTCCAGGCTTCGGCATCCCGGTAGAGCGCGTCCACCCGAGCCTGCGTTTCGACATAGCTCGCATAGTCGGCCAGCAGCAGGTACTTGTCGCCGCCATTCACCAGCGCCTCGTAGATGCCGTGGTAGCGCCCCGGCTCGCCGGGGGAGAAAACCCCGTCGCGAATGGCGTCGAGCACGCGCCGCAGTTCGGGGTTCGCCTCGTAGATCTCGCGCGGCTGGTAGCCGGCGGCGCGAATCTCGGCCACCTCCGGCGTGGTGTGGCCGAAGATGAAGATGTTGTCGTCGCCGATGTTCTCCTTCATCTCGACGTTGGCGCCGTCGAGCGTGCCGATGGTGAGCGCGCCGTTGAGCGCGAACTTCATATTGCCGGTGCCGGAGGCCTCGGTGCCGGCGGTCGATATCTGCTCGGACAGGTCGGCCGCCGGCATCACGATCTCGGCCAGGCTCACGCTGTAGTTCGGCAGGAACAGCACCTTCAGCAGCTTGCCGGCGCGCGGGTCGTTGTTGATGACTGCCGCCACGTCGTTGATGAGGCGGATCACCTGCTTGGCCACCGCGTAGGCCGATGCGGCCTTGCCTGCGAACACCACGACGCGCGGCACGAGGTCGGCCGTGCGGCCGGCCTCGTGCGCTTCGACGATGCGCTGGTAACGCGCGATCACGTGCAGCACGTTGAGCAGCTGGCGTTTGTATTCGTGGATGCGCTTGACCTGCACGTCGAACATGGCGTCGGTGTCGAGGTCGATCTTCAGGTTCTGCTCGACCCAGTTGGCCAGGCGCAGCTTGTTCTCGCGCTTCGCATGGCGGAAGGCGCGTGCGAAGGCCGGTTGGTCGGCCATCGGCCGCAGGGCCTCCAACTGGGTCAGGTCGCGGCGCCAGCCGCGGCCGATGCGCCGATCGAGCAGCGCGGCCAGCGGCGGGTTGGCCTGGGCCAGCCAGCGCCGCGGCGTCACGCCGTTGGTCTTGTTGTTGAAGCGGTGCGGATAGAGCTTTGCGAAGTCGGCAAAGATGGATTGCGTCATCAATTCGGAGTGCAGCCCCGAGACGCCGTTGATCGAATGGCTCGCCAGCACCGCGATGTGGGCCATGCGCACGCGGCGCTCGCCGGCCTCGTCGATCAGCGAGAGCCGGCGCAGCAGTTCGACGTCGTGGCCGACCTGCTGCTGCACGGCGGCGAGGAAGCGCGCGTTCATTTCGAAGACGATCTGCATATGCCGCGGCAGTACCCGGCGCAGCAGCTCGACCGGCCAGGTTTCCAGCGCCTCGTGCATCAGCGTGTGGTTGGTGTAGCTGAAGACCTTTTCGGTCAGCGCCCATGCCGCGTCCCAGGTGAGGCCGTGCTCGTCGATCAGGAGGCGCATCAGCTCGGGAACGGCGAGTACCGGGTGCGTGTCGTTCAGGTGGATGCTCACCCGGTCGGCCAGCCGGTCGAAGTTCTGGTGCGTGCGCAAGTAGCGGCGCAGGAGGTCCTGCACGCTGGCGCTGACGAAGAAGTACTCCTGATGCAGCCGCAGTTCGCGCCCCGACGGCGTGGAGTCGTCGGGATAAAGGACGCGCGAGACGTTTTCCGATTGGTTCTTGCTTTCCACCGCGGCCATGTAGTTGCCGCGGTTGAAGGCCGACAGGTCGATCTCTTCGGTGGCGCGCGCGGACCACAGCCGCAGGGTGTTGGTGGCCTGCGTGCCGTAGCCCGGAATGATGGTGTCGTAGGCCATGGCCAGCACGTCGTGCGTGTCGATCCAGCAGGGCGCGCCGTCACGCTGCTCAAGGTGGCCGCCGAAGCGAACGCGGTAGGTCACCTCGGGGCGCTGGAATTCCCACGGGTTGCCGCGCGTGAGCCAATAGTCCGGCGTCTCGATCTGCTGTCCGTCGACGATCTTCTGGCGAAACATGCCGTACTCGTAGCGAATGCCGTAGCCGAAACCGGGCACGCCGAGCGTGGCCATGGAGTCGAGAAAGCAGGCGGCCAGCCGGCCGAGGCCGCCGTTGCCCAGGGCGGCGTCGGGTTCGCGCTCGGCAATCGCTTCCACATCGATGTTGAAGTCGGCCAGCGCATCGCGAACCGTGTCGTAGAGGTCGACCGCGAGCAGCGCGTTGGTGAACGTGCGCCCGATCAGGAACTCCATCGACATGTAGTAGACGCGCTTCAGGTCCTGCGCATAGTTGGCGCGGGTGGTGGCCATCCAGCGCTCGACCAGCTGGTCGCGCACGGCGAACGTGGTCGCGTGCAGCCAGTCGTCCTGGCTGGCGGTGTCGGGGTCTTTCCCGACGGCGTAGATCAGCTTGTTGGCGACGGCGCGCTTGAAGGCGGCCACGTCGCGGTCGGGGTGGTCGTAGGCGAAGTCCTTGATCGGCATGGATGGTTTGGAAAGCGGTGAACCGGGGAAGGCTACCGTACTTGAGTGCGTACACCTGTGTCGGTTCGCAAGGCTCGCTCCCCGGGCGCGTCGCTGCCGTACCCGCGATAATCCGCCTTCTCCCGGCCGCCTGCCGCCGGGCCTGCCCTAAGCCCAATGAACCCCAGCTACAAACCCAGCGACGTCGAGTCGGCCGCCCAGGCCTCATGGACGGCCGCCGACGCCTACCGCGTGACCGAGGACGCGCGCAAGAAAAAGTACTACGCCTGCTCGATGCTGCCGTACCCGAGCGGCAAGCTGCACATGGGCCATGTGCGCAACTACACCATCAACGACATGCTCGCGCGCTACCTGCGCATGAGCGGCTACAACGTGCTGATGCCGATGGGCTGGGACGCCTTCGGCCTGCCGGCCGAGAACGCAGCGCTCAAGAACGGCGTGCCGCCGGCGCAGTGGACCCGCGACAACATCGCCTACATGAAGCAGCAGCTCCAGGCGATGGGGCTGGCGATCGACTGGAGCCGCGAGATCGCGACCTGCGATCCGGGCTACTACAAGTGGAACCAGTGGCTGTTCTTGAAGATGCTCGAAAAAGGCATTGCCTACCGCAAGACCCAGCTGGTCAACTGGGACCCGGTCGACCAGACGGTGCTGGCCAACGAGCAGGTGATCGACGGCAAGGGCTGGCGCACCGGCGCCACGGTGGAGCGGCGCGAGATCCCCGGCTACTACCTGAAGATCAGCGACTACGCCGAAGAGCTGCTGGAGCACACGCAGCACAAGCTGCCGGGCTGGCCCGAGCGGGTGAAGGTGATGCAGGAGAACTGGATCGGCAAGAGCGAGGGCGTGCGCTTCGCCTTCACGCACGACATCAGGGACGCGCAGGGCTCGGCCATCCAGGGCGGGCGCATGTACGTCTTCACCACCCGCGCCGACACCATCATGGGCGTGACCTTCTGCGCCGTGGCGCCCGAGCACCCGCTCGCGCTGCATGCGGCGAAGAGCGATCCGAAGGTCGCCGCCTTCATCGAGGAATGCAAGAGCGGCGGCACCACCGAGGCCGAACTCGCCACGCAGGAGAAGAAGGGCATGGCGACCGGCCTCTCGGTGATGCATCCGATCACCGAGGAGCTGGTGCCGGTGTGGGTCGGCAACTACGTGCTGATCGGCTATGGCGACGGCGCGGTGATGGGCGTGCCGGCGCACGACGAGCGCGACTTCGCCTTCGCCAACAAGTACCGCATCGAGATCATCCAGGTCGTGCTGGTCGACGACGAACCGCATTTCGACTACCACCGCTGGCAGGACTGGTATGCCGACAAGCAGCGCGGCGTGACCATCAACTCCGACAACTTCAGCGGCATGTCGCATGCCGAGGCGGTCAAGGCGGTGGCGCATGCGCTCGGACAAAAAGGCCTCGGCGAGACGCAGACCACCTGGCGCCTGCGCGACTGGGGCGTGAGCCGGCAGCGCTACTGGGGCACGCCGATTCCCATCATCCACTGCGATGAACACGGTGCAGTGCCGGTGCCCGAGCAGGATCTGCCGGTCGTGCTGCCGACCGATTGCGTGCCGGACGGTTCGGGCAACCCGCTGGTCAGGCACGAAGGCTTCCATGCAGGCGTGGTCTGCCCCGTCTGCGGCAAGCCGGCCCGGCGCGAGACGGACACCATGGACACCTTCGTCGACAGCGCGTGGTACTTCATGCGCTATTGCGATCCGAAGAACGACGAGGCCATGGTGGCCGAAGGCGCCGACTACTGGATGCCGATGGACCAGTACATCGGCGGCATCGAGCATGCCATCCTGCACCTCCTGTATGCGCGCTTCTGGACCAAGGTGATGCGCGACCTCGGTTTGGTGAAAAACGACGAGCCCTTCAGCAAGCTGCTGACCCAGGGCATGGTGCTCAACCATGTCTTCTACAAGCGCAACGCGAAGGGCGGCAAGGACTACTTCCCGCCTTCGGAGGTCACGCCGTCGCTGGACGCGCAGGGCCGCATCGCCGGCGGCACCACGACCGACGGGACGCAGGTCGAGTACGGCGGCGTCGGCAAGATGGGCAAGAGCGAGCGCAACGGCGTCGATCCACAGGACCTGATCGAGAAGTACGGCGCCGATACCGCGCGGCTCTACACCATGTTCACCGCACCGCCCGAGGCCACCCTCGAGTGGAACGACGCCGCAGTTGAAGGCAGCTACCGCTTCTTGCGCCGAGTCTGGAATTTCGGCGTGGCGCTGGACGCGGCGTCGGGTGCCGAGCTCGCCGATACGGCGGCCATCGACATCGATGCGGTAGACCCGCGCGCCGCCTTTGGCAGCCAGGCCAAGGCGCTGCGCCGCGAGGTGCACAGCGTGCTGCGCCAGGTCGACTACGACTACCAGCGCATGCAATACAACACCGTGGTCTCGGGCGCAATGAAACTGCTGAATGCGCTCGAGGGCTTCAAGTCCGACGGCAATGCCGGCGACCGTGCCGCGCTGCGCGAGGGCTTCGGCATCCTGATGCGCTGCCTCTATCCGGCCACGCCGCACATCACGCAGGCGCTTTGGCGCGACCTCGGCTACGAGGACGCGCACGGCATGCTGCTCGATGCGCCCTGGCCGGTGGTGGACATCGTCGCGCTCGAACAGGACGAGGTCGAACTGATGCTGCAGGTCAATGGCAAGCTGCGCGGATCGCTGCGCGTGCCGGCCACCGCATCGAAGCAAGAGATCGAAGCGATGGCGCGCGCAAGCGAAGCTTTCACCAAGCATGCCGATGGCGCAGCCGTTAAGCGGGTGATCGTGGTCCCCGGGCGCCTGGTCAACGTCGTGATCTGAACAACATGAACGCCACCTTCCTGCCTGGCCGCCGCCGCCTGCTCGCGGCCGCAGCCGCCTCGCTCCTGTTCGCAGGCTGCGGCTTCGAACTGCGCAAGGCGCCGATCTTCGCCTTCAAGACGCTGTCGCTCTCGGGCAGCACCGCCTTCATCAACTACCTGCGGCGCCAGATCCGGGCAGCGGGCACCGTGGAGCTCGTGCCGCCGGAGCAAGCCCAGACCGCCGAGGCCATCCTCGATGTTCTGAGCGAAAGCCGTGAACGCATCGTGCTTTCGACCAACGCCGCTGGCGAAGTGCGCGAACTCGAGCTGCGCCTGACGCTGCGCTTTCGCCTGCGCACGCCGGCGGGCAAGGAGCTGCTGCCGCCGACCGAGATCACGCAGCAGCGCGACATCACCTACAACGAAACCGCGGCGCTGGCGAAAGAGGGCGAGGCCGAGCTGCTGTTCCGCGACATGCAGAACGACATCGCCCAGCAGACGCTGCGGCGTCTGGCGGCCGTCAAGAGCCTGTAATGCAGCTCGGCGCGGCACAACTGCAAGCCCATCTGCAGAAGGGCGTGAAGCCGCTCTACCTCATCCACGGCGACGAGCCGCTGCTGGCACAGGAAGCGGCCGACGCGATTCGCGCGGCGGCGCGGCTTTCGGGCTACACCGAGCGCAGTTCGTACACCGTGGCCGGTGCGCATTTCGACTGGAGCGCGGTGCTCGCGGCCGGCGGTTCGCTGAGCCTGTTCGCCGACCGGCAGATCGTCGAGATCCGCATTCCATCGGGCAAGCCCGGCAAGGACGGCAGCGCCGCGCTGCAGCGCATCGCCGAGGCCGCGCCGGGCAACGACAGCACGCTGACGCTGGTGCTGCTGCCGCGGCTCGACAAGGCCACCCGCAGCGGCGCGTGGTTCTCGGCGCTGGAGAACAACGGCATCGGCCTGCAGATCGACGCCATCGAACGCGCCGCGCTGCCGCAATGGATCGCGCAGCGGCTGGCGCTGCAGGGGCAGCGGGTGAAGGGCGGCGACGAAGGCCAGCGCACGCTGCAGTTCTTTGCCGACCGGGTCGAGGGCAACCTGCTCGCCGCGCACCAGGAGATCCAGAAGCTCGGCCTGCTGCATCCCGCGGGCGAACTCGGCTTTGATCAGGTCGAAGGCGCCGTCAACAACGTGGCGCGCTACGACGTCTTCAAGCTTTCCGAGTCGGTGCTGGCCGGCAACCCGCAACGGGTGGCGCGCATGCTCGACGGACTGCGGGCCGAGGGCGAGGCCGAGGTGCTGGTGCACTACACGCTGGCCGAGGACATCCGCGCGCTCAAGCGGGTGAAAGATGCGATGGCCGCCGGCCGGCCGCTGCCGATGGCACTGCGCGAAAACCGCATCTGGGGCGCGCGTGAACGCGCCTTCGAGCGCGTGCTGCCGCGGCTGGACGACCGGCTTCTGGCCCGCCTGCTGCGTGCCGCGCACATCGTCGACGGCATCGTCAAGGGGCTCAGGCAGCCCGACTGGCCGGCCAGCGGCTGGCAGGCGCTGCAGCGGCTCGCGCTGATGCTCTGCCGGGCATGCATGGCGCCGGCGCGCGGCTGACGCGCGGGCCAGGGCCGCGTGAGAAAATCGCGGCCATGAACGCGTTCAACCTCGACGAACACATGCAGACGCTCGGGCTGCAGGCCAAGGCCGCCTCGGCCCTGATGGCCAAGGCGAATGCCGCCACCAAGAACAAGGCGCTGAAAGCACTGGCGCGGCGGCTGCGCGAGAGCGCGGCCGCACTGGCACCGGCCAATGCGCGCGACATCGAGCGCGCCACCGCCGCCGGCCTGTCGGCGCCGATGCTCGACCGGCTCAGGCTCACGCCAAAGGTGATCGACACGGTGGCGCTCGGCTGCGAGCAGCTGGCCGCGATGCCCGACGTGATCGGCGAGGTGATCGGCATGAAGCAGCAGCCCAGCGGCATACGCGTGGGCCAGATGCGGGTGCCGATCGGCGTCTTCGGCATGATCTACGAGAGCCGGCCCAACGTGACCATCGAGGCGGCGAGCCTGGCGATCAAGAGCGGCAATGCGGCCATCCTGCGCGGTGGGTCGGAAGCGATCGAGTCGAACAAGGCGCTCGCGGCCCTGGTCGCCGAGGCGCTGGCCGAGGCCGGCCTGCCGGTCGAGGCGGTGCAACTCGTGCAGACCACCGACCGCGAAGCCGTGGGCCGGCTGATCGCCATGCCCGAGTTCGTCGACGTGATCATCCCGCGCGGGGGCAAGGGCCTGATCGAGCGCATCAGCCGCGAGGCCAAGGTGCCGGTCATCAAGCATCTCGACGGCAACTGCCATGTGTACGTGGACGACACGGCCGAGCTCGACATGGCGGTGGCGATCGTCGACAACGCCAAGACCCAGAAGTACAGCCCCTGCAATGCCGCCGAAGGGCTGCTCGTGGCGGCCTCGATGGCGGAGGTGTTCCTCCCCGAGATCGGCGCCATCTTCGCAGCCAAGGGGGTCGAGATGCGCTGCGACGCGGCCGCAGCGCGAATCCTGCGCGCACAGGGCGCCCTGCCCGCCGGCGCCTCGGTCGTCGATGCAGTCGAGTCCGACTGGTCGGAGGAATACCTGGCGGCCGTGATCAGCATCAAGGTGGTCGACGGCGTGGACGAAGCCATCGCCCACATCAACCGCTATTCGAGCCACCACACCGACGCCATCGTCACGCGCGACCATGTGCATGCGCAGCGCTTCCTGCGCGAGGTGGACTCGGCGAGCGTGATGGTGAACGCGAGCACGCGCTTCGCCGATGGCTTCGAGTTCGGCCTGGGCGCGGAGATCGGCATCAGCACCGACAAGTTCCATGCGCGCGGGCCGGTGGGCATCGAGGGGCTGACGTCCCTCAAGTACGTGGTGCTGGGGCAGGGCGAAGTCCGGGGCTGAGAACGGGCTTGACCGGACGCAGAGATCGCGAAACCTTCGCGATCTCTGCGTCCTGTTCCGTGTTCGGACCGCTTGTCATCGCCCGCAGCGCCCCCAAATCCTACAATCCCGTCCCTAGCCGCAGAACACGCATCACAAGGCCGCCGCATGGTCCCCCACCTCGTCACCGCCCTGACCGGCCCCATCAACGAACTCGAACAGCGCGTTCTCGACTCCATGCCGGCCATCGAGCGCTGGTTTCGTCTCGAATGGATGGAGCACACGCCGCCGTTCTACAGCGCGGTCGACATCCGCAATGCCGGCTTCAAGCTGGCGCCGGTCGACACCAATCTTTATCCCGGTGGCTGGAACAACCTGACGCAGCAGATGCTGCCGCTGGCCGTGCAGGCGGCGCAGGCCGCGATCGAGAAGATCTGCCCCGAGGCGCGCAACCTGCTGGTGATTCCCGAGAACCATTCGCGCAACACCTTCTACCTGGCCAACGTGGCCCAGCTGGTGCGCATCTTCCACATGGCCGGGCTCAACGTGCGTGTGGGCTCGATCGATCCGGCGATCAAGTCGCCCAAGAAGATCGAGCTGCCGAACGGCGACTCGGTCTGCCTGGAGCCGGTGGTGCGCGGCAAGCGGCGGCTCGGCCTCAAGCATTTCGATCCCTGCACCATCCTGCTCAACAACGACCTGTCGGCCGGCACGCCAGGCATCCTCGAAGACCTGCACGAGCAGTACCTGCTGCCGCCGCTGCATGCCGGTTGGTCGGTGCGCCGCAAGAGCAACCACTTCCACAGCTACGAAGAGGTGTCCAAGCGCTTCGGCAAGCTGCTGGGCGTCGATCCCTGGCTCATCAATCCGATGTACGCCCGGGCCGGCGCGGTCAATTTCTCCGACGGGCAGGGCATGGACGTGCTGACCAGCCATGTCGATGCGCTGCTCACCAAGGTCCGGCGCAAGTACAAGGAATACGGCATCAACGAGAAGCCGTTCGTCATCGTCAAGGCCGACAACGGCGCTTCCGACATGGGTGTGATGACCGTGCGCGACGTCAAGGACCTGGACGCGCTGGACCGCAGGTCGCGCAACGGCCAGTCAAGCGGTGCCGGCAGCGACTCGGGACCGATCGAGATGATCGTGCAGGAAGGCGTGCTGACCAACGAGCGCGTGCACAACGGTGTCGCCGAGCCGGTGGTCTACATGATGGACCGCTACGTGGTCGGCGGCTTCTACCGGGTGCACCCGGAGCGCAAGCCCGACGAAAACCTGAACCTGCCGGGCGCGAGCTTCGTGCCGCTGGCCTTCTCGGAGAGTGCGCACTTACCGCAGCCGGGAGCCAAGCCGGGCGCGAGCGCGCCCAACCGCTTCTACATGTACGGCGTGATCGGCCGGCTGGCCATGGTGGCGGCCAGCTACGAACTCGAAGCGACCGACCCGGACGCCGAAATCTACGAATGATTTTGCAGTGCAGCTTGCGGGGCCCCGCGGCGGCGTCAAAATAGCGACCCCAAAGCAACGCAAACGAAAGAGCGCGGCGCCGCGGCCCCACAGGCTGTCGATGCGCCGGGGCCTGCCGCTGCAAGCCAGACGCCTCTTTCGATCGACTTCGTGTCCTCCACCAAAACCTCCTCCACCGCGCTGATCGTCGCGGCCATCGGCGTCGTCTATGGCGACATCGGCACCAGCGTGCTGTATGCAGTAAAGGAAGTGTTCGGCCACGGCCACGTGCAGTTCACGGTCGAAAACATCTACGGCATCCTGTCGATGTTCTTCTGGACGCTGACGGTGATCGTCTCGCTCAAGTACGTGGTGCTCGTGCTCAGGGCCGACAACGCCGGCGAAGGGGGGCTCGTTGCGATGCTCGCGCTGGCTTCGCAGGCGGTGGTCGACAAGCCGCGCCTGCGCCGCGTCCTGCTGATAGTCGGCATCTTCGGCACCTCGCTTTTCTATGGCGACGGGGTCATCACGCCGGCCATTTCGGTGCTGTCGGCCGTCGAGGGGCTGGAGGTCGTTTCGCCGTATTTCGCGAGCTACGTGATACCGATCACGCTGGTCGTGCTGTTCGGCCTGTTCGTGGTGCAAAAGCGCGGCACCGCAGGCATCGGGCGGTTTTTCGGGCCGCTGACGCTGGCCTGGTTCCTGGCCATCGCCTTGCTGGGCGTGTCGCAGATCGTCAACCATCCGGAGATCCTGCGGGCCGCAAGTCCGCACTACGCCCTGCGCTTCATCTGGAACAACCCGGGCACCAGCTTCATCATCCTGGGGGCGACCGTGCTGTGCGTCACCGGCGCCGAAGCGCTCTATGCCGACCTGGGGCATTTCGGCAAGCGGCCGATCCGCATCGCATGGTTCTCGGTCGTCATGCCGGCGCTCATGCTCAACTACTTCGGCCAGGGCGCGCTGCTGCTGGACAACCCGCTGGCGGTCAAGAACCCGTTCTTCATGATGGCGCCCGAGTGGGCGTTGATCCCGCTGGTGCTGCTGGCCACTGCCGCGACCGTGATCGCCTCGCAGGCGCTCATCACCGGCGCGTTCAGCGTGACGCGGCAGGTCATCCAGCTCGGCTATCTGCCGCGCCTGAACATCCAGCACACCAGCGTGCGCACCGCGGGGCAGATCTACATACCGTTCGTCAACTGGGGGCTGTTCGTCGCGATCGTGCTGGCGGTCGTGCTGTTCCGCTCATCGAGCAACCTGGCCGCGGCCTACGGCATCGCCGTCACGGCCGACATGCTGATCACCACCGTGCTGACCTTCTTCGTCATTCGCTATGCGTGGAGGTACCCGCTGGCGCTGTGCATCGGCGCCACCGGTGCCTTCTTCGTCATCGACTTTCTTTTCTTCGCTTCCAACCTGCTCAAGTTTTTCCAGGGCGGCTGGTTTCCGCTTGCGATCGGCAGCGTCATCTTCACGCTGATGATCACCTGGAAAGAGGGCCGACGGCTGATGGGCAAGACCCAGTTGGCCGAGGCCATCGACCTGCGGAATTTTCTCGACTCGGTCTTCGTCAGCCCACCCGCACGCGTCGACGGCACCGCCGTGTTCCTGACGGCCGAGCCGGGCACCGTGCCCAACGCGCTGCTGCACAACCTGAAGCACAACAAGGTGCTGCACGAGCAGAACCTGTTCGTGACCGTGCGCAACCACGAGGTGCCCTGGATATCGATGGACAAGCGCGTCGAGATCGAAGCGCTCGGCCATCACTGCTGGCAGGTCATCGTGCACTACGGCTTCAAGAACGACGTGGACCTGCCGCGCGCGCTGGAGCATGCACGCATGCGCGGCTGCCAGCTCGAAGCCATGACCACCAGCTACTTCCTGTCGCGCGACGTGGTGATTCCCACGCTCGGCAGCGGCATGGCGCCATGGCGCGAAAAACTATTTGCGCAGATGCATCACAACGCGAGCGGTGCGGCCGACTTCCTTGGCCTGCCCAACAACGCGGTGGTCGAGCTGGGCTCCAAGATCGAAATCTGAGGCCGCATGCGCTTCTTCAAGGACCTGAGTCTCTCGGCCTTCACCGCCGGTTTCGTCGCGGTGCTGGTGGGCTTTACCAGCTCGGTCGCCATCGTGTTCCAGGCCGCGCAGGCCTTCGGTGCCACGCCCGAAATGATCAGCTCCTGGATGTGGGCGCTCGGGCTCGGCATGGGCCTGGCGTCGGCGCTGTCCTCGCTATGGTGGCGCAAGCCGGTGATGATCGCCTGGAGCACGCCCGGCGCAGCGGTGCTAGCGGTGGCGGGCGCCGGCTACGGCATGAACGAAGCGGTTGGCGCCTTCGTCGTTTGCGCCGTGCTGATGACGCTCGCCGGCGCCACCGGCTGGTTCGAACGGGTCATGAACAAGATCCCGATGGCCCTGGCCTCGGCACTGCTCGCCGGCGTGCTGGCGCGCTTCGGGCTCGAAGCCTTCCTGGCCGCGCGGACCGCGCTGCCGCTGGTGCTGCTGATGCTTGGCGCCTACCTGATCGCCCGGCGCGTGCTGCCGCGCTATGCCGTTCCGCTGACGCTGCTGGTCGCCATCGTCTTCGTCGCCGCCCGTGGCGAGCTGGCATGGAGCGCGGTGCAGTTCAGCCTCGCGCTGCCGGTGTTCACGATGCCGGTCTTCACCTGGCAGGCTGCGGTGAGCCTGGCGCTGCCGCTGTTCGTCGTGACCATGGCTTCGCAGAACCTGCCCGGCGTGGCCGCGATCCGGGCCGCGGGCTACGACCTGCCGGTATCGAAGCTGCTCACCATCAGCGGCCTGGCCACGCTGCTGCTGGCGCCTTTCGGTGCCTTCGCGCTCAACCTCAGCGCCATCACCGCGGCCATCTGCATGGGCCGCGAGGCGCATGAAGATCCGGCGCGCCGCTACACCGCGGCGGTAAGCTGCGGTGCAATCTATGTCGTGATCGGGCTCTTCGGTGCAGCGGTCACGGGCTTGCTCACGGCATTCCCGAAGGAACTGGTCGCCGCCATTGCGGGCCTCGCGCTGCTCGGCACCATCGGCAGCGGGCTGGCTGCGGCAGTGCGCGACGAACGCACTCGCGAGGCGGCGCTGATCACTTTTCTCGTCACGCTGTCGGGGGTTGCCATCGCCGGCATCGGCTCGGCTTTCTGGGGCGTCGTGGCCGGCGCCGCCGCGCTCGGGATACAGCGGCTCGGCCGCAAGCCCTTTGCCGGCAAGGACATCGCCGCTGCCGGCAAGATCGCCCCTGACCATCGTGCCGCTGCCGAAGCGGACGCCTCCACACCGACCGCCGGAAAGACTTCGTGATGCACATCCTCTTCGTTGCCGACCCGCTCGAGCAGTTCAAGATCTACAAGGACACGACCTTCTCGATGATGCGCGAGGCGCAGCGCCGCGGCCACACCGTCTCGGTCTGCGAGCCGCGGCATCTGGGCTGGCAGCGGGGCCGACCCGTCACTGCGCAGGCGCGCGCCATCACGCTGACCGGCGAGCCGCACGCGTGGTACCGCGCGGACGCCGTGCTCGAGCGCGCGCTGCATTCCTTCGACGTGGTCCTGATGCGAAAAGACCCGCCCTTCGACGCCGAATACATCTACGCCACCCACCTGCTCGAGCAGGCCGAGCGCGAAGGCGCGCGGGTGGTGAACCGGCCGCGCGCGCTGCGCGACCATCCCGAGAAGCTGGCGATCATGGAGTTCGCCGAATACACCACGCCCACGCTGGTCACGCGCGACGCGGCGGCGGTGCGCGCTTTCCATGCCGAGCACCAGGACATCATCCTGAAGCCGCTCGACGGCATGGGCGGCATGGGCATCTTCCGCGTCAAGGCCGATGCGTTGAACCTCGGCTCGATCGTCGAGACGCTCAACAAGGACGGCGCCGAAACCATCATGGTCCAGCGCTTCGTGTCCGAGGTCGTGCAGGGCGACAAGCGCATCCTCGTGATCGGCGGCCAGCCGGTGCCCTACAGCCTGGCGCGCATTCCGCAGGGCACCGAAGTGCGGGGCAATCTTGCGGCCGGTGGCAAGGGCGTGGCGCAGCCGTTGACCGACGAAGACCGGCGCATCGCCGAAGCCATCGGCCCGGTGCTGAACGAGCGCGGCCTGCTGCTGATCGGCCTCGACGTGATCGGCAAGTCGCTGACCGAGATCAACGTCACCAGTCCGACCTGCTTCCAGGAGATCACCGAGCAGACCGGCTTCGACGTGCCGGCGATGTTCATCGATGCGCTCGAAGCGCACCTGAAATAGCGGCAGCCTGCAGCGAGCGTGCGCGCCGCTTGCGCGCCCAGATCACGATGCCGGTGACCGACAGCATCGCGACCATCACGCCCATCAGCGACATCAGGATGCGCCCCGGCATGCCGAGGATGCGGCCCGAATGCAGCGGAAACTGCAGCTGCAAAAAGACGTCGGCGGCGGTGCCGTGCCACGGCCGGTGCTGGCCCAGCACGCTGCCGTCGTGCGCGTCGATGTACAGGTTCGACAGCCCCATGCCGCGCGCGCCGTGCTCGTCGGCCGGGTCGAAGAAGGACACGTTGTAGAACGCCAGGTCGCCGCCGTAATAGATGCCGCCGGGCGGCGTCTCGAAGCCGCGGCGTGCCGCCTCGGCCTTGGCGATGCGCACCGCTTCGGCAAAGCCCAGCGTCGGCGCGATGTAGGTCCCGTAGGGCGCGGGTGTCTGCGTCTCGTAGGGTCCGGGCGTGGTCTTCGACACCAGCGACAGCAACGGGTAGAACACCTCGCGGTACAGGTTGAGCGAGAACGAGGTGAAGGCCACCACCAGGATCAGGCCCCAGATCCACAGGCCGCCGGCGCGATGCAGGTCGAAGTTGAGCTTGTAGCCACCAGCGCGCCAGCGCAGCAGCCACGACGGCTTCCAGCGCTGCAGCCAGCCAGCCGCGTTGCGGTGCCGTTCCGCACCGCCAACGGCGGCCCGAAGGCGCCGTGGTGTCGTCAGATAGAAGGCCACCATGCTGTCCAGCAGCCACACCAGCGCCACGCCGCCCATCAGCCAGTAACCCCAGCGGTCGGTGCCCCGGAAGGCGGGGATGTGCAGGCTGTAGTGCAGGTGCCGCAGAAACGGCATCAGGCTGCGGCGCGACAGCGACACGGCGTTCGAGTCGCGCCGGCCGGTGATCTGCGCCGTGACCGGATCGATGAACACGTTGTTGTGGTCGAGCACATGCGGCCGGCCGGTGGCAGGGTCGGTGCGCGCGCGCACCAGGAACGAAGCCGCATGGCCTTCCTCGAGCCCGAGCGGTATGTAGCTCACCTGCGTGCGCGGATCGGCCGCCTCCACGGCGGCTGCCAGCGCCATCGGATCGCGCAGCGCGCCGCGTCCAGGCGCTTCCATGATGTCCGCGTTGAGCCACTCGTCGAGCTGGTGGTCCCAGGAGGTCACGGCGCCGGTCAGGCCGGCGACGATCAGGAACAGCGCGATCGCGAGCCCGACCCAGCGGTGTACGACGGTCCAGAGGCTGCGCATCCTCAGAAATCGACCGAGGCGCTCACCACGAACGTGCGCGGTGCGCCGAGCACCAGGTAGTTGGAGCCGGGGAAGCCGCCGGCCGACGCCCAGTACGACTTGTCGAACAGGTTGTCGATGCGCCCCCGCAGCGTGAGCAGGCGGCCGTTGCCGATGTCCATCAGATAGCGCGCACCGATGTCGACACGCATCCATGCCGGCAGCGCCTGGGTGTTGGCAGCGTCGGCGTACTGCTTCGACGTGTGCAGCAGCCGTGCGTCCAGCGCGAGGCCGCGCACGCCCGGCACGTCCCATTCGGCGCCGACGTTGAGCTGCGTGCCGGGCACGCCGATGGCATCGCGGCCGTCGGTCGCGCCGCCTTGCGTGCGGCGCTGTTCGGCATCGAGCAGCGTGAGTCCGCCGAGCAGCCGCAGCCCCTTCACCGGTTCGCCGAACACCGAGAGCTCGATCCCGCGGTTGCGTTGCTCGCCGTAGGCGCCGAAGCTCTGGTCCTGCACGAAGTAGTTCGGCTTGCCCGTCGTGAAGTAGGCGATGCTGCCGCCGATGCCGCCGCCGTCGTACTTGATGCCCGCTTCCTTCTGCCGGGAAACGAAGGGTGCGAACACCTGCCCGGCATTGGTCACCGGCAGGCCGTTCGCCTGGATGGGCGCGGCTTCGCCCGGCGTCAGCGCCTCGATGTAGCTCGCGTAGAGGGACAGGTCGCGCGTCGCCTTGAAGACGATGCCGGCGACCGGCGTGGTCTTCGACCGGTCGTAGCGGCTGATCTCCGCCCCTGTGTCGTAGTCGTAGCCGATCTTCTCGATCGTCTGCCGGCGCGCGCCGAGCGTGACGAGCACCGTGTCCTGCGCGAAGGCCAGCGTATCGGCCACGGCGACGCTCGACAGGCGCGTGTCGGCCACCCGCAGCGGATTGCTCAGTACTCCGCCGGTGAGGGCGCCCGCAGCCGGCGGCAGCGAAGCCACGGGCGCGTAGAGATTGGTGCGAATGCTCGTGCCCGAGAACGCGAAGGTGTTGCGCTCCTCGCCGCGGTAGTTCGATGCCGACGCACTCAGCGTGTGGCCGACCGGCCCGGTCGCGAACTTTGCCCTGAGGCCGATCTCAGCGGTGCCGATGCGGTCCTCGCGCTCGTTGTCGAAGCGCGACGACGCGCTGTTGCCGAGCGCATCGACCAGCGACAACCCGGTCAGCGAGTTCGACTCGCTGCTGCGCCGCACGCCGCCAGCCGCCCAGGCGGTGATGCCGTCGGTGAGGTCGACCTCGGCACGCACGGTGCCGAAGGTGTCGCGCTCGCTCGACCGGGTCCAGGGCTGCGCATAGTTGATGCTCGCGTCCGGCGCTGCCGGAATCGGCAGCGTCGAAGAGGGCGTCACGTTCGGCCGGCCGGCGCGCAGCCCGTGGTCCTGGTAACCGACGTCTGCCGAGATGCGCGCGTTGCGGCTGCGCCAGTCCAGGCCCACGGCGAGCGCGCTCAGGGCCTGCTTCTCGCCGTCGATGCCGGTGCCGCCGTCGCGCCGCACTGCATTCAGGCGCACACCGGTGCTCTGGTCCGGCCCGAAGCGGCGCGCCAGGTCGGCCGCAGCGAAGCCTTGCCCCCCGGTCTGCGCGCCGGCTGTGATGCGCGAGAGCGGCTCGTTCGGCGCGCGCTTGGGCAGCAGGTTGATCGCGCCGCCGATGCCGCTGCCGCCGGGTGCGGCACCGTTCAGGAAGCTGTTGGCGCCGCGAAACACCTCCACCCGCTCGAAGAACTCAGACGCGATGTACTGCCGCGGCAGCATGCCGTAGAGGCCGTTGTAGGCGATGTCGTCCGAATACACCGGGAAGCCGCGCACCACGTACAACTCCTGGAAGTTGCCGAAGCCGCGCGCCTGCCGCACCGAGGGGTCGTTGCGCAGCACGTCGGCGACGCTCTTTGCCTGCTGGTTCTGGATCAACTCGTTGGTATAGCTGGTGATCGAGAACGGGGTGTCCATGACCTCCTGGTTGCCCAGCACGCCGACCCTGCCGCCGCGCGCCACCTGACCCCCGGCGAAAGGCCTGGCCAGGCCTTCAGCCGATGCATCGGCGCTGGCTTCGACGGTCACCGTCGGCAGTGTCGCGGCCTGCTTGGCGGGGGCGGTCTGCGCAGAGGCGGCGATGGCCTCGATTGCGAGCACGGCGGCGACGGCGACTGGACGCAGGTTCGGGAAGGAAGAAGGCATGGTTGTTGAGAATAATGGTGCAAATGAGAACCATTATTATCCACAGACCAACGCGGTCCGCGGCGAGTGATGTCAGCCGGCGCGCTGCCCGTCGACGAATACCGCGAGTTCATGGGGCGCAAAGGCGGTCCAGGTCTCGTTGGTGGTCAAGGGCGACGTCACCACCACCGCCACCCGGTCGTTCTGCGTGGTGTGCTGCGCAAAGTCGATGCTCAGGTCTTCATCGGACAGCTCGGCCGTCAGGAACGGATGGCGCCGCTCGACGTACCAGAGCTGCGTCGACGCATGCGACCAGAGCGCCTGCCCGTTCGACAGCATGAAGTTGAAGGTGCCGTGCGCGGCAATGCGAGGCGCCAGCTCGCGCAGCGTGAGCGTCAGCTCCTCGACGCTCGGCACGCCGGCGTGCGACTTGGCCAGTTCCTGCATCAGCCAGCAGAAGGCATGCTCGCTGTCGGTGGTGCCGACCGGATGGAAGCTGCCGTGCAGGCGCGGCCTGAAGTCCTTCAGGTCGCCGTTGTGCGCAAAGACCCAGTAGCGGCCCCACAGCTCGCGCACGAAAGGATGGCAGTTCTGCAGGTTGAGGCCGCCCTGCGTGGCCTTGCGGATGTGGGCAATGACGTTGCGGCTCTTGATCGGATAGCGCCGGATCAGCTCGGCCACCGGCGAGTCGCAGGCCGGCTGGTGATCGACGAAATGCCGCAGGCCGCGGTCTTCGAAAAAGGCGATGCCCCAGCCGTCGGCATGGTGGTCGGTGCGGCCGCCGCGCTGTGCGAAACCGGTGAAGCTGAAGGTCACGTCGGTCGGCGTGTTGCAGTTCATTCCAAGGAGCTGGCACATGGCAGTCATTAGACCGCAGCGCCGCCGAAGCGAAGCCGGTTGGCTCGTCCTACATTGAAATCGGCGTTGTGCGCCACATGCCGGCGCCGCGCGCCTTCACAATGGCTCGCTTCCATGGATCTACAGACACAAAGCGGCGGCACCGCCGTCGAACCCCAACAAGCGCCCTCGCTCGCCACGGAGTTGCAGGCACCGACGGTCAGCCGCGCCTACCAGTGCCAATGCGGCCGACCGGTGTTCCTCGGCAACAGCCGCTGCCTGGCCTGTCAGACGCCGCTGGGCTATGTGATCGACAAGCTGGGCGTGGTGCCGCTCGCGCCCCTGGACCCGGGCCAGATCGAGCCGGACACGTTCACCGTGTTCGGTGACTCGCAAGGCCCTGCCTACCGGCGCTGCGCGAACCTGACCACGCCGGCATCGTGCAACTGGATGGTTCCGGCGCCGCGGGACGGCGACGATCCGGCCCTGGGCACCGACGGGCTCGTGCCCGGCTTGTGCCTCGCATGCAGCGTGACGCGCACGATCCCCGATCTTTCGGTCGAAAGCAACGGCGAACTCTGGCGCAAGCTCGAGCTGGCCAAGCGGCGGCTCGTCTCGCAGCTTCTGGCGCTTGGGTTGCCGGTGGTCACCCGGCTCGCCGATCCGGTCCATGGCCTGGCCTTCGACTTCCTGAGCGACGCCGCGCCCGGCAGCCCGCGCGTACTGACCGGCCACGAGGAAGGCGTGATCACGCTCAATGCGGAAGAGGCCGAAGACGCGGTGCGCGAACGCATCCGCGCTGAAATGCGCGAACCCTATCGCACGCTCCTGGGCCACTTCCGCCACGAGATCGGCCACCACTACTGGGACCTGCTGATCCTGCCGACGCCGTGGATCGACGAATTCCGCGCCCTGTTCGGCGACGAGCGGCCCGACTACGCCAGCGCGCTGCAGTCGTACTACGCAAGCGGTCCGCCGCCCGACTGGCGGGACCGCTACGTCACCAACTATGCAAGTTCGCATCCATGGGAGGACTGGGCCGAAACCTGGGCCCACTACCTGCATATGGCCGACACGGCGGACACCGCGATGAGCTTCGGGGTAGATGCGCAGAACGTCGAACTCACCAGCGACCTCTTCGGTGCCGACGACCTCTGGCAGCCAGAGCACCCCGATGCCGCCCGCTTTCTCGACTTTCTGAATGGCTGGGTGCGGCTGACCAATGTGCTCAACGAGCTCTCGCGCAGCATGGGCCAGCCGGATTTCTATCCCTTCGTGCTGCCGCGCCAGGCGGTCGGCAAGCTGCAGTTCATTCATCAGGTGATTGCCGGGCAGCGCGAGCCCGCGACGGGGACACAGCCGCTCACTGCCGAAGCGGCGCAGCACCAGCAGTAGCGCAGCGGGCGCAGATGCAGGCGATGCCGCGCGATGCGGCGGGCAGGCTCGCCAGCAGCGCCGGACTGAAGTCGGCCTGCGTGCACCAGCAGGGCGGCTGCGGCTGGCCGGTTTCGCGCTCGCGTTCCATCGCGCAGCGATTCGCCTCGCCGCACAACGGGCAGCGCGAGGCCGCATCCATCAGGCAACCTCGAACGCGGCGAGCTTCTTGCCGACGGCACGGTTCTTCAGCGTCACGTAGAGCGGCATACCGTCCCGGTACTGCGGATAGTCCTCGCCCTGGATCAGCGGCAGCAGGTAGCGCCGGCAGGCTTCGGTGATGCCGTAGCCGTCGGGGGAAATGAACTCGCGCGGCATGAACTTCTCGGCATTCGCAACCGCGTCGAGCGGCGCGCTGCCGATGCGGTACGCGTAGGGCACATCGGAGGTGCGCTCGATGGTCGGCATCACCGCGTTCTGACCTTCGAGCGCTAGCTCGACCGCGCGCTGCCCCAGTTCGTAGGCCTGCCGCACGTCGGTCGCCGATGCGATGTGGCGAGCCGATCGCTGCAGGTAATCGGCCACCGCCCAGTGGAACTTGTAGCCCAGCGCTTCCTTCACCATCTGCGCCACCACTGGCGCGGCGCCGCCGAGCTGTGCGTGGCCGAAAGCGTCCTTGCTGCCCTGCTCGGCGAGGAAGGTGCCGTCCGGATGGTGGCAGCCTTCGGACACAACGACCGTGCAGTAGCCGTGGTGCTTGACCATCGCATCCACCCGCGCCAGGAAGGCCGGCTGGTCGAACGCAATCTCGGGGAACAAAATCACCACCGGAATGCCGTGGTCCGCGGCCAGCCCCCCGGCCGCCGCGATCCAGCCCGCATGCCGCCCCATCACCTCGAGCACGAACACCTTGGTGGACGTGGCCGCCATCGAGCGCACGTCGAGCGAGGCTTCGAGCGTGGACACGGCCACGTACTTGGCGACCGAGCCGAAGCCCGGGCAGCAGTCCGTGAGCGGCAGGTCGTTGTCGATGGTCTTGGGTACGTGGATCGCCTGCAGGGGGTAGCCGAGCGACTGCGAAAGCTGGCTCACCTTGAAGCAGGTGTCGGCCGAATCGCCGCCGCCGTTGTAGAAGAAATAGCCGATGTCATGCGCCTTGAACACCTCGATCAGCCGCTCGTACTCGCGGCGATTCTTCTCCAGCGATTTCAGCTTGTAGCGGCAGGAGCCGAAGGCGCCCGCCGGCGTGCTGCGCAACGCCGCGATGGCGTCGGCCGGCTCGCTGCCGGTATCGATCAGGTCCTCGGTCAGCGCGCCGAGGATGCCGTTGCGCCCGGCATAGACATTGCCGATTCGGTCGGGGTGCCGGCGTGCCGTCTCGATCACGCCGCAGGCCGAGGCGTTGATGACCGAGGTGACGCCGCCGGACTGGGCGTAGAAGGCATTGAGGATGGGCATGCGGCATTCTCCCGCAGCCCCATGCCGGATGCCAGGGCCCGAGGTTCAGCGCCCCGGCAACCCCATCGCCCGCGTGATCACCTCTTTCATGATCTCGTTGGTGCCGCCGTAGATGCGCTGCACGCGGGCGTCGGCGTAGGCGCGGGTCACCGGGTACTCCCACATGTAGCCGTAGCCGCCGTGCAGCTGCACGCACTCGTCCATCACCTTGCACTGCAGGTCGGTGGTCCAGTACTTGGCCATGCTGGCGGTCGCGGTGTCGAGGTCTTCGTGCATCAGGAGCTCGATGCACTTGTCGACGAACACCTGCGCCACCTGCACCTCGGTCTGCAGCTCGGCCAGCTTGTAGCGGGTGTTCTGGTAGGCCGCCACCGGCTGGCCGAACACCTTGCGGTCCTTCACGTAGGCCACCGTGTGGTCGATCGCGGCCTGCGATGCAGCCACCGCGCTGATCGCGATCTGCAGCCGCTCCCACGGCAGCTGCTCCATCAGGCAGACGAAGCCGCGGTTCTCCTGCGCCACGCCGCCGAGCAGCGCATCGGCCGGCAGGCGCACGTCGTTGAAGAACAGCTCGGACGTGTCCTGCGCTTTCAGGCCCAGCTTCTTCAGGCGCTTGCCTTTCTCGAAGCCGGCCACGCCGCGCTCGACCAGGAACAGGCTGGTGCCCTTGGCGCCGCCCGCAGGGTCGGTCTTGGCGACCACGATCACCAGGTCGGCATGCCAGCCGTTGGTGATGAAGGTCTTGCTGCCGTTCATCAGGTAGCTGCCATCGGACTGCTTCGCAGCCGTGGTGCGCACCGCCTGCAGGTCGCTGCCGGCAGCCGGCTCGCTCATCGCGATGGCGCCGATCATCTCGCCGCTCGCGAGCCTGGGCAGGTAACGGGTCTTTTGCTCTGGCGTGCCGTAGCGCAGGATGTAGGGCGCCACGATCTCGCTGTGCAGCCCGTAGCCGATACCGGTGAAGCCGCGCGCCCAGAGTTCCTCGAACTGGATCACCGAATAGAGCAGGTCGGCGCCGGCGCCACCGTATTCCTCGGGCAGCGCCATGCAGAGAAAACCGTTCTCGCCGGCCTTGTCCCAGACCGCGCGCTCGACGTAGCCCTGCTCTTCCCAGGCGTCGTGGAACGGTGCGATCTCCTTGTCCATGAAGCGGCGGAAGCTGTCGCGGAAGGCTTCATGGTCGGGCGTGAAAAGCGTGCGTTCGATCATCGCTTTCAGCGCTCCGGGAACACCGGCGCGCGCTTCTGCAGGAAGGCCGAGACGCCTTCGGTGAAGCTCGGCGCCTCGATCAGTTCGCGCTGCCGCTCGCTCTCGTAGTGCAGTTGCTGCGGCAGCGTGTGACGCGCCGAGGCTTCGAAGGCACGGCGCGCTTCGAGCACTGCATGCGCGGGCAGCCGCGCGAGGCGCTGCGCGACCTGCTGCGCTTCGGCGAACAGCAGGTCGTCCTCGACGCTGGCCCAGATCAGCCCCCACTGGGCTGCGCGCTCGGCCGACAGGCGCTCGTCGAGCAGGCTCATGCCCATGGCACGCGCGGCGCCGACCAGCCGTGGCACGAACCAGGTGCAGCCCAGGTCGGGCACGATGCCGAGCTTGGGCAGGAAGGGAAGGTAGAAGTACGCGCTGCGAGCCGCGAGCACCACATCGCCGGCAAGCGCCAGGCCCACGCCGGCGCCGGCCGCGGCACCGTTGACGGCGCAGACCACCGGCACCGGCAGCGCGCGGATCTCTTCGATGAGCGGATTGCTGACGGACTGCATCCATTCGGCGGTCTGGTCGCCGAGCGTCTTGCCGCCTTCGGGTTCGCGCATCGCGCTCAGGTCGGCGCCCACGCAGAAGGCCTTGCCGGCGCCGGTGAGCACCACGGCGCGCACACTGCGGTCGTCGCGCACGCGCGCCAGGGCGTCGCGCAGCGCGTGCTGCAGGTCGAGCGCGATCGGGTTGAGCCTGGCCGGCAGGTTCAGCGTCAGCGTCGCGACGCCGCTTTTCAGTTCCCACAGAACGGCGGTCATCAGAGCCTCTCGACGATAGTGACGTTGGCCATGCCGCCGCCTTCGCACATGGTCTGCAGGCCGTAGCGCTTGCCCCGCTGTCCGAGCGCATGGATCAGCGTGGTCATCAGCTTGGTGCCCGATGCGCCGAGCGGATGGCCGAGCGCGATGGCGCCGCCGTTCACATTGAGCCGGGCCGGGTCGGCGTCGAGCTTCTGCAGCCATGCCAGCGGCACCGGTGCAAAGGCTTCGTTCACTTCGTACAGGTCGATGTCGCCGATCTTCATGCCGGCCTTCTCGAGCGCGCGGGCGGTCGCGGGAATCGGCGCCTCCAGCATGACGACCGGGTCGTGGCCGAGCACGCTCATGTGGTGGATGCGCGCCAGCGGCTTCACCCCCAGCGCCTTCAGGCCGCGCTCGCTGACCACCAGCACACCGCTGGCGCCGTCGCAGATCTGGCTGGCAGTGGCCGCGGTGCAGACGCCGCCTTCGGCAATCAGCTTCACGCCCTGGATGCCTTCGAGCGTGGCCTCGAAGCGGATGCCTTCGTCGACCGTGTGCATCGTTGCGCTGCCGGCGCCGTCGGCAAGAAGGATCTCGACCGGCAGGATCTCGCCGGCGAAGGCGCCTTCGCGGCTCGCCGCGATCGCGCGCTTGTGGCTCTCGAAGGCATGGCGGTCGAGTGCATCCTTCGACAAGCCGTAGTTCCTGGCGATCATCTCGGCGCCGGTGAACTGGCTGAACTCGACGCCCGGATAGCGCCGCTGCATGCCCGGACTCATGTAGTTGCCGAGGCCGGCCTTGGCCGCCAGCGCGTTGGGCGTGAACATGGGCACCCGCGTCATGCTTTCGACGCCGCCTGCGATCACCGCGTCCATGCTGCCCGACATCACGGCCTGCGCCGCGAAATGCAGCGCCTGCTGCGACGAGCCGCACTGCCGGTCGACCGAGGTGCCCGGCACCGATTCGGGCAGGCCCGATGCCAGCACCGCATTGCGCGCCACGTTGGTGGCCTGCTCGCCGACCTGGCTGACGCAGCCGAGGATCACGTCTTCTACCGCGGCCGGGTCGATGCCGCTTTGCGCGACCAGCGCGTCGATGACCTGTGCCGCCAGGTCGGCCGGATGCCAGCCGGCGAGCTTGCCGCCGCGGCGGCCGCCGGCGGTGCGCACGGCGGCCACGATGTATGCCTCTGCCATCTGATGAATTCCTTGCGTGAAGACCGTCGATGGTCCGGCGCGCAGGGGCGGGTGGTCAAGCCGGGGACATCCCGCGGGGCAGAAGTCGCCAACGCGACGGCTTCGGCGCATGCGCGGGCAGTGCCGCCGGCCGCGACCCGGACACGGCGATGCAGCTCGGCTCGAGTGCCGACACCAGCAAGCGCCGGTGGGTGTCTCCCACGAAGCGCTCGCCCGGCGCTAGCACGATGTCGCGCGGGTCGTGATCGAGCGTGAGCCAGACGCTGCCGCTGCGGCATTCGATGCCGACGCCCGCAGCATCGGGCAGGGTGAAGATGGTGCGCTTCGACAGGCTCAGGTGAAAGCGGCCGGTTCCGGTGGCGGTGCTCATGGCGTACTCCTATGCATTCGGTATGCGAATGAATATAGTGAGCGTTCTTTCTCCTGTCACACGTTGATTCGGAACTCGTTGCATGCATACAGAGAATGCGAACAGCCTGGCTGCGATACCCGACCTGCCACCGCTCGAACTGCTGCGCAGCTTCGAGGCGGCGGCGCGCACGCTCAGCTTCACGCGGGCTGCCGGCGAGCTGTTCCTCACGCAATCGGCCGTGAGCCGGCAGATCCAGCAGCTCGAAGCCAGCCTCGGCGTGCTGCTGTTCGAGCGCCGCCACCGTGCGCTGGTGCTGACCGAGGCCGGGAGCGTTCTGCAGCGCGCGGTGGTCGACAGCCTCGAGCGCCTGCGCGATGCCACCGCCCGCCTGCGGGCCGCGCCGCTGCCGAGGCAGGTTGCAATCACCTGCACGCCCGGCTTCGCGTCGCTCTGGCTCATTCCCCGGTTGGCGCGCTTCACTGCCACCCATCCGCTGGTCGACGTGCGGCTGTCGGCCACGCTCGAGGTGCTCGATCTCGAACGCAGCCGCATCGACGTGGCGGTGCGTTTCGTGCCGATCGTGCGCGGCACCGGGCCTGCGCTGTTCGAGGAGTCGGTGATGCCGCTGTGCGCCCCGCAGATCGCTGCTGCGCTGCGCATGCCCAGCGATCTGGTCGACCAGACCTTGCTCACGCTCGACCTGCCGGACCACGGCGAAACGCCCACAGTGGATTGGGAGCCCTGGCTCGAAGTGATGGGACTCGCCGACCTGCGCATGAAGAAGACCATGCGCTTCAACCTTTACGCGGATGCGGTCGCCGCGGCCGTGGCCGGCCATGGCGTCGTGATCGGGCGCCTGCCGCTCTTGCGCGGGCTGGTTCAAAGCGGGCAGCTGGTCGCGCCCTTCAGCGAAGGCGCTGCTTCGCGCCGCGCCTATTTCATCGAGAGTTCGCGTCGCGCTGCCGGCAATGCGGACGCGCAGGATTTCATCCGGTGGCTGCGTGCCGAAGCCGAGGCCGCGCGAGGCATCTGAAGCGACTGAGCGCGCCTGGGCCCTCGAAGCCTGGAACAGCGTGCTGGCGGGCTTCGTCTCGTGGCCGGCGTTCCAGTCGGCGCTCCGCCTTGTCGGGTGGCCCGCACGCGATGCATCGACCCCGCCGCGTCGCAATCGGCCCAGACGGGATCGCGGCATTACAGTTCGCCCCAACCATTCCGTAAAAAGCTTCGATGACCGATACCGTTCAAGAACCCGCCGACACCCTGAAAGAGGGCGTTCCCGCTCGCCGCAACAACCGCACCGGCGAGGCCCGGACACCCAAGGCCGCAAGACCGCCGCGCAAGCCGAATGCAGTGCTCGAACGCCTGTTCGAGCTCTATCCGAAGATGTTCGGCTCGCGCTTCCTGCCGCTCAAGCTCGGCGTGTTTCAAGATCTGCTGGCCTTGCACCCGGACGAATTCAAGCGCGAAGACCTGAAGGTCGCGCTCGGGCTCCACGCACGTTCTACCCGCTATCTCGAAGCCGTTGCCGCGGGCGAGAAGCGCTGCGACCTGAATGGCTTGCCGGTGGAAGACGTCGCGCCCGAGCATGTGCACCATGCCATCCTCGAGGTCTTTCGCCGCCGGCAGGCCCGCACCGGCGACGACCTGCGCCCGCGGTTGCGCGGGCGTTTGGTCGAAGCCATCGAAGCCTCGGGCCTGACGCGCGAGCAGTACGAGCTGTTCGGCCGCACGCAGGACGAGGCATTGAATGCCGTGCTCGACGACGCATTCGCCGAACTGGGCGAGAAGGTGGCCAAGCGCGAGGCGCTGCTGCGCGCTTACCAGGCCAGCGGCCGCACGGTGGCGGAGTTTGCCGAGATGTACGGCATGGACCCGGCCGAGGTGAGCCGCGCGTTGGAACGCGCGCGCAACACCTAGGCGAGGCCGGCTGACGTGGCGACACGGGCGCGCGACAAAACTGTGAGTGCGCTTCCGCCGCTCTATGGCCGAGTGCGCGACATCTTGCAGGCCGCGCGTGCCGGTGTGACGCGCACGGTCAACACCACGCAGGTTGCGGCCAACTGGTTGATCGGTCGGAAATCGTTGAAGAAGAGCAACGAGGGCAGCGTCGGGCGGGGTATGGCGCCAAGCTGCTGGCCGAACTGTCTGCACGCTTGAATGCCGAGTTCGGACGCGGTTACTCCGCGGACAACCTCGAAGCCTTCCGACAGTTTTATCTTGACTATCCACAGTTGATTTCCGGGACGGCGTCTCGGAATTCTGGGGCGACGGACTTGACGTCGTCCCTGTGTTCAAGTTCCGAGACGCCGTCACGGAAATCGGTGAGCAATGAAGGCTGGCAACCGGGCGTGTTGCATCCCTCGCTGTCATGGAGCCACTATCGTCAGCTTCTGCGCGTGGGACGAAGCGAGCCGCTAGCCTTCTACGAGATCTAGGCGATCCGCAATTCTTGGTCGGTCCGCGAGTTGTCGCGCCAGACAGCCAGCCTTCTGTACGACCGGCTGGCCAAGAGCAAAGACAAAAAAGGGCTGATGCGGCTGGCAACCCATGGGCAGGAAGTGATGCAACCGCTCGACGCTCTGAAAGACCCGTTGGTGATCGAGTTTCTGGGGCTGCCCGAATCGCCCAAGCTGGTGGAGTCGAAGCTGGAGCAGGCCCTCATCGACAACCTGCAAACCTTCTTGCTGGAACTCGGCAAGGGCTTTGCCTTCGTGTCGCGCCAGGAGCGCATCACGGTCGATGGTGATCACTTCTACATCGACCTGGTTTTTTATCACGCGGTGTTGAAGTGCTATGTGCTGATCGACCTCAAGGTTGGCAAGCTGACCCATGGCGACCTGGGTCAGATCCAGTTTTATGTGAACTATTTCGACCGCGAGCGGCGCACCGATGGCGACAATCCGACACTGGGCGTGATCCAGTGCCCCGACAAGAACGACGCGGTAGTGAAGTACACCCTGGGCGAGCAGCAGGAACGCAACATCTTCGCCAGCCGCTACCAGTTGCATCTGCCCACGGAGCAGGAGTTGGAGCGCGAGCTTCGCCGCGAGCTGCGGCAGCTTTCCGCCATCACGCCGCCCTTGGCGGCACCCAAGAAAAAGACGAAGAACGCCGAGTCATGAGCCGGCGAAGCTCCCGGTCGAGTAGCAGCGGACGGAGGGCGGCGGCAATATTGCCGTTCGTCCACATCTTCGCCACGTCCGGCTGGCTTACGACCCGGCCTTCACCTTCAGCCGCCACGCATGCAGCAGCGGCTCGGTGTAGCCGCTCGGCTGCTCGATGCCCTTGAACACCAGGTCCTGGGCCGCCCGGTACGCGGCCGAGGTCGTGAAGTTGCCGGCCATCTTCTGGTAGATCGCGTCGCCCGCGTTCTGGCCGTCGACCACGGCGGCCATGCGCTGGAAGGTGGCCTCGACCTGCTCCCTGGTCACCACGCCGTGCAGCAGCCAGTTGGCAATGTGCTGGCTCGAAATGCGCAGCGTCGCGCGGTCTTCCATCAGGCCGACGTTGTGGATGTCGGGCACCTTCGAGCAGCCCACGCCCTGGTCGATCCAGCGCACCACGTAGCCGAGGATGCCCTGCACGTTGTTGTCCAGCTCCTGCTGGCGCTCGGCATCGGTCCACTTCGTCTCCGGCGCCACGGGCACCTGCAGCAGCCCTGCGAGAAGGGTGTCGCGCTCGGCGTCCGCGTCGGTCTTCTCGAGTTCCTTCTGCACCTCGGCCACATTGACCTGGTGATAGTGCAGCGCATGCAGCACGGCAGCCGTCGGCGAGGGCACCCAGGCGGTGTTGGCGCCGGCCTTGGGATGGCCGATCTTCTGCTCGAGCATCGCGGCCATCAGGTCGGGCATGGCCCACATGCCCTTGCCGATCTGCGCCTTGCCGCGCAGGCCGCAGCCCAGGCCGACCAGCACGTTGTTGCGTTCGTAGGCCGCGATCCACGGCGTCGTCTTCATGTCGCCCTTGCGCAGCATCGCGCCGGCCTGCATGGCGGTGTGCATCTCGTCGCCGGTGCGGTCGAGAAAGCCGGTGTTGATGAAGGCCACGCGCGCCGATGCCTCGGCGATGCAGGCCTTCAGGTTGATGCTGGTGCGGCGCTCCTCGTCCATGATGCCGAGCTTCACGGTGTTGGCCGGCAGGCCAAGCAGCTCTTCGACGCGGCCGAACAGCTCGCTCGCGAAGGCGACCTCGGCCGGCCCGTGCATCTTGGGCTTGACGATGTAGACGCTGCCGGTGCGCGAGTTGCCCTTGCGCTTCAAGTCCACGGTGGCGATGGCGGTGGTGACCACCGCGTCCATGATGCCTTCCGGAATTTCCTTGCCGCCCGCATACAGGATGGCCGGATTGGTCATGAGGTGGCCGACATTGCGCAGGAACATCAGCGAGCGGCCGTGCAGCTTGACGGGCTTGCCGTCGGCGCCGGTGTACTCGCGATCGGGATTGAGGCCGCGGGTGAAGGTCTTGCCGCCCTTGGCAACTTCCTCGGTCAGTGTGCCTTCGAGAATGCCCAGCCAGTTGCCGTAGGCCAGCACCTTGTCGGCAGCGTCGACCACCGCCACCGAGTCTTCGAGGTCGAGGATGGTGGAGAGCGCGGCTTCGAGCACCACGTCGCTGATGCCGGCCGGATCGGTCTTGCCGATGGTGGTCGTGCGGTCGATGCGGATGTCGATGTGAATACCGTTGTGCTTGAGCAGCACCGCGCCGGGCGCTGCCGCGTCGCCCTGCCAGCCGACGAACTGCGAAGGCTCGGCCAGGCCCGTGCTGCTGCTTTGCAGCGCCACCACCAGCTTGCCGTCCTTCACGCTGTAGCCGGTGGCGTTCCTGTGCGAACCGTTCGCGAGCGGGGCGGC
This sequence comes from Variovorax sp., assembly GCA_031412135.1. Lineage (GTDB taxonomy): Bacteria > Pseudomonadota > Gammaproteobacteria > Burkholderiales > Burkholderiaceae_C > Variovorax. The sequence goes on along the minus strand of JANOCL010000179.1, from coordinate 2,108 downwards.
CTGGTCGAGCACGTTGCGTGCGAACTCGATCACCTTGGCGCCGCGGATCGGGTTGTAGCCCTTGCCCTTGTCGGCGCCACCGGTCTCGGCGATGGCATCGGTGCCGTAGAGCGCGTCGTACAGCGAACCCCAGCGCGCATTCGCGGCGTTGAGCGCATAGCGCGCATTAAGGATCGGCACCACCAGTTGCGGGCCGGCCTGCTGTGCGAGTTCGGCATCGACGTTGGCGGTGGTCGTCTTCACGTCCTTTGGCTGCGGCAGCAGGTAGCCGGTCGATTCCAGGAAGGCGCGGTACGCCGCCATGTCGGCAATCGGGCCCGGATGGGCCTTGTGCCAGCGGTCCATCTCGGCCTGCAGCCGGTCGCGCTCGGCCAGGAGCGCCAGGTTCTTCGGCGCCAGGTCGGAGACGATCTCGTCGAAGCCCTTCCAGAAACGCTCGCTCGCGATGCCTGCGGCGGGCAGGACCTTGTCTTCGATGAAGCGATGGAGCTCGTTGGCGACCTGGAGGCCGTGGATGCTGGTGCGGTCGGACATGGGGGAACCTCTGAAAACAGTGAATGCCGATACTTTATTTGATACCGGCCAAAGCATTCAGAAGACGAAAGGCGATTGATTGGTGACCAGACAGAAGGTAATCGGGGCAAATCGGCGCGCGTCTGCACAATGAGCCGATGACGAATCCCGATGTACTCATCAGCGAGGTCGGCCCGCGCGACGGCTTGCAGTCGGTCGCGGCCACCATGGCGACGGCCGACAAGCTGCGCTGGATCGACGCGCTCCATGCCGCCGGCGTGCGCGAGATCGAAGTCGCCTCCTTCGTGCCGGCCCGCCTGCTGCCGCAGATGGCGGACGCCGCCGAGGTGGTGCGCCATGCGATCGGCCGGCCCGCATGGACCGTGATGGCGCTGGTGCCCAACCGGCGCGGCGCCGAGGCCGCGCTCGCCGCGGGCGTGCACAAGCTCACCATGCCGGTGTCGGCCAGCGTGGCGCATTCGCTCGCCAACGTGCGCAAGACCCGCGAGGAAATGGTCGAAGAGCTGCGTGCCGTCTCTGCGCTCTGCCGCGAGCGCACGCCGCGGGTGCGGCTCGAAGCCGGCATCTCGACCGCCTTCGGCTGCACGCTGCAGGGCGAGGTGCCCGAGGACGAAGTGATCCGGCTGGCAGCGCAGTGCGTCGAAGCCGGCGCCGACGAGGCCGGCCTGTCCGACACCGTCGGCCACGCCAACCCGGCCCAGGTGCGCCGCCTCTTCCGGCGCTTGCGCGCCGAGTTGGGCGAGCGCGCCGGTGCCGCCCACATGCACAACACGCGCGGCCTGGGGCTGGCCAACTGCCTCGCCGCCTGGGAAGAAGGCGTGCGCACCTTCGACGCATCGCTCGGCGGCCTCGGCGGCTGCCCCTATGCGCCGGGAGCGTCGGGCAATGTGGTCACCGAAGACCTGGTCTTCATGTTCGAGGCCATGGGCATCGCCACCGGCATCGACCTCCACAAGCTCATCGCGGCCCGCGCGCCGCTCATCGCCGGCCTGCCGGGCGAGCCGGTGTACGGCATGACGCCCGAGGCCGGCTTGCCGAAGGGATTCAAGAAATGACGCTCGCCCCCAGTCTTCGCGCACTTCGGGTCGCTTCGCCAACCCCCTGCCGGGGGCGACACCAGCGGCCCGGCGAAGCCGGTTCCCCGGTATCCCTGAAATGGGTCGCCCTCGCCTTGTTCTGGAGTGAATGAAATGGACGAGAAACTTCCCTATGCCGGCGTGCGCGTCGTCGAGTTCACCCACATGGTGATGGGGCCGACCTGCGGCATGCTGCTCGGCGACCTCGGCGCCGAAGTGATCAAGGTCGAGCCGATCGACGGCGACAGCACGCGGCGCCTGCTCGGCTCCGGCGCCGGTTTCTTTCCGACCTTCAACCGCAACAAGAAAAGCATCGCGCTGGACCTGAAGCAACCCGAAGGCATCGAGGCCGCGTTGCGCCTCATCGCCACGGCCGACATCGTGAGCGAGAACTTCAAGCCCGGCACCATGAAGAAGCTGGGGCTCGACCACGACACGCTCAAGCGCCTGCATCCGCGCCTGGTCTACGTGAGCCACAAGGGCTTCCTGCCCGGCCCG
>JANOCL010000178.1:0-5713 GCA_031412135.1 Variovorax sp. | reverse complement strand
GCCTTCATGTTCGCGAAGATCGCGCTGGGCTTGTTGAACCAGAAGCCGATCAGCAGATAGGACACCAGCCCCACCGCTTCCCAGCCGAAGAACAGCTGGAGCATGTTGTTGCTCATCACGAGCATCAGCATCGAGAAGGTGAAGAGCGAGATGTAGGCGAAGAAGCGGTTGTAGCCTTCGTCTTCTTCCATATAGCCGATGGTGTAGATGTGCACCATGAGCGAGACGAAGGTGACGACGCACATCATCATCGCGGTGAGGCCGTCGACCAGGAAGCCGATTTCCATCTTCAGGCCGCCGACCACCATCCACTCGTAGAGCGTGGCATCGAACCGGGCACCATCGGCCACCACGCTCTTCAGCGTCATGGCCGAGATCACGAAAGCGACCAGCACGCCCAGGATGGTCATCGAATGCGTGATGCGCCGGCCGATGCGGTTGCCGCCGAACTTGGTGCCGAACAGGCCGGCCAGCACGGCACCCACCAGGGGTGCCATCGGCACGGCCAGCAGCGCGGATGCGGAAAGGGTTGCGCTCATGTTCGGTTCAGCCTTTGAGCGTGTTGAGTTCGTCGATGTCGATGTTGGACTTGTTGCGGAACAGCAGGACCAGCAGCGCCAGGCCGATCGCCGATTCGGCCGCGGCCACCGTCAGGATGAAGAACACGAAGATCTGGCCATGCATGTCGCCGAGGAAGTACGAGAAGGCGACGAAGTTCATGTTGACGGCCAGGAGCATCAGCTCGATGCACATCAGCAGCACGATCAGGTTCTTGCGGTTGAGGAAGATGCCGATCACCGACAGCGCGAAAAGCATCGCGCCGAGCGAAAGAAAATGTCCGAGCGTGATCGTCATGCCTTGGTCTCCCCGGCTGCGGGCGGTTCCGGTACGACGGCCGGCGCGGCCTGGGTGACGGGCATCTGGACGATACGCACGCGGTCGCGGGCCTTCACGCGCACCTGATCGGCAGGGTTCACGTACTTGCTGTCCTTGCGCGTGCGCAGGGTCAGCGCGATGGCCGCGATGATCGCAACCAGCAGGATCACCGCGGCAACCTCCAGCGGATAGAGATATTCGGTATAGAGCAGCTTGCCGAGTTCGAGCGTGTTGGAGCTTCCGGGGCCGGATGCCATCGCGCCCCTCGGTTCGGACAGGCGGAAGCCGCCCATCAGCACCGCCGCCATTTCCAGCGCGATCAGCGCACCGACGCCCGCAGCAAGCGGAAAGTGCTTCCAGAAGCCTTCTCGAAGACCGCTCACATCGACGTCGAGCATCATCACGACGAACAGGAACAGCACCATCACCGCCCCGACGTAGACCAGCACCAGCGTGATCGCAAGAAACTCGGCACGCAGCATGAGCCAGATGGCAGACGCCTGAAAGAACGCCAGCACCAGGTAGAGCGCGGCATACACGGGATTGCGCGCGGTGATGACGCGGAAGGCCGCAAACAGCAGCACCGCGGCAAACAGATAGAACAGACCGGTCTTGACGTCCATGGGATCGAATTTTTCGAAGTTGAGCCGCGCCCGCGCTAGCGGTACTTGGCGTCGGCCGCGCGGTTGGCGGCGATTTCTTTTTCGTAGCGGTCGCCCACGGCGAGCAGCATGTCCTTGGTGAAGTAGAGGTCGCCCCGTTTCTCGCCGTGGTATTCGAAGATGTGCGTCTCGACGATCGAGTCGACCGGGCAGCTCTCTTCGCAGAAGCCGCAGAAGATGCACTTGGTCAGGTCGATGTCGTAGCGCGTGGTGCGGCGGGAACCGTCGTCGCGCACATCGGATTCGATGGTGATCGCAAGTGCCGGGCACACGGCTTCGCAGAGCTTGCAGGCGATGCAGCGCTCTTCGCCGTTTTCATAGCGGCGAAGTGCATGCAGGCCGCGGAAGCGCGGCGACTGCGGCGTCTTCTCTTCGGGAAACTGCACGGTGATCTTGCGGCTGAACGCGTACTTGCCGGTCAGCGCCAGGCCCTTGAACAACTCGAACAGCATGAAGCTGGACAGGAAGTCCTTGAGCGAGAACGGCTGTGCAGCCAGGGGCGACGAGCGCGCAAGCGCGCCAGCGGTGTGCGCAGACATGGCGGGTTCCAATCAGTTCCAGATGTTGAAGGGGGTCTGCATCCAGGCACCGACCACCACCAGCCACACGAGGGTGACCGGAATGAAGATCTTCCAGCCCAGCCGCATGATCTGGTCATAGCGAAAGCGCGGGAAGGTCGAACGGACCCAGAGGAACATGGTGACCACGGCGAAGGTCTTGATGCCCAGCCAGATCCAGCCCGGTATGAAGCCGAGGAAGTCGAACGGAGGCAGCCATCCGCCGAGGAACAGGATGACGGTCAGAATCGAGACCAGCCACATGTTGGCGTACTCGGCCAGGAAGAACATGGCGAAGCTCATGCCCGAGTACTCGATCATGTGGCCCGCGACGATCTCCGATTCGCCTTCGACCACGTCGAACGGATGGCGGTTGGTTTCGGCCAGCCCGGAGATGAAGTAGACGAAGAAGATCGGCAGCAGCGACAGCCAGTTCCACGACAGGAAGCCGATGCCCATGGACGCGAACTGGCCCCTGCCCTGCCCCGCGACGATGTCGCTCATGTTCAGGCTGGCCGACACCATCAGCACCACGACGAAGCAGAAGCCCATCGCGATTTCGTAGCTGACCATCTGCGCGGAAGCACGCAGCGCGCCCAGGAACGCGTACTTCGAATTCGAGGCCCAGCCGGCGATGATCACGCCATACACCTCGAGCGAGGTGATCGCCATCACGAACAGCAGTCCGGCATTGATGTTGGCCAACGCCACGTCGGGACCGAACGGGATGACGGCCCAGGCTGCCAGCGCCGGCATGATCGTCATGACCGGCCCGAGCAGGAACAGGCTCTTGTTGGCGACCGTCGGAAGGATGATTTCCTTGGTCAGGAGCTTGAGCGCATCGGCGATAGGCTGCAGCAGGCCCAGCGGCCCGACGCGGTTGGGGCCGACGCGGATCTGCGTGAAGCCGATGGCCTTGCGCTCCCACAGCGTGAGGTAGGCCACGGCACCCATCAACGGAATCACCACGGCCACGATCTTGATCAGCGTCCAGATCACCGGCCATGCGGCGCTGGTCCACCAGCCCGCCGCGACCAGGCCCTGGCCGAAGCCATGCAGTGCGTCGATCATGCGAGCACCTCTGAAGTCGCGGCGGCGTGCCCCGCGCGCCCGTCGGCCGTCAACTGAAGCGACGGCGCACGGCGCACGATCGAATCGAGTTGGTAGATGCTCGCGACCACCGGCGGTGCATGCACGCCGCCCCGGCCCGAGAAGCCGGCGCCGGTGGCATTGACAAGCTTGTCCGCCGCGACAGCTCGGCCTGCACCGATGTCGACCAGCACGTCGGCAGTCGATTCGAAGGAGAAGCCCGAAAGGCCCAGCATGTTGGCCAGCACGCGCATCACTTTCCAGGCCGGACGGGTTTCGCCGAGCGGCCTGGTTACTGCATGGAAGCTCTGCACACGCCCCTCGGCATTGACGAAGGTGCCAGGCGTTTCGGTGAACGGCGAAATCGGCAGCAGCACGTCGCTGAATTCGAGATTGGCCTTGAACGGACTCATCGTCACGACCATCTGGGCCTTCGAGAGCGCCTCGGCCGCGAATGCACCGGCGGCCGAATCGAACACCGGTTCGGTGTTGAGCAGCAGCACCGCCTTGAGTCCGCCCGCGAGCATGTCGCCCGCATGCAGACCGCCGTCCTTGGGATACGCACCGACGAGTTGCGCGCCGACCGTGTTGGCCGCCTCGCTCAGGTAGCCGACGCTGGCACCCGTCTGCGTACCGATCCAGTTGGCCAGTGCCAGCAACGCACCGGCCTGCGCATGGTGCGCGGCTGCATTGCCCAGCAGGATGGCCTTGCGCTCGCCGGCGAGCAGCGACGCGGCAACGGCCATGGCCGTGTCGCCCGGTTCCGTGCCATGGGCCACCGGCGCCGCGGCGCCCGTGCTGGCGGCTATTGCGCCAGCGATCTCGGCCAGCGCGCCGACCCAGTCCTGCGCAGGCGCGCGCACGACGTTCGCCAAGGGCATGGCCCAGGACTCGTCGTCCGCCAGCAGTTCGGGCGATGCGAGAGCGCTCAGCATGCCGCCCTTGCGCAACGATTCACGGATGCGCAGCGCGAAGAGGGGATGGTCCTTGCGCAGGTTGGAACCGATCACGAAAGCGCGCTGCAGATGCGAAAGCGATGCAATCGACGTGCCGAGCCAGCGCACGCCTTCGAAGTTGCCGAACTCTGCATTGCGCAGGCGGTAGTCGACGTTGCCGCTGCCAAGGCCGCGCGTCAGCAGCGTGGCGAGGTGCAGTTCTTCGAGTGTGCTGTGCGGGCTGACCAGCGTCCCGATGCTCTGCGCGCCGTGGTCGGTCTTGATTTGCTTCAGGCCATTGGCGACATATTCGAGCGCGGTCTGCCAGTCGACCTGTTGCCACTGGCCGCCCTGCTTCAGCATGGGCTGGGTCAGGCGCTCGGGCCCATTCAAGGCTTCGTATGAAAACCGCTCGCGGTCGGCGATCCAGCATTCATTGACTTCTTCGTTCTCGAGCGGCAACACACGCATCACGCGGTTGTTCTTGACCTGGACGATCAGATTGGCGCCGGTGGAGTCGTGCGGGCTTACCGACTTGCGGCGCGACAACTCCCAGGTGCGGGCGCTGTAGCGAAACGGCTTGCTCGTGAGCGCACCGACCGGGCACAGGTCGATCATGTTCCCCGAGAGCTCGGAGTCGACCGAATCGCCGAGAAAGGTTTCGATCTCTGCATGCTCGCCGCGGTGCGACATGCCGAGCTCCATCACGCCTGCGACCTCCTGGCCGAAGCGGACGCAGCGCGTGCAATGGATGCAGCGGCTCATCTCTTCCATGCTGATGAGCGGGCCGACGTCCTTGTGGAAGACGACGCGCTTTTCTTCTTCGTAGCGCGAAGACGAACCGCCATAGCCGACGGCCAGGTCCTGCAACTGGCATTCGCCGCCCTGGTCGCAGATCGGGCAGTCGAGCGGATGGTTGATCAGCAGGAACTCCATCACCGACTGCTGCGCCTTGATCGCCTTGTCGCTCTTGGTGCGCACGATCATGCCCTGCGTCACCGGCGTTGCGCAGGCCGGCATCGGCTTGGGCGCCTTCTCGACGTCGACCAGGCACATGCGGCAGTTGGCCGCGATGCTGAGTTTCTTGTGATAGCAGAAGTGCGGGATGTAGGTCCCCGCCTTGTCGGCCGCATGCATGATCATGCTGCCCTCGATGATTTCGACTTTCTTGCCGTCGAGTTCGATTTCAACCATATGTTTTTCTCGCGCCTCAGGCCTGGACGGGCGTTGGGGGAACGTAGCCCGGAATCAGCGCCTCGAACTCGTGCCGGAAGTGCTTGATCATGGCCCGCACCGGCATCGCGGCGGCATCGCCCAGCGCGCAGATGGTGCGACCCTGGATGTTGTCTGCCACCGAATTCAGCAGGTCCATGTCGGAAGGCTTGCCATGGCCGCTATGGATGCGGTCCACCACGCGCCAGAGCCAGCCGGTGCCCTCGCGGCACGGCGTGCACTGGCCGCAGGACTCGTGCATGTAGAAGTACGACAGGCGCTTGAGCGACTCGACCATCGAACGGCTGTCGTCCATGACGATCACCGCGCCCGAGCCGAGCATGGAGCCGGCCTTGGCAATGGAGTCGTAGTCCATGGTGCA
>JANOCL010000177.1:0-1539 GCA_031412135.1 Variovorax sp. | reverse complement strand
AAGGAACGATTTGCTTCCCTCGGCCTGGAGCCGGGCGGCGGCAAGCCGCAGGAGATCGCAGCCACGATCCAGGCGGAAAGCGCGCGCTGGGCCGAGGTGATCAGAAAACAGAACATCAAGCCCGAGTGATGAGCCTGCGGCACTTCTCGCGCGATGCCCTGCCCGCGACGCCGTGGAAGAACGGCGGTGGCACGACGCAGGAGATCGCCTGCTGGCCGGAGGACGCGGCGCTCTCCGATTTCGGCTGGCGCGTCAGCATCGCGACCATCGCGGCCGCTGGCCCGTTCTCGGTGTTCCGCGGCGTCGACCGCATCATCATGCTGCTCGCCGGCGACGGCGTTCATCTGCGCTCGTCCGACGGCTGCATCCACCACCGGCTCGACCTGCCGCACCGGCCCTTCGCATTCAGCGGCGACGCGGCCGTCGACTGCACCTTGCTGGGCGGCGCGTCGAGCGACTTCAACGTGATGACGCGGCGCGGCCAGTGGTCCGCCGAAGTGCGGGTGCTCGACCGCGCGTCGTCCATCGCTGCGGCGCCGCACGGCGTGCTGCTGGCCTTGCGCGGCGAATGGGGGTTGAATGCCGACGGTGCGACATGCCGCGAGAACCATGGCGTGTGCTGGACCGACGCGCCCACGTCCTGGCAGGCCGCGCCGCGATGCGCCGGCGCGCTGCTGGCGGTGGTGTGCATCCGAGGGACGCCATGAACCACGAACTTCCGTCCGCCGACGGCCTGTGGACCGGCCTGAGGCTCGCGCCCGGCGCGGCGCCAGGGCCGGCGCCGGACGACGACGCAGAAGCCGCGATCGCGGTCGCGCAAGGCGCGATCCGCTGGGTCGGAGCGCGCGCTTCGGTGCCTTCGGAATTTGCCGAATGGCCCGAGCACCACGGCGGCGGCGCGCTCGTCACGCCCGGCCTTGTCGACTGCCACACCCACCTGGTCTACGGCGGCCAGCGTGCCAACGAGTTCGCGATGCGCCTGGCCGGCGCGAGCTACGAAGACGTGGCAAAGGCGGGTGGCGGCATCGTCTCGTCGGTGCGCGCCACGCGCGAGGCCGACGAAGACACGCTCTACGCGCAGGCCGCGCCGCGGCTCGAGCAACTGCTGGCCGACGGCGTCTGCGCGATCGAGATCAAGTCGGGCTATGGCTTGTCGCTCGAACATGAACGCAAGCAACTGCGCGTCGCGCGGCGCCTGGGTGTTGCCTACGGCGTGACGGTGCGCACCACCTTCCTGGGCGCCCATGCGCTGCCGCCCGAATATGCCGGGCGCAGCGGCGACTACATCGACCGGGTCTGCGACGAGATGATGCCGGCGCTGGCGGCCGAAGGGCTGGTCGATGCGGTCGACGTGTTCTGCGAGCGCATCGCCTTTTCGCTGGACGAGACCGAGCGCGTGTTCCGGGCCGCGCAGGCGCTGGGCCTGCCGGTCAAGCTGCATGCCGAGCAGCTTTCCGACATGGGCGGCGCGGCGCTGGCGGCACGCTACGGCGCGCTGTCGTGCGACCACGTCGAGCACCTGTCGGCCGAAGGCATCGC
>JANOCL010000176.1:0-6530 GCA_031412135.1 Variovorax sp. | reverse complement strand
GACTGGCCTTACATTCGGCAGGTCAGTCACTCTTGCGAGAAGACCATGCGATTCACCACCAACGGCGACAAGGAAGTGTTCGACGTGCTCATCGAGTACGCGGGTGGGGACGAGCTGCTGAGCGCGGTGCTGTCGAAGCCCGGCCGCAGGGAAGTCGAATTCGACCAGGTGATCCGCGAACTCGACGCCCTGCGCGCAATCCAGGGCGACGCGCCGGCGGGCGGTCAGGCCCCAGGCATTCCGCTTCAGGTTCAGCACGCCGCCTGAGGCCGGCATAGCTTCGTGTCGATCGCATGGGCAACCGTCGTCGTCGTTGTCCTGCTGCTGCCCGGATTCGCCTTTCTCGCGGGCCTTTATTTTCCTGAGCAAGTCACCCGCGAGGTGACGCCGATCAGTCCGCTCGGGCAGCTCGCCGTGGTGGTCGGCGTGGCGTTCGTGCTGCACCTGCTCTTCTACTTCGCGATCAACAATTCCTTGTGCCGCGGCACGCACTTCGGCATTGCGCTTCCGTGCGTTGCGTTCGAGCAGTTCGTGCCATTGCTGCGCATAGACGGCCCGCCGTCCATACCGCTGCACCCGGTCGAGACGCGCGCGATGCTCGATGCCAGCGTGGGCTACATCCTCCTTTACTTCGTGGCCATCTCGGGCGCGGCTTTCGTTCCGGGCCTGGTGGTGGGCATCCTGATCGAGCGCGGTCCGTTGCAGCACTTTGCGCGCCACCGCTGGATGTACGCGCTGAACGAAGGCCGCCGGCACGCGCGTGGGGCCCGCAACGCCAAGCGCATCAAAGCCAACGTGCTGTCCAAGACCAGCCACGCCGGAAAGGTGCTGATGTACACCGGCGCGGTGGAAGACTTCTTCGCCAACCCGGACGGCACCATCAGCCACCTCATCCTGAGCGAGCCGAAGAAGGGGCTGGTGTCGGTCTGGTCGGCCGGGCGGCCGGATGAGCTCGTCCTCACCGCCGCCTTGCCGGCCAGCACGCGCGGGCGGCGCAATTTCCTCTTTCTGACCAGCGAGGACATCGCCAACGTTTTCTTCGAGGAAGAAAGCACGGTGACAGCGGTGACCGCAGAGCGCATCGAACGGGCGAAGGAGGCGATTCGCAGCCGCAGCCGACCATCTCCAGTTGCTTGAATTAGGGAAGTCACTGATCAATCGGTGCATGCAAGTATCGAAGCGGGCCTTGCGAGTACCAAATCCGCAAGCAAGAGTCTCCAAAATCCCGCCACGGCGACCGCCTCGTCGCCGAGCACAAGGAGACATCACATGAAGCGTTTTCTGAAGGCGGGCCTGGTGCTCGCGCTGGCGGGCAACGGCCTCGCCCATGCCGCGACCGAGCTGGTCATTGCCACGGTCAACAACGGCCACATGATCGAGATGCAGAAGCTGACGCCCATCTTCGAGAAGGCCAATCCCGAGATCAAGCTGAAATGGGTCACCCTCGAAGAAGGCACGCTGCGCCAGCGCGTGACGACCGACATCGCCACCAAGGGCGGCCAGTTCGACGTGATGACCATCGGCCTCTACGAAGCACCGATCTGGTCCAAGAAGGGCTGGCTGCAGCCGATCGCGGTGGATGCCGCGTACGACGCGGACGACCTGCTGCCGGCGATCCGCAACGGGCTCTCGCACGAAGGCAAGCTCTACGCGGCGCCCTTCTACGGCGAAAGCTCGATGCTGATGTACCGCAAGGACCTGGCCGACAAGGCGGGCTTCAAGATGCCCGAGCAGCCGACCTGGACGCAGGTGCGCGAACTGGCCGGCAAGATGCACGATCCGAAGGGCGGCGTCTACGGCATGTGCCTGCGCGGCAAGCCCGGCTGGGGCGACAACATGGCTTTCCTGACCACGCTGGTCAACACCCACGGCGGCCAGTGGTTCGACATGAGCTGGAAGCCGCAGATCGACACCAAGCCGTGGAAGGACGCGATCGGCTTCTACGTCCAGCTGATGAAGGACTACGGCCCGCCCGGCGCATCTGCCAACAGCTTCAACGAGAACCTCGCGCTCTTCAACGAGGGCAAGTGCGGCATGTGGGTTGACGCGACGATCGCGGCATCGTTCATCAGCGATCCGAAGCAGTCGAAGGTGGCCGACAAGGTGGCTTTCGCAGCGGCGCCGATCGCGGTCACGCCGAAGGGCGCCAACTGGCTGTGGTCGTGGAACCTGGCCATTCCCGCCAGTTCGAAGAAGGCGGATGCGGCGCAGATCTTCGTGAAGTGGGCCACTTCCAAGGACTACGTGAAGCTGGTCGCCAAGGAGCAGGGCTGGGCCTCGGTACCCACCGGCACGCGCAAGTCGACCTATGCCAACGCCGAATTCCAGAAGGTCGCCAAGTTCGCAGAGGCCGAGAAGAAGGCAATCGACACCGCCAACCTGACCGACAGCACCCTGCCGAAGTCGCCCTATGCCGGCGTGCAGTACGCAGCCATCCCTGAATTCCAGGCCATCGGCGTGGCGGTCGGCCAGCAGATGAGCGCTGCGCTGTCGGGCAAGGTCACGGTCGACCAGGCATTGAAGACATCCCAAACGGCTGCAGAGCGCGAAATGAAAAAGGGCGGGTATTACAAGTAAACCCCCAGGCTGCGCGCACTTCGTGTCGCTTCGCCACCCCCCTTGCAGGGGGCACTGCCTGCGGCCCGGCAAAGCCGGTTCCGCGGCAGTTCACGAAATCGCTGCCCTGGAAGCCCTTGTATGAATCGATTTCTTCCTCGCGCGCTATTGGCGCCGGCGGTGGTCACGCTCGTCCTGTGGATGATCGTGCCGCTGCTGATGACGATCTACTTCTCGTTCGTCAACTACAACCTGATGCAGCCGGGCGACCGCCCATTCGTCGGGCTGGAGAACTTTCACTACTTCGTCACCGATCCCGACTTCTGGCCCGCGGTGTCGAACACGCTGCTCCTGATCGGCAGCGTGATCGTGATCACGGTGGTGTTCGGCGTGCTGCTGGCGCTGCTGGTGAACGATCCGTTCCCGGGGCGCGGCATCGTGCGGGTGCTGCTGATCTCGCCCTTCTTCGTCATGCCGGCAGTCAACGCGCTGCTGTGGAAGCACATGATGATGAACCCGATCTACGGCGTGCTCGCCCATGTGTCGCGCTTCTTCGGCACCGAGCCGATCGACTGGCTGACCGATGTGCCGCTGCTGTCGGTGATCATCATGGTCGCCTGGCAGTGGCTGCCCTTCGCCTGCCTGATCTTCATCACATCGCTGCAGTCGCTCGACCGCGAGCAGATGGAAGCCGCCCGCATGGACGGCGCCACCGCGGTGCAGCGCTTCACCTACCTCACCCTGCCCCACCTGGGCCGGCCGATGGCGGTGGTGATCATGATCGAGATGATCTTCCTGCTTTCCATCTTTGCCGAGATCGCCATCACGACCAATGGCGGTCCCGGCAACGAAAGCACCAACCTCACCTACCTGATCTTCAAGCAGTCGCTGATGAATTTCGACGTCGGCGTGGCGTCCGCGGGCGCGCTGTTCGCGGTGGTGCTGGCGAACATCGTGGCGGCGTTCCTGATCCGCATCATCGGCAAGAACCTGGACTGAGGGGCGCTCACATGCAACCGAACAACCACCTTCTGCTGGCGCTGCGCACCGGGGGCGCATGGATCGCCGCGCTGCTGCTGTTTTTCCCGCTCGGCTGGCTCGCGCTCACGGCGTTCAAGACCGAGTTGCAGGCCATCGCCGTACCGCCGCTCTTCACGTTCGAGCCGACCATGGGCAATTTCTCCGAAGTGCAGCGGCGCAGCGACTACCTGCTCTACGCGCGCAACTCGCTCATCACCAGCCTCGGCTCGACGGTGATCGGCCTGCTGATCGCGGCGCCGGCCGCCTACTCGATGGCGTTCTTTCGCACCCGGCGAACGCGCGACATCCTGATGTGGATGCTGTCGACCAAGATGATGCCGGCGGTCGGCGCGCTGGTGCCGATCTACGTGCTCGCGCAGACCGCCGGGCTGCTCGACTCGCTCACCGCGCTCACCGTGGTCTTCACGCTGTCCAACCTGCCGATCATGGTGTGGATGCTGTACTCCAGCTACAAGGACATACCGCACGAGATCCTGGAAGCGGCGCGCATGGACGGCGCCAGCCTGTGGACCGAGTTCCGCCATGTCGTGCTGCCGCTGTCGGTCGGCGGGCTCGCATCGACCGGGCTGCTGTGCCTGGTGCTGAGCTGGAACGAGGCCTTCTGGGCCTTGAACCTGAGTTCCGCCAAGGCCGGCACGCTGGCCACGTTGATCGCCTCGTATTCGAGCCCCGAAGGCCTGTTCTGGGCCAAGCTATCGGCCGCCTCGCTGTTGGCCATCGCGCCGATCGTCGTGTTCGGCTGGTTCAGCCAGAAGCAACTGGTCCAGGGCCTGACCTTCGGTGCCGTGAAATGAGCTCGCCCCCAGTCTTCGCGCACTGCGTGTCGCTTCGCCAACCCCCTGCCGGGGGCGCCGCCAGCGGCCCGGCAAATCCGGTTCCGCGGCGGCCCACGACGCTGACACGTACCGCATTTGAGGCGGCGACAAATCATCAAGGAGTCATCTGATGGCCTACCTCCAGCTCGAAAACATCACCAAGAGTTTCGGCGACGCGCACATCATCAAGGGCGTCGACCTCGAGATCGCCAAGGGCGAGTTCATCGTCTTCGTCGGCCCGTCCGGCTGCGGCAAGTCGACCCTGCTGCGGCTGATTGCCGGGCTGGAGCCGATCACCAGCGGCAAGCTGATGCTCGACGCCCGGGACATCACCCACACGCCCTCGGGCAAGCGCGACCTGGCAATGGTGTTCCAGAGTTATGCGCTCTATCCGCACATGAGCGTGTACGACAACATGTCCTTCGCGCTCAAGCTCGCCAACGTGCCGAAGGACGTGATCCGGACCAAGGTCGACCATGCGGCCAAGACCTTGAACCTCACGCCCTATCTCGACCGCACGCCGAAGGACCTCTCGGGCGGACAGCGGCAGCGGGTGGCGATCGGGCGCGCCATCGTGCGGGCGCCGAAGGTGTTCCTGTTCGACGAGCCGCTCTCCAACCTGGATGCGGCGCTGCGCGGCAACACGCGCGTCGAGATCCACAAGCTGCACCGCGCGCTCGGCGCGACCAGCATCTACGTGACGCACGACCAGGTCGAGGCAATGACGCTGGCAGACCGCGTGGTGGTGCTGCGCGACGGGCTGATCGAGCAGGTCGGCACGCCGATGGATCTGTACGACCGGCCCGCCAACCAGTTCGTCGCGCAGTTCATCGGCATGCCCTCGATGAACATGGTCGACGCGCGCGCCATACCCAGCTTCTCGGCGCAGACCGGCGGCCGGCTGCCCGGCGACGGCTTCCTAGGCGTGCGGCCCGAAGGCCTGCGGGTGCACCGCGGCCAGGGTGTCGGTGCGCCGGGAAGGGTTGAACTGATCGAGGCGCTCGGCGCGGACACCTTGATCCACGTCGACGTGGGCGGCGTGCCGCTGGTGGCGCGGCAGAACGACCGCACCGCGTTGCGGGCCGGCGACATGGTGGGCGTCGAGCTCGACCCATCGGTGCTGCATTTCTTCAACCGCGAAGGCCGCACCGTCGCCGCCTGACTACCTGCGCGCCATGCCTCTTTCCCATTCTTCCGAACTCGTGGTGCTGCACCTCGGGCTCGGCTCGTTCCACCGGGCGCACCAGGCGGTGTACTTGCAGCAGCTGATCGACGCGGGCGACAGGCGCTGGTCGATCGTCGGCGCGAACCTTCGGCCCGACATGGCCGATGTGATCGCCGCATTGCGCGCGCAGGACGGTCGCTACACGCTGGAGACCGTGTCGCCGGCGGGCGAGTACCGCTACCAGCGCATCGAGTCGATCCGCTCGGTCCTGCCGTACGAACCGACGCTGGCGGCGGTGATCGCGTGCGGCGCCGAGCCGCGCACGCGCGTGATCTCTTTCACCGTGACCGAGGCCGGCTACTACCTCGACCCGATGGACCGCCTGGACATGTCGTCGCCCGAACTCGCGCAAGACCTGGCGCGGGCCCGCCGCGCTGAAGCGGGCAGCACGATCTACGGTGCGATGAGCGCCATCCTGCGTGCGCGCCGCGCTGCCGGCGCCGGTCCGGTGACGCTCCTGAACTGCGACAACCTGCGCCACAACGGCAAGCGCTTTCGCAAGGGCCTGCTCGAATTCATCGAGCGCAGCCAGGACTCCGGGCTGCTGGCCTGGGTGCGCGAGCAGACCGTCTGCCCGAACGCGATGGTCGACCGCATCACGCCCCGGCCGCCGCCCGAGCTGCGCGAGCGCGTGCGTGCCGCCACCGGCTGGGACGACGCTGCGCCCGTCACCGGCGAGAGCTTCATCCAGTGGGTGATCGAGGACCGCTTCATTCACGGCCGGCCGGACTGGGGGCGCGTCGGCGTCGAGCTGGTCGAGTCGGTCGCGCCGTATGAGGAAGCGAAGATCCGCGTCCTGAACGCGAGCCACAGCTGCATTGCCTGGGCTGGCACGCTGGCGGGACTGACCTACATCCACGAAGGCACGCGGGTGCCCGCGATACGGCGCATGG
>JANOCL010000175.1:0-4418 GCA_031412135.1 Variovorax sp. | reverse complement strand
GCTCGGCGACGCCAACCAGAAGCGCATTGCCGATGCGCTGGAAAACATCGCCGAGGCTTCGGCCAGCGCCAACCAGCTCACGCAGTCGCTCGATGCCACGGTGAAGACCGGGCTCAATCCCGCGCTTGCGGCGCTTCCGCCGCTGGTCGACCGGACCCGCGACACCATGGCCACGTTGAAGACCGCGGCCGGCGATGTCTCGCGTGTAGCGAACAACTTCAACACCACCGTGGGCCGGCTGAATGCGCCCGACGGTCCGATCGACAGGCTGGGTGACGGCACCAAGGCCCTGTCGCAGGCGGTCGAGTCGTTCAACAGCGCGACGCTGCCTCGGGTGAATCGCGTCGCCGACGACACGTCACGCGCCGTGCGCCGACTCGGCCGCGCGGCAGACGGCATCAACGACAACCCGCAGTCCCTGCTGTTCGGCAACGGCGGCGTGGTCGCCGGTCCGGGCGAAGACGGTTTTTCCGCGCCGGCCACCGCGCCGGCACGACCCTGAAGGCGATGCGATGAACACAGATCAGAAGACCCTGCCCGATGCACGTCGCGCGGCTCTCGGGACCGGCATGGCCGCCTTGCTGCTGGCTGCCGGTTGCGGCGCGCTGCCCGACAAGCCGGCCCGCGCCGCCCTCTACGATTTCGGACCGGGCGCGATCGCGCCGGCGTCAGCCGCAGCGCCGACCTTGCCCACCATCGCGCTGGCCGAGGTCGATGCCAATGCGCGCCTCGACGGCACGCAGCTCCTGTATCGGCTGGGCTACGCCGACGCGAATGAACTGCGGCCCTACGGCCAATCGCGCTGGAGCATGGCGCCGGCGCAACTGCTGCGCCAGCGGCTGCGCGAGGGCCTGTCGGTGCGCCGCACCGTGCTCGAGCCGGAAGAGAGCGCCACCATCGCCCGCACCGAAGGCAAGGTGCCCGACACGCTGCGCATCTCGCTGGACGAGTTCAGCCATTACTTCGAATCGCCGTCCGCGAGCATTGGCCTGGTGCGCCTGCGCGCGATCCTGATCCGGCGCGGTGCCGGTGGCGACCAGGTGATGGCCCAGCGCAGCTTTCTCGTGCGGCGCCCGGCACCGACTGCCGACGCGGCCGGCGGTGTGAAGGCGCTCGCTGCCGCCAGTGATGCGGTGGTGGGTGAAGTGGTCGCATGGGTGGACCAGCCTCGCTGAAGAGGCGTGGACCCCGGCGCAGGGCTCAGAGCCCGCGTGCGAGCACGGGGAAGAGCGTGCCGAGTCCGTCGGCCATCACTTCGACCGCCAGTGCGGCCAAGATCAGCCCCATCAGCCGGGTCATCACGTTGATGCCGGTCTTGCCGAGCACGCGGGCGATCGGCTCGGCCAGCGAAAAGGTGGCGAAGGTCGCCAGGCCGATCACCATGCCGTAGCCGACCAGCACCGCCAGTTCCCAGAGGCTTTGCGTCTTCTCGGCATAGATGACCACGGTCGACATGGTGGCTGGGCCGGTCAGGAGTGGAATGGTCAACGGCACCACCGCGATCGATGCCCCGAGCGAGGCCTTCACTTCGGTCGCCCGGATCTCTTCCTGGCTGGTCTTGGATTCCGCAGGCTGCGCGTTGAGCATGTTCAGCGAACTGATCAGAAGCAGCATGCCGCCGCCGACCTGGAAGCTGGCGATCGAAATGCCGAAGAAGGACAGCAGCTGCAGCCCGAGCAGCGCGCTGATCGCGATCACCATGAACGCGCTGAATGCCGCGACCCGGGCGGTGCGCTTGCGCTGGCTTTCGACATAGCCCTGCGTGTAGTGGATGTAGAAGGGCACGATCGCCAGCGGATTCACGATGGCCAGCAGCGTGATCAGCGGCTTGATCAGATCCATCGTGGGCGTGGCCATCAGCGTCCGCCCGTCACGTCCAGGAAAGTGCCGGTGACGTAGCTCGCTTCGGGCGATAGCAGCCAGACGATGGCTTCGGCCACTTCCTGCGCGCTGCCGGTGCGCTTCATCGGCACGGTCGAAGCCAGCTGGAACGCACGGTCGGGCATGCCGCCGGAGGCATGGATCTCGGTGTCGATCAGGCCCGGGCGCACCGCATTCACGCGGATGCCTTCGTCGGCGACTTCCTTGGCCAGCCCGATGGTGAAGCTGTCGATCGCACCCTTGCTCGCCGCATAGTCGACGTACTGGCCCGGCGCGCCCAGCTTCGCGGCCGCACTCGAAAGATTGACGATCGCGCCGCCGCTGCCGCCATGCCGGCTGCTCATGCGCCGGACGGCTTCGCGCGCGCACACGAAGCTGCCGACGATGTTGATGCGGAACATGCGCTCGAGCCGCGCCACGCTCATCTCGTCGACGCGCGACTGCATGTCGACCACGCCGGCGTTGTTGACCAGCGCGGTAAGGCGGCCGAACTTCGCGTCGACCTGCTCGAACATCGCCAGCACCTGCGCCTCGTCGCCGACATCGGCCTGCACGCTCATCGCGTTGCCGCCGCCGGCGCGGATGGCGCGCACCACTTCGTCGGCGGCCAGCGAGTTGCTCGCGTAGTTGACGGCGACCGCATAGCCGCGGCGTGCGGCCAGCAATGCGGCCGCGGCGCCGATGCCGCGGCTTGCGCCGGTGATCAAGAGAACCTGGTCCAAATCCCACCTCCTGCACGAAAGCCGTGCCTCGGTTAAAACGAAACGCACGCATTACATCACCGAGGAGAGACTGTGAGCCACAGCGTCGACTACTACTTCACGCCGCAGAGTCCATGGACCTACCTGGGGCACGCGCGGTTCGCCGCCATCGTCGCGCGCACGGGCGCCACGGTGCGGGTCCGGCCGGTCGACTTCGGTGCGGTGTTCCCGGTCTCCGGCGGATTGCCGCTCGGCAAGCGGGCGCCGCAGCGCCAGGCCTACCGGCTGGTCGAGCTGGCGCGCTTCTCGCGGCATCTCGACATTCCGCTGAACCCGCAGCCCAAGTTCTTTCCGGTCGGCGGCGACGATGCGGCCAAGCTCATCATCGCGGTCGACCTCCATGACGGCGCCGAGGCGGCCATGAAGCTTTGCGGCGCGGTGTTCGCATCGGTCTGGGTCAACGACCGCAACATCGCCGATCCGGCCGTGCTCGAAAAGCTTGTGGCCGAAAGCGGCCTGCCGGCCAAGCGCATGGAGCAATCGCTGAGCCAGACCGTGCAGGAACGCTACGAGGACTACACGCAGCAGGCCATCGATGCCAAGGTGTTCGGCGCGCCGAGCTACGTCATCGACGGCGAGATTTTCTGGGGTCAGGACCGGCTCGAATTCGTCGAACGCGCATTGAGGCAGCAGCAACCATCCACCACAGGAGCATGACCACCATGGGGCAATTCATCGATCTCACTGCCGCCGACGGCACCACCTTTCCCGCCTACGTGGCCGAACCCGTCGACAAGCCCAGGGGGGCGGTGGTGGTGGTGCCCGAGATCTTCGGCGTCAACTCGCACATCCGCTCGGTGGCCGACGGCTATGCGGCGGCCGGCTACCTCGCAGTGTCGCCGTCGACTTTCCATCGCGTGAAGCCGGGCGTCGAACTGGGCTACAGCGACGACGACATGAAAGCCGGCTTCGCGCTCAAGACCGCGGTCGAGGACTTGCCCGCGCCCGGCGTGATGCAGGACATCCAGGCCGCGGTCGAGTACGCGGCGCGCGCCGGCAAGGTCGGCATCGTCGGCTACTGCTGGGGCGGACTTCTGACCTGGCGCGCAGCGGCGGGCGTGTCGGGGCTTGCTGCAGCGGTGCCGTACTACGGCGGCGGCATGACCACGCCGGAAGAGAGCGCGCGGCAGCCCAAGGTGCCGGTGCTCGCCCATTTCGGCAACAACGACCACTGGATTCCGCTCGACACCATCGAGAGCTTCAAGAAGGCGCATCCGGAAGTCGAGGTGCATATCTACGAGTCGGGCCACGGCTTCAACTGCGACCAGCGGGGTTCGTACAACGCCGAGGCCGCCAGGCTGGCACGCGAGCGCACGCTGGCTTTCTTCGCCAGGCACATCGGCTGACCGGCGCGGCATGCCGGCCTTCGCGCGCTCGATGCTGGCGGCTGCGTGCATCGCGGCCTCGCCAGGGCTGCACGCCGCCGAATATGCCGGGCCGCTGTTCGACACGCACCTGCACTACAACCAGGAAGCCTGGGACGGCAACACAGGCCCCTATCCGCCCGCCGAGGCGTTGGGGCGGATGCAGCGCAATGGCGTGGCGGCCATCGTCGCCAACTCGCGTCCCAACGCGGGCACCCAGACCCTGGCCGCCGCGCGCGAGACACGTGCGGCCGGCGTGACGGTGGTGCCGTTCGTGCGGCTCTACCGCAACCGCGCCGACTACGACAGCTGGTTTCGCGACGAGAGCATCTACGACATGGTGCAGGCCGAACTGACGCGCGGCACCGCGAGCGGACCTTTTCGCGGGTTGGGAGAGTTCCACCTGTACGAC
>JANOCL010000174.1:0-1587 GCA_031412135.1 Variovorax sp. | reverse complement strand
CCAGGCCGGGCCGAAGCTGGCCGAAGCCTCGAAGTCGCCGCCGGCCATCAGCGCTTCGGAGGTCAGCGCGAAGTAGCTGCCGGACTTGATGACGATGCTGTCGCCGATGCTCCAGCGCATGCCGAGGCGCGGCACCACCGGATAGCCGTCGCGATGGAAGTCCGGGTGGTAGCCGCCGAGCGTCAGCACGAACTCGCCCGCGTGCTCGCCCTTGAACCAGATCACGTAGGCGAAGCCGCCGGTGAGCTTGATGTCCGGATACAGCAGCCACGAGTTGTCGGTGAGCTGCCCCTGCACCCACAAGACGCCTTCGCTGCTCGAAAAGCGCACCAGCAGCGCAAGCTCGATCGACACCAGCGCCACCTGCGGCCGCGGCAGCGCCATGCGCGCCAGGCCCAGCAGGTTGATGTCGAGCCCGTCGCCGATCTCCACCGCCACCACCGCGATGCCGTCGACCAGCGCGAAGCTGGTGAACGACAGGCCGGCGGCGAACCAGAACGTTCCCTTCTCCATCGGGAAGAACTGTCCGAGTGCGCGCAGCTGCGCCATCGGGTCCTGCGGCTGGGCGGCGATGTCGAGCGCCTGGATCAGCGGGTAGTCGCCGAAGCGCGAGAGATCGGTCGGCACCACCAGCTTGCGGTTGATGCCGAAGCCGCCGCCGATGCCGGTGAGAAAGAACGCAGGCGGCCCGCCGAGCGGCCCGTTGACCGCACCGACGGCGAAGAAGGCGGTGAACTTCTGGTTGTTCTGCACGCCCTCGCCATAGCCGCCGTAGAGGGTGATGCCGTACACGCCGAAGCGCCCGAGCAGCATGCCGAGGTACTCGATGCCCGCCGGCGTGCTTTGCTTGAGCAGGCCGCCCGCGATCGACACGCCGGCCATGTCGGCCGACACCGCGAGGCCGGCCAGGTCGACCGACCAGTTCGCCGCATTGAAGAAGTCGCCCTTGGCGACGTCGTAGGTGATCTGCAGGTCGTCGACCGCGCAGCTCAGGCCGAACATCGACACCGAGCCGTCCATCAGCAGCGACACGTCCTTGACGCGCCCACCGGGCATGGTGGTGCCGAAGCCGATCTGTTCGAGGTAGAGCGGACCGAAGCCTTTCTGGATCGCGATCCACCACGGCCCGTCGCCGTCGCCCGCGCGCAACGTGACGCTCACCGGCTGGCTGTCGTGCTGCTGGATCGCGAGCGCCGGCGAGAAGGCCGGGCGGGGCGGCGTCGGGCCGGTGTCGCGCATGATCCCCTGCGCGATGCCGTTGTCGCCCTGCGCGCCGCCGGCGGAAACCGCCAGGTTGGAGAACTGCAGCTGCACGCCGCCGCCCTTCACGCCGCCGGCATCGATCTTCGCGAAGGCATGCAGCGCGATCGATTCCAACGTGAGGCCGATGTCCAGCAGCGGCCCGGAGCTCTTGCCGATGCGCAAGCCGATGCCGTTCACCGCCAGGCTGGGTGCGAAGCTCAGCGCGTCGGCAGGCATGAAGCCGACGAACAGGCCGCCGAGACCGCTTGTGTTGCCCTCGATCCAGCGGCCATCGTTTTCCAGCCACAGCATCACGTCGCCGGTGACCAGCGGGAAGCGCTCGTC
>JANOCL010000173.1:0-11316 GCA_031412135.1 Variovorax sp. | reverse complement strand
TGCCGAGATCACCGATGGCAACGGCGCTTTCGGCGCCGACATCGTGCTCAAGGTGCGCACCCCGAGCGACGGCGAGGCTGCCTTGATGAAGCCGGGCACCGTGATCGTCGGCATGCTCAATCCGGTCGATGCCGCAGGGCTGCAGCGGCTCGCGGCGGCCGGGCTCACCGGCTTCGCGCTCGAAGCCGCACCGCGCACCACGCGGGCGCAGAGCATGGACGTGTTGTCCAGCCAGGCCAACATCGCAGGCTACAAGGCGGTCGTCATCGCGGC
Source organism: Variovorax sp. (assembly GCA_031412135.1). GTDB lineage: Bacteria > Pseudomonadota > Gammaproteobacteria > Burkholderiales > Burkholderiaceae_C > Variovorax. The sequence goes on along the minus strand of JANOCL010000173.1, from coordinate 11,043 downwards.
CGAAAAATACCAACGCTTCTTTCCCATGCTCATGACCGCGGCCGGCACCGTCAAGGCGGCACGGGTGGTGATCCTCGGCGTCGGCGTCGCCGGCCTGCAGGCCATCGCCACGGCCAAGCGCCTGGGCGCGGTGATCGAGGCGAGCGACGTGCGGCCGAGCGTCAAGGAGCAGGTCGAGTCGCTGGGCGGCAAGTTCATCGATGTCTCCTACGACACCGACGAAGAAAAAGAGGCGGCGCAGGGCGTCGGCGGCTATGCCCGGCCGATGCCGCAGAGCTGGCTCGACCGGCAAAAGACCGAAGTCGCCAAGCGCGTGGCGGCTGCCGACGTGGTGATCAGCACCGCACTCATCCCGGGCCGCGCCGCGCCGACGCTCATCACCGAAGACATGGTCAGGTCGATGAAGCCGGGCTCGGTCATCGTGGACATCGCAGCCGGCAAGGGGCCCGACGGCGTCGGGGGCAACTGCCCGTTGTCGGAGGCCGACAAGACGGTGGTCAAGCACGGCGTGACCATCGTCGGCGAAACCAACCTGGCTTCGCTGGTGGCGGCCGATGCCTCGTCGCTCTATGCGCGCAACGTGCTCGACTTCCTGAAGCTGATCGTGACCAAGGAAGGCGCGCTCAACATCGACCTCGAAGACGACATCGTGGCCGCCTGCCTGATGAGCAAAGACGGTCAAGTGACAAGGAAGTAAATCATGGACATCGTCTCCCCCACGGTCATCAACTTGATCATCTTCGTGCTCGCGATCTACGTCGGCTACCACGTCGTCTGGACCGTCACGCCCGCGCTTCACACGCCGCTGATGGCGGTAACCAATGCGATCTCGGCGATCGTGATCGTCGGCGCCATGCTGGCTGCCGCGCTCACCGAAACCTACCTCGGCAAGACCATGGGCGTGCTGGCAGTGGCGCTGGCCGCGGTCAACGTGTTCGGCGGCTTCCTGGTCACCCGCCGAATGCTGGAGATGTTCCGCAAGAAGGAACGCAAGGCCGCGCCAGCTGTCGCCGACAAGGGGAATGCGCAATGAGCATGAACCTGGTCACGCTGCTGTACCTGGTCGCTTCGGTGTGCTTCATCCAGGCGCTCAAGGGCCTGAGCCATCCGACCACCTCCATACGGGGCAACATGTTCGGCATGGTCGGCATGGCGATCGCCATCCTGACCACCGCCGCGCTGATCGTGCAGCTCTCGGGGGCCAAGGCGCTCGGCATGGGCTGGGTGCTGCTGGGCCTGGTGGTCGGCGGCGGCTACGGCGCGTGGCGCGCCAAGACGGTCGAGATGACCCAGATGCCCGAGCTGGTCGCGTTCTTCCACAGCATGATCGGCATGGCGGCGGTGTTCATCGCGGTGGCGGCGGTGGTCGAGCCCTGGGCCTTCGGCATCACGGCAGCGCCGGTGCCGGCGCTTCTGGGCGCCACCACGCCGGATGGCGCGATCGTCTACGAAGGCTTCGCACGCTACGCCATTCCGTATGGCGCCCGGCTCGAGCTGTTCCTGGGCGCGGCGATCGGCGCCATCACCTTCAGCGGCTCGGTCATCGCGTTCGGCAAGCTCTCGGGCAAGTACAAGTTCCGGCTGTTCCAGGGCGCGCCGGTTCAGTTCAAGGGCCAGCACATGCTCAACCTGGCGCTGGGTCTGGTGACCCTCGCGCTCGGCCTGGTGTTCGTCTTCACCGAAAGCTGGACCGCCTTCTTCGCGATGCTGCTGCTGGCCTTCGTGATGGGCGTGTTGATCATCATCCCGATCGGCGGTGCCGACATGCCGGTGGTGGTCTCGATGCTCAACAGCTACTCGGGATGGGCGGCAGCCGGCATCGGCTTCAGCCTGAACAACGCGATGCTGATCGTCGCCGGGTCGCTGGTGGGCTCGTCGGGCGCGATCCTGAGCTACATCATGTGCAAGGCGATGAACCGCTCGTTCTTCAACGTGATCCTCGGCGGCTTCGGTGGCGAGGCCGTGGCGGCTTCCGGTGGCGCCAAGGAGCAGCGCCCTGTGAAAAGCGGCAGCGCCGACGACGCGGCCTTCGTGCTCGGCAATGCCGAGACGGTGGTGATCGTCCCCGGCTACGGTCTCGCAGTAGCGCGCGCGCAGCATGCGGTGAAGGAACTCGCCCAGAAGCTCACCGACAAGGGCGTCACCGTCAAATATGCGATCCACCCCGTGGCGGGCCGCATGCCGGGCCACATGAACGTGCTGCTGGCCGAGGCCGAGGTGCCCTACGACCAGGTGTTCGAGATGGAAGACATCAACGGCGAGTTCGGCCAGGTCGACGTGGCGATCATCCTGGGCGCCAACGACGTGGTGAACCCGGCCGCGCACACCAAGGGCAGCCCGATCTACGGCATGCCGATCCTCGAGGCCTACAAGGCGAAAACCGTGATCGTGAACAAGCGTTCGATGGCCGCGGGCTACGCTGGCCTCGACAACGAACTGTTCTACATGGACAAGACCATGATGGTCTTCGGCGATGCCAAGAAGGTGGTCGAGGACATGGGCAAGGCGATCGAGTAACGGCGTTCCGCGCGCCGCTGCGGGCCGGGGAAGTTGCCCCGCCAAGAACAGAATTTTGCTTGAGGAGACAAACCAATGACCGACCGCCCCTGGCTCAGCAGCTACTCGCAAGGCGTGCCCGCCGACATCGATGCTTCGCGCTATTCGTCGCTGGTCGGCATGATGGAGGAGAGCTTTTCGAAGTACGCTGACCGCACGGCCTACAGCTTCATGGGCAAGGACCTGAGCTACGCCGACGTCGACAAGCAAAGCCGGGCCTTCGGGGCCTACCTGCAGGGACTCGGCCTGGTCAAGGGCGACCGTGTGGCCGTCATGATGCCCAACTGCCCGCAGTATCCGGTCGCAGTCGCAGGCATCCTGCGCGCCGGACTGATCCTGGTGAACGTCAATCCGCTCTACACGCCGCGCGAGCTGGAGCACCAGCTCAAGGATTCCGGTTCGAAGGCGATCGTGATCATGGAGAACTTCGGCGTCACGCTGCAGCAGTGCCTTGCGGCCACGCCCGTCAAGCACATCGTGCTGGCCGCGATGGGCGACCGCCTGGGCGTGCTGAAGGGCGCGCTCGTCAACTACGTGGTTCGCAACGTCAAGAAGCTCGTGCCTCATTTCAGCCTGCCCGGCGCGGTGCGCTTCAACGATGCGCTCGACAAGGGCGCGGGGCGCACGCTGCAGCCTGTGCCGACCGGACCCGAAGATGTCGCGGTGCTTCAGTACACCGGCGGCACGACCGGCGTTTCCAAGGGCGCCGTGCTGCTGCACCGCAACGTGATCGCCAATGTGCTGCAGTCCGAGGCCTGGAACGAGCCCGTGATGCAGAAGGTCCCGGCGGGCGAGCAGCCCACCAGCGTGTGCGCCTTGCCGCTCTATCACATCTTCGCGTTCACCGTGAACATGATGCTCAGCATGCGCACCGGCGGCAAGCTGATCCTGATCCCGAATCCGCGCGATATTCCGGGCGTGCTGAAAGAGCTGTCGAAACACACCTTTCACAGCTTTCCCGCCGTCAACACCCTGTTCAACGGGCTTGCAAACCATCCCGACTTCGCGACCGTCAACTGGAAGAACCTGAAGGTCTCCGTCGGTGGCGGCATGGCGGTGCAGGGCGCGGTGGCCAAGCTGTGGCTCGACAAGACCGGCTGTCCGATCTGCGAAGGCTACGGCCTGTCCGAAACCTCGCCCTCTGCAACCTGCAACCCGACCACCAGCACCGCCTTCACCGGCACCATCGGCGTGCCGCTGCCGAGTACGTACCTGAAGCTGCTCGACGACGACGGGCGCGAGGTGCAGCCGGGCCAGGCTGGCGAGATCGCGATCAAGGGACCGCAGGTGATGGCTGGCTATTGGCAGCGCCCCGATGAAACCGCCAAGGTCATGACGGCCGACGGCTACTTCAAATCGGGCGACATCGGCATCGTCGACGAACGCGGCTACTTCAAGATCGTCGACCGCAAGAAGGACATGATCCTGGTCTCGGGTTTCAACGTCTATCCGAACGAGATCGAAGAGGTGGTCGCGCAGGTGCCGGGCGTGCTCGAATGCGCGGCCGTGGGCATCGCCGACGACAAGACCGGCGAAGCCGTGAAGCTGGTGATCGTCAAGAAGAATCCGGAACTCACCGAAGCACAGGTTCGCGACTTCTGCCGCGCCAACCTCACCGGCTACAAGCAGCCCAAGACGGTGGAGTTCCGCGCCGACCTGCCGAAGACGCCGGTCGGCAAGATCCTGCGTCGCGAGCTGCGCGACAAGAAGTAGCCGCGCAAAGCCTCGGTGATCCATGGCGCCGAGCGCCTTCCTCGACGCTTGAAACCGGCGCTGCCCCAGGTCAGGGATACCGCGGAACCGGCTTTGCCGGGCCGCTGGTATCGCCCCCTTGAGAGGGAGGCGCCGAAGGCGCCTCGGGGGTGTTTCATTTCAACCAGCCGCGCCGGCGGAAGTACCACATCGGCACCAGCGCGCTGGCCGCCATCAGGGCCAGCGCGTAGGGATAGCCGAGGGTCCACTCAAGTTCCGGCAGAAGCTTGAAGTTCATGCCATAGATGCTGGCAATCAGCGTTGGCGGCAGCAGCGCCACGCTAGCCACCGAAAAGATCTTGATGGTCTTGTTCTGGTTGATGTTGATGAAGCCTACCGTCGCCGCCATCAGGAAGTTGATCTTGTCGAACAGGAACGCGGTGTGGTTGTCGAGCGATTCGATGTCGCGCAGGATCTGCCGAGCCTCTTCGAACTGGTCGGCGTTGAGCATGCGGCTGCGCATCATGAAGCTCACCGCGCGGCGTGTGTCCATCACGTTGCGGCGGATGCGGCCGTTCAGGTCTTCCTGGCGGGCAATGGCGGCGAGCACCTCGCCCGCCAGCTCGTCGCTCACGTTGCCCTCCAGCACCTTCTTGCCCGCGATCTCCAGCTCGTCGTAGATGTTCTCGAGCGTGTCGGCCGAATACTCGGCATCGGCGTCGAACAGTTTCAGCAGCACTTCCTTCGCGTCCTCGATCAGCCCCGGCGCGCGGCGTGCGCGCATGCGCAGGAGACGGAACACCGGCACGTCTTCATCGTGGATCGAAAACAGCACGCCGCGGCTGCGCAGTTCCTCGTTGTGCTGGTTGAGGATGAAAGCCACGCGCACCGAGCGCGGGTTCTCGTCGTCGTCGATCAGGAAGTCGCTGCGAATGTGCAATTCGCCGTTGTCTTCTTCGTAGAAGCGGGCCGATTCCTCGATGTCCTCGTCCATTGCATCTTCGGGGATGGACAGGCCGTAGTACTGCTTGATCCAGCGCTTCTCTTCCATCGTGGGCGACTCCAGGTCGACCCAGATCGGCTGGAACCGGGACAGCTCTTCGAGCGCCTCGATCTCTTCCTGGACGAGGCGGCCATTGGCGAGCGTGAAGATGTTGAGCATGCGGAATTATCTCGCTCCCGAGCCGTACACCCCGCCCGATTGCTGGATGAATGTACAGTTCGAAGCTGCCCATGCAACTTGCCACCGAAGCCCCGCCCATGTCCGACGCGGGCGCAGCCACGCCGGCCCAGCGGCTGGCGTCGGTGCTCGCCGCGCTCAACGACGAGCAGCGCGACGCGGTAACGCATGCGACGGCAGCGCCGCTGCTGGTCATCGCGGGTGCGGGCTCAGGCAAGACAAGCACGCTGGCGCATCGGGTCGCCCACCTGATCGCGGGCGGTGTCGACCCGCAGCGCATCCTGCTCCTGACCTTTTCGCGCCGGGCCGCGCAGGAGATGGAACGGCGGGCCGGCCTGGTGGTCGCGCGCGTTCTCGGACTCAAGTCGCAGGCGCCGCCGGCATTGCCCTGGGCCGGTACCTTCCACGGCATCGGCGCCCGGCTGCTGCGCGAGTACGCGGCGCACATCGGCCTGCAGGAAAATTTCACCATCCACGATCGCGGCGATGCCGAAGACCTGATGGGCCTGGTGCGCAACGACATCGGCCTGGCGTCGATGGAGCGGCGCTTTCCGCGCAAGGGCACGTGCCTTTCGATCTACTCGCGCGTGGTCAACACCTGCGCGCCGCTGACAGACGTGCTCGCGCATTCGTTTCCCTGGTGCGCCGAATGGGAGTCCGAACTCAAGCGGCTGTTCGGCGCCTATGTCGAAGCCAAACAGCAGCAGCAGGTGCTCGACTACGACGATCTGCTGCTGTACTGGGCCGGCATGGTGGCCGAGCCGACGCTCGCGGCGGAAGTCGGCGCGCGCTTCGACCACGTGCTGGTGGACGAATACCAGGACACCAATCTGCTGCAGGCCGCCATTCTGAGAGCGCTCAAGCCGGACGGCCGCGGCGTCACCGTGGTCGGCGACGATGCGCAGTCGATCTATTCGTTTCGCGGCGCCACGGTGCGCAACATCCTCGACTTTCCGAAGCAATTCACGCATGAGGCGCGGATCGTCACGCTGGAGCGCAACTACCGTTCGACCCAGCCAATCCTCGACGTCTCCAACGCAGTGATCGCCGCCGCCGCGGAGCGCCACGCCAAGACGCTCTGGACCGACAAGCCTTCGGCCGGCCGGCCGCGCCTGGTCCTGGTGGCGGACGAAGCCAGTCAGGCGCGCTTTGTGGCCGACAGCGTGCTGGCGCACCGCGAGGGCGGGCTCGCACTCAAGTCGCAGGCAGTGCTGTTTCGCACATCGACGCACAGCGCGGCGCTCGAGCTCGAACTGGCGCGGCGCAACATCCCGTTCGTCAAGTACGGCGGACTGAAATTTCTCGAAGCCGCGCACGTGAAGGATCTGCTCGCGGTGCTGCGCTTTGCCGAGAACCCGCGCGGCCGCATGGCGGGCTTTCGCGTCACGCAATTGATTCCCGGCATCGGCCCGGTCACATCGACGCGGCTGCTCGATGCCATGGCCGAGGCCGCCGATCCCGGCGCGGTGGTCCAGCAGTTCGTGCCGCCGCCCGCCGCGCAGGTCGAATGGGCGCGCTTCGCTGCCGTCTACGCGCAGCTGCGCGCGCCCGCACTCGCCTGGCCGGCCGACATGGAACTCGCACTGCGGTGGTATGTGCCCCATCTGGAACGGCTGCACGACGACGCGGGTCTGCGACGCGGCGACGTCGAGCAGCTGGCGCGGCTCGCTTCCGGCTACGCCTCGCGCGAACGCTTCCTCACCGAACTCACGCTCGACCCGCCCGACGCCACCAGCGACCGGCCAGGCCCTCCGCTGCTCGACGAGGACTACCTCATCCTCTCGACCATCCATTCGGCCAAGGGCCAGGAATGGACGTCGGTGCATGTACTCAACGTGGTCGACGGCTGCATGCCGGCCGACGTGGCGCAGGGAGCGCAGGAGTTGGAGGAGGAGCGGCGCCTGCTCTACGTCGCGATGACCCGCGCCCGAGACCACCTGCACCTGCTGGTGCCGCAGCGCTTCTATGTCACGCAGCAGGCGGCGCGCGGCGACCGGCACCTCTATGCGGGCCGCACGCGCTTCATTTCGGCGGCCGACGCAGAGCGCTTCGAGCACGAAACCTGGCCGGCGCCGCCGCCCCGTGCGCCACATGTGCCGCCGCCGGCGGCCACGATCGACTTGCTCAGCCGCATGCGCGCTGCCTGGCGCTGAAGCCGCGTCCCTGCCGTGGGAAGGGATTTGCAATTCGGAGGCGGCATGGGCATAGTGAACCGATCTTCCCTCTTATCTCCCTCCCCCCACTCCCCTTTTTTCCCTCGCCACGCTTCTAGTCCGAGAGGCGCGGTTTTTCCCCAACCGTCACTTCCAGGAGGTCATTCATGAATCTGACGATCAGCGGTCATCACCTCGACGTCACCCCCGCGCTGCGCAGCTACGTAACGAGCAAGCTGGACCGGATCACCCGCCACTTCGACCAGGTGGTCGATGTGAAGGTGATCCTCACGGTGGAGAAGCAGAAAGAAAAAGAGCGGCGCCAACGCGCGGAGTGCAACATTCACGTCAAGGGCAACGACATGTTCGCGGAGTCGAGCAATGCTGATCTTTACGCGGCCGTCGACGAACTGGTCGACAAGCTCGACAGGCAGGTCGTGCGTCACAAGGACCGGCTGCAGGACCATCACCACGAAGCGCCAAAACGCCTGATGTGATTGCCCTCCGGGCAACTACTCTTGCGGGCCGCCTTGCGCGGCCCTTTGCTTTTTGCGGGGCGGGTGCATAATCGCCCCCGCCCCGCACCAACATGAACCGACTCGCGTCCATCCTGCCACCCGCTCAAGTACTCGTGAGCGTCGATGTCACCAGCAAGAAACGTGCTTTCGAAGAAGCTGGCTTGCTGTTCGAGAACCTGCATGGTCTGGGCCGTGCCCTCATCACCGACAGCTTGTTCGCCCGCGAGCGGCTGGGCTCTACCGGCCTCGGTCACGGCGTCGCGATTCCTCATGGGCGCATCAAGGGGCTCAAGTCGCCGATGGCCGCGGTGTTCCAGCTGGCGAGCCCGATCGGGTTCGATGCGCCGGACGAGCAACCGGTCGTGCTGCTGATCTTTCTGCTGGTGCCCGAAGCGGCCACCCAGAAACACCTCGAAATACTTTCGGAGATCGCCGAGCTGCTCAGCGACGCCGCATTGCGCGAGCAGATCAAGTCGAGCTCCGACGCCGCGCAACTGCACGCCTTGATCGCAGGATGGCAATCGGCCCAGGTAGCTTGAACCGCGCGTACCTGCGACGATCCGGCGCATGAAGCCGACCGTCATCAGCGCCGACGCGATGTTCGAGGAGTTCCGCGGCTCCCTGCGCTGGGAGTGGCTTGCGGGGCTGGGCGCATCGGAGCGGCAGTTCGACCCGGACGTCATCAGCCGTGCCCCGTCGGCGGCCGACCTGGTGGGCTACCTCAACTACATCCATCCGTACCGGGTGCAGATTCTCGGCGCGCGCGAGGTCGCCTACCTGACGCGTGGCACGGCGGCGGATTGCGTGCGCCGCGTCGCCCGCATCGTCACCCTCGAGCCACCGATGCTGGTGCTCGCCGACGGGCAGGCCGCGCCCGACGAGCTGCTGTCGATCTGCGAACGGGCCCAGTTGCCGCTGTTCGCCACGCGGGAGTCCTCCGCCTTCGTGATCGACCTGCTGCGCGCCTATCTTTCCAAGCACTTCGCCGAGCGCACCTCGATGCACGGCGTGTTCATGGACATCCTGGGGCTGGGGGTGATGATCACCGGCGAGTCGGGGTTGGGTAAAAGCGAACTCGGCCTTGAACTGATTTCACGCGGCAACGGCCTGGTGGCCGACGATGCAGTCGACCTGTATCGCATCAACCAGACCACCCTGGAGGGCCGCTGCCCCGAGCTGCTGCAGAACCTGCTCGAAGTGCGCGGCATCGGCCTCCTGGACATCCGCGCGATCTTCGGCGAGACGGCCGTGCGCCGGAAGATGCGGCTCAAGCTGATCGTGCACCTCGTGCGCCGAGACAGCTTCGAGCGCGACTACGAACGCATGCCCTCGGCGCCGCTCACGCAGGACGTGCTGGGCATCCCGGTGCGCAAGGTGATCATCCAGGTGGTGGCCGGGCGCAACATTGCGGTGCTGGTCGAAGCCGCGGTGCGCAATTCGATCCTGCAGCTGCGCGGCATCGACACCTATGCCGATTTCGTGGCGCGCCACCACAAGGCGATGGAAAGCGGACGGGACGACGACTGAGAGGGAGCGGACAGCCGGCCGCCTTCTCAGCGCTTGCCTACACAGGCGCCGCACAGGCCGTACAGCGACATCGCGTGGTCCTGCAGTATCCAGCCTTTGTCGGTCGAGATCATCTGCTGGCGGCGTTCGATCTCGGCGTCGTAGAACTCCTCGACCTTGCCGCACGAGGTGCAGATCAGATGGTCGTGGTGCTTGCCTTCGTTGAGTTCGTAGACGGCCTTGCCGCTTTCGAAATGGCTGCGCTCCAGGATGCCGGCCTGCTCGAACTGAGTCAGCACCCGGTAGACGGTGGCCAGGCCGATGTCGGAATGGTCGTTGAGCAGCACCCGGAAGACGTCTTCCGCCGTCATGTGGCGCTGGCTGCCGTGCTGGAAGATTTCAAGAATCTTGAGGCGCGGCAGCGTCGCCTTGAGGCCGGTGTTCTTGAGTTCGTCGATGTTCGCCATGGTGGTTCCTGCGCGAGCCGGGCGGGGAGGGCCCGCCGGGGGCCAGCCGCTACAATCGCCCGATCATATCGCTCCCCTCGGTGCCCCTGCCCATGCCTGAATTTTCACGACGCCGCTACTGGTTGCTCGCCGGCGCTGTTGCTGCAAGCCTGTGCCTGGGCGCCTGCAGCAGCTTCACCGAACGCTCGCGCAGTGCCCTTTCCGCCATCACACCCTACAAGGTCGATGTGGTCCAGGGCAACTTCGTGTCGAAGGAGCAGGTCGAGGCGCTCAAACCCGGCATGCCGCGCCAGCAGGTACGCGAAATTCTCGGCACCTCGCTCCTTACCGACGTGTTCCACGCGGATCGCTGGGACTACGTGTTCACCATCCGGCGCCAGGGCGTCGAGCCGCAGCAGCGTCGCCTGACGCTGTTCTTCAAGGGCGAGGTTCTCGACCGCTTCGAAGGCGACACGATGCCGAGCGAAGAAGAATTCGTCGCCGCGCTCGACAACCGCAAGCGAAGCGGCAAGGTGCCGGTGCTTGAGGCGCCGCAAGACAAGCTCAAGAAGTTCGAGCCGGCCGAGAACGATCAGGCAAAGACAGCCTCGCCGAATCCGCTGCCGCCGCTGCCAGTGAGCTATCCGCCGCTCGAATCGACGCGTTAACGGCGCAACTGCGCGCCGGCGCAGGCCGGCTGCCAATTTCCAAGGTCGTGACGCGTGACTGAATCCTCTTCCCCGCTTTCCCCGCCTTCCTCTTCGTCACCCCCGTTGCGTCGGGTCGCCGTGGCAGGCGCTTCCGGACGCATGGGACACATGCTGATAGAGGCCTTGCGCGACGCGCAGGATTGCCGGCTCGCCGGCGCCCTCGATGTGGCGGGCAGCGCTGCTCTGGGCAATGACGCAGCGGCGTTCCTCGGCTTCATCAGCGGCGTTCCGATCGCGGCCGATCTTCGAACGGGGCTCAAGGACGCGCAGGTACTGATCGAT
>JANOCL010000172.1:0-58338 GCA_031412135.1 Variovorax sp. | reverse complement strand
AATCGGCCGAAATCTCGGGGCGAATGATTTTGCTCTGCACGTAGTCGACGGGACTCTCCAGTCCCTGATGCACGCCGTGCACCTTGGCCTTCAACGGCCGGATCTTGGCTTCGTTCTCGATCCGGATGGCGGCGTAGTCTGCCGCCGCCTTCGAGATCTCCTTCTTGATCTCCTCGCTCTTTTGCTTGATGGCGCGCGGATCGACTTCCATGTCGATCAATTCGTGAATCGTCATGTCGATGCTTCGCTTCATCGAGATGAACGAATTCAGCGTGTCTTGCGCTGCATCGATGGCTGCGTCGAGTTCGGAGATGTCGGTCAGCGTGCTGAAGGCGGCGGGGTCGACGATGGCTCCCAGCGCAAGCGACGGATCGTATGGAATAGTAGAGGGCATGGAACAGTCTGGTTCGAGCCCGCGGCGCCCGTGTTGACCAAACGGCGACCAAAAACCGACCAGTGAACAGTTCCGGCGCAGCCGCCGGAAGGGCCTCGGGCCTCGGGCCTCAGGCTTCGGTCAACGTCTGCGCAGCCACCACCGCCTCGGTGCGGTTGCGCACGTTGAGCGCGCGAAAGATGGCCGCCAGATGGATCTTGACCGTGCCTTCGCTGATGCCGAGCGCGCGCCCAATCAGCTTGTTGGGCTTGCCCTGCGACAGCAGTTGCAGGACCTCGACCTGCCGGTCGGTGAGCACGTTGCGCAGGTGCTCCAGCGTATGCGCCGCCGCGGCGGCCGGGCCGCGCTGCGCGGCCTCGACAGCCCCGTTGGGAAAGCCAGCCACGATGCCGGGCGGCACTGCGGACAGCATCATGGGCGGCACATAAACTCCGCCCGCGAGCACCAGGCGCACGGCAGACAGCATGACCTCGGGCGAGTACGCCTTGGGGATGAACCCCAGCACGCCGCGCTCCAGCACGCCGCGCATGATGGCGGGGTCTTCGTAGCCCGAGAGCACGACGACCGGAACCGCCGGATGGCGGCGCCGGATCTCGTCCACATGGTCCTGGCCTTGCGCACCGGGCATGTTCAGGTCGATCACGGCCAGATCGACATCGTCGCTGGCGCGGGCCAGCAGTTCGTCGACGCTCATGGCCAGGATGAACTCGATGCCCGGCTCGAGTTCCGCCAGCTTGGCCTTGACCGCCTCGATGACGAGCCGGTGGTCGTCGGCGATCAGGATTTTCATGGCGCACCCCATCGTTGTGAACTCAGCGAGCGCCAAAGATAGCGTCGTTCGAAGCGCGCGGCAAGTTCGTCGGCTGCACGAACGGCATAGTCCCCAAGCGATATTGCGGCACCCGACGGGGTTTGAAGAATGCTTGATGGCTCGCCTGATCGAATGCTTCCGCGCCCTGTTTTCGTTCGGCCTCGAGCTCGACGCGCCGATTGCCGAAGGACACGCGGCCCCCACGCCCGAAGCGGCACAGCGCCGCGCGCTCGAACTGCTCGATGCAGCCCGCGGTGCGGCGCACGCGGCGGGCGCCGGGGCATCGCAGATCGAGTCCGCCTCTTTCGCGGTCATCGCGTGGATCGACGAGATCCTTGCGCGCAATCCCGGTGGGGCTGCCGGCCGGGCGCCGCTGCAGCTGCGGCTCTTCAATTCCAGCAACGCGCACAGCGAGTTCTTTCATCATCTTTCGGCCCTGCACGCCGACGACGACGAAGTGCGCGAGGTCTATTGGTACGCACTGGCCCATGGCTTCAAGGGCCAGTACTACTTCGAACAAGGCGATAGCGGCGAACTGGGCAGACTGAAGGATCTGCATGCCCGCCGGCCGTCGGCAGAACCCGCTGCATCGGATGCCCCGGCCGACGCGCAACCCGCAAGGCCGCGCGTGCCGCAACGGCGAAGAAAGCGCGCGATGCTTCGCATCGGCGCTTGCCTGGCGCTGTTGCTGCCCCTCTCGTATCTGCTCTGGTTCTTGCTGGACCGCGCGCATGAAGTGCCCCCCACGCTGGCCCAGCGCGTCGAGCAGCGGCTCCACGCCTTCGCCTGCGCCGACCTTGCCGCCGCTACCGACGCCGACGGCTCGACGCGGGTGAGCGGCTTCGTCCCGGAGCCAGCGGACGTGGCCCGCGTGGCGCGCGAGGTCCGCTCCACCCCGGGCGTGGACGTGGCCAGTTTCGACATCCAGCTGCGCGTGTGGCCGCACTGCGAGGTGCTCGCCATGCTGAAGCCTTACCAGGCGCGCAACCGGGACCGTCGCCACGGGCTGCGGATCGCAGCGGCGAGCGCGCAGAACAGCCGCCTGCGCGAGGGCGACAGCGTGCGGGTGCAGGTCACGAACGGCGAATACGCGGGCCATCTGCGCGTCGACTACTACACGACAGACGGCGCCGTGATGCACCTGAATGCCAAGGAAGGACGCTTGCGCACGCGCGCCGGCGAAACCGTCGAATTCGGGCGCGACATCCCCGCGAGCTGGCTCGTCAGTCCACCCTTCGGCACCGTCTTGATCACTGCCCTGTCATCGCCGCTGGCGTTCGACGACGCGGCCGACGAGATGCCTTTCGAACTGGCTTCGGACTACCTTCAGCGGCTGCGCATATTGCTTGCCTCCAACGAAGCCAGCGGCCGGCTCATCGCCGATTTCGTGTTTGTCGAAACGGTTGCGCGCTGAAGTGCGTCAGGACTTGCGCAGCACCTGCCGTTCAAGCGCTGTAGAACCTCGGGAACAGGACCTTGAACGTGGTTCCCGAATCCTTGCTGGATTCGAGTTCGATGCTGGCGTCCAGCAGATCCGCCAGACGCTTCACGATGGAAAGCCCGATCCCTTCACCGGGAGTCGTTTCGGCCGCGCGCTCTCCGAGGGGCGGGCCTGCCGAAACCGACTCACTGTCCGCATCCAGTGGCGCATCCGCATCCACCTCGCGGGTCAGGCGGGTCGCGCCCTGCATTGCAATCGCCATCTGCGATCCCGGGCCGGCATGAATGCCCGGTCCGGTGTCCTGCACGCCGAGCACCCAACGGGGGTCGTCGTAGGCGGCAGTTTCCTCCCAGCTCACTTCCACGCCGCCCGTGCGGGTGTACTTCAAGGCATTCAGAACCAGGTTCTGCACCAGCCTGCGCGTCTTGACCGGATCGCCTGTGACCGGGAACGGCGCAGGGCCGCGTGTGCGGAGATAAAGGCCCCGCTCATGCGCCAGCCCTTGCAGCCCTTCGCACAGTTCGACCAGAACCGATGCCGCGTCCATCGCGACCAGCTGACGTTTTTCGCCGCCCGCCTGGAGCCGGGCCAGGCTCGTCACGTCGTCCAGAAGGTGCTTCAGCGAACCCACGTTGCGGTCCAGTATCTTGATGAATTTTTCCCTCGACGCGGCAGCGGCATTGCTCAACGTCAGGCCGCGCGCGGCCGTGGCGACGACGCCGACGTTGCCGCGCAGGTCGTGCGCGATTTGCTGCCAGAGACCGGTGCGCTGTTGATCCATCTCGTTGAGCCGCTCCAAAGCGAGTTCCAGGTCTCTGACATGTCCCGCAGCTTCGACGCGCTGCAGCCGGAAGTACTGGGACGTGCTCTCCTCGATGTCCAGCGAGGCCGATGCGGCCCACGCCTGGCGCGCGTTGGCCATGACCTCGTTCGGCACATCGGCGTTGGCACTTGCATACGCGTCGAGTTCGGCCACCATGCAACGGTTGAGCATGCCCAGCTCCCGCGTGACTTCGTGCAGGTCGTAGCCTTGCTGCCAGCGGTGGACGCCGTGGGCACTCGCATCCGCGCTCGCTTCCGTAGGTGCGACCGTGCTGCCCGAAGAAGCGCGCAGTCCGCATTCGAAGGCCAGCAGCACGCCGGGAACGTGGTCGTTGAGTTGCGCGCGGGGAAGTGCGCGACTCGTCGTGAGATCCGGGTCGCGGCGAATGGCAGTACGCCATATGCGCAACACTTCGTCCCGCCGGCCTTCCAGGTGATCGGCAAGTCTTTTGAGTTCGTGGTTCACAGAGAGCGGGTTCCTTCGGTGTGCGCGTGGCACCCAGCCGGATTCTGCGCCTTCGGCCCGCTGCCGCAGCGAAACTCAAGGCGCGCCGCTGCGCAACGCCGTCACCTGCTCCGCATAGCTGCTCTCGATGCGCGCAAGGCGGGCCTGGCGCGCCGCCTCGTTCACCCACTGCGCGGTCATGGCGCTCTGGCGCGCCAGCTGATGGGCCAGCTTGGCCGCGGGCAGCAGCGAACTGTTGTCGGCCGCAACGAAACCCGCAAGGTCGTGCAGCGATTTCAGCACCGCGCGCTCTGCATCGCCGCGCGGGCCCTTGCCGCGCGCGTAGTCGACCAGAAAACCCTGCAGCTTCTTCTGGAACGCGGGGCTGTAGTCGCGCCGCGCCACCAGTTGCGCATGCGGAATCAGCTCCGATTCCCAGATCACCTGCAGCCGCTCGGCCTCGGCCGGGAACTGGAGCCTGAAGCGCTCGAAGTCGGCCGTGTTGTTGGTGGCCACGTCGGCTTCGCCGTTCGCCACGGCCAGCGCCGTCGCCTGGTGGGTGCCCACCAATTCGCTTCGAAACCGGGTCTCCATCGCGATGTGGTTCGGCAGGAAGAGTTGAAGCTGCGGCACGATGAAGCCCGACACGGAGCGGCTTTCTCCGCGCGCCAGGCGCCAGCGCCCGGGTTCGGCGAGCAGCCCTTTCAGCGTGGAATGCGGTCCGGTCTTTCGGGCCAGCAGCAGCGCCCGGTAGCCCGGCAGGCCGTCGTGCCGCGTGACCTGCGCCAACACGTTCATGCCGCGCAGGGTGACGGCGTCGAGTGCCATCCTGCCGGACAGGAATGCCATGTCGACCTCGTTGCGCTGGATCGCCTGCTCGAGCGCCTCGTACGACGTGACGGAAAGCATGCTGACCGGACGCCCGACCGCCCGGCTCAGGTCGCCAAGCAGCGGCTCCCAGTCGTTACGCGATTCGAAAGCTCCGCCCAGCGGGAGAATGCCGAAGCGCAGCGGCGCGCTGTCGCCCGGCTGCGCACCCGCCGTGATCGGCGCGACCACCATGAGCGCCAGTGCGCAGCGGCGCAGCAACCCGCCGGCGCGGCGTGCCATCG
The DNA here is from genome assembly GCA_031412135.1 of Variovorax sp. Classification (GTDB taxonomy): domain Bacteria; phylum Pseudomonadota; class Gammaproteobacteria; order Burkholderiales; family Burkholderiaceae_C; genus Variovorax. Next base: position 53,313 of record JANOCL010000172.1, on the reverse strand, counting down.
TCCGCAAAATCGCGAAGCCAGGCGCAGCGGCTGTGACGGGAGCGCCAGCGGCGCATGAAGCGAGGGGCTGCATCTGAGGCGCTTGGCTGGTGTGGCTCTGGCAACAGCTGTCAAAGTCGAGCTGACGAGAACACAATTAGAAACCAACTTCGTCAGAATCCGTGACTTTTTTCTCTGGACACGAACTGCAACCGGTGCCGCGCGATTCGGTCGCGCCGGGCCTTCAGCGGCCATGAACTGGTCCTTTCGCACTCTGCGCCTGCTCATGCGCCTCACGCTGGCGCAGCAGCTCGTTCTGCTGGCGCTGCTGCCCGCCGCCGTGGCGACGCTGGGCGCGATCGCGGTGCTGACGCGCCAGCACCTGGCCAGCGTGACCGACCTGATGCGTGCCAACGCACAGACCGTGGCGCTGCAGGTTGCCACCGTGGCGGAGGTGCAGCTCCAGCAAATGGACCGCCGCGCACTGCAGCGCACGGCCCAGTCCGGCAGCCAGCAGCCGCATGTGCAACAAGTGCAGATCTGGTCCGACGAGGGCGAGATCGTCGCCAACGCCGAAACCTCCGACCTGCGCCGCAGCGACGGCCTGCAGGTCGTGGCGCCGGTCGTCGCCGACGACGGGCGGCTCACCGGCAAGGTGATGGTGGAGATCAGCCTCGAGGCGGTCGAGCGCGCCAAGCGATCGGTCTGGCTCAACATGGTGCTGGTGCTTGCCGCAAGCCTTTTCGGCGTCGGGCTGGCCGGCTGGTGGGCGGCGCGGCGCATCAGTGCGCCGATCCGCGCCTTGGGCGAGGCGGTCGATCGCCTCGGTGCCGGCGAAGACGCGCAGGTGGCGGTAGAGGGCACGGCCGAGGTGCGCCACCTGCAGCAGGGCTTCAACCTGGCGGCGCGCGCGCTGACCGAGAGCCGCGGCCTGCTCGAAACCCGCATCGCGCGCGCCACGTCCGAGCTGGCCAGCAAGAACCGGCAGCTCGAAGTGGCGAGCCAGGCCAAGACGCGACTGCTGGCCGCGGCCAGCCACGACCTGCGACAGCCGCTGCATGCGCTGACGCTTTTTTCCGATGGCCTGGCCAACGGCGAGACCGATCTGGTGCGGCTGCAGCGCATCGGCCACATCCGCGAGTGCGTCGACTCGCTCGATCGGCTTTTCTCCGAGCTGCTCAATCTTTCGCAGCTCGATGCCGGGGTGCTGCAGCCGCAGTGGGCAGACTTCGCGCTGGACCACCTGTTCGATGAGATCAGCCGCAACTTCCGGCCGGTGGCCGAGCAGCAGAACCTGCGGCTGGTGGTGCGCAAGACCGAGCTCTGGGTGCGCTGCGACTACGTGATGCTCTCGCGCATCCTGAGCAACCTGGTGTCGAATTCGCTGCGCCACACCACCGAGGGCGGCGTGCTGATCGGCGCGCGCCGGCGCGGCAACGGCGTGCGCATCGATGTGCTGGACACCGGGGTCGGCATCCCGGCCCAGCACCAGTCGCGGGTTTTCGAAGAGTTCTACCAGGTCGATCCGCAAGCCCGCCAAGGCCGCAACGAGCGCGGCATGGGCCTCGGCCTCGCCACCGTCCAGCGGCTGGCGACGCTGCTCAATACGCAGGTCGAACTGAGCTCGCTGCCTGGCAGGGGAACCTGCATACGTCTGCCGGTACGCGGTGCGCAGCCCCCGGCATTGCTTGCCGTGGCACCTGCGGCGCCTGCCGGCCGGGGCCAGGACGAGGAAGTGAGCCTGCGCGACGTGCGGGTGCTGGTGATCGACGACGAGCGCACCATCCTCGAAGGCCTGCAGGTGGTGCTGTCGAACTGGGGCGCCGAGGTGATGGCCGCGCAAACGCGCAGCGACGCGCTCGCCCTCGCCGACACCTGGGACCGCCCGCCGGACGTGGTGGTGAGCGACCTGCTGCTGCAGGCCGGCGACAACGGACTGGACGTGCTCGCCGCGCTGGAGCGTCACCCCAACGGCATCGGCCCCACGACGGGGCGGCTCCTGGTCACCGGCGAAACCAAGCCCGACCGCCTGCGCGAAGTGGCGAACGCGGGCATCGCCGTGCTCTACAAGCCGGTGTCGCCGAAGGTGCTGCGGCAGGCGATCGGTGCCGCGCTGGTGGCCGCGCGCGGGCGCCTACCACCTCGGGCATAGACCGCCGACATAAGCCCTCCGCCTTATCGCGCTGAAACAGCCCCGTCCGTACATTGGGACATCACCCCTTGCGGATGAGATTTCATGCCTGCGAACCGTTTTTCGACGCTTGTGCTCGCGCTGCGCGCGATGCCGGGCTTCGCCTGCGCTGTGCTGCTCCTGTGGGGCGCGGCAAACGCCACGGCGCTCACGGTGCTGGTGGCCGACGACAGCGCGGTGCACGCGGAGTTCGTCCGGCTGCTGCGCGAGTCGCAGGAGTTCGAAGGCCGCTTCGTGCCGGGAGCCGCACCGCTGACCATGGCCGTTGGCATTGCCGCCGCGCGCACCGCTATCGAAGCGGCGGGCCGGGGGCCGCTGGTGCTCGCGATGCTGAGCAGGCTCGATTTCGAAAGCCTTCGCGCCCATCCGGCGCTGCGGCGCGGCGACAGGCCGGTCGGCGTGCTGCTGAGGGAGCCGGCCATGGCCGATCAGCTCGCACTCATCGACGCCATCCTTCCGCAGAAGCGCCGGCTCGGCGTGGTGGCCACCGCTGCATCGGCGCCGATGGTGCGCGAACTCCAGCGCGCAGCCGAAGGCTGGAATTTGCAGGTCGAGTACGCGCCGGATGCACGGTCGCTCGCATCCGCGCTGCGGCTGCTCATGCCGCGCTGCGATGCGTTGCTGGTGCTGCCCGACCTCATCGGCGACAGCCAGGCCGCCACGCTGGCGGTGCTGCGCGCGGCGGCCGCCGCCGGTCTGCCGGTGTTCGGCACCAGCGACGGCCTGGTCCGCTCCGGCGGACTGGCCGCCGCCGTCTCCACCCCGGCGCAGCTCGCGCTGCAGGCGCGCTCGCTCGGGCGAAAGCTCGTTGCAGGCCCGGCCGCAGGCCGCCTGCTGGTGGAGGCGGCAACGCCGGCCACCGTGCGCGTCAACACCACCGTGGCGCGCGGCCTGGGCCTGCGCCTGCCCGAAGAGCAGGCGCTGACGCAGCGGATCGCAGCCGTTCGATGACGGCGCCGAGCCCCGGTCTCGTCGTGCCCTCCCCGGCGGCACCGACGGCGCAACAGGCGGCTGCGAGGGATGCCCGCCTGGTGGTCGGCGGCAGCCTCCGGCGCGACCTGTTCCGGCTCGGCGTCGCCCCATGCGCCGCGGTGGCGCTTGCGCTCACCGGCTGGTTCACCCACAGCCGCCTGGACGGGCTCGAATCGGCATTCGACACCGAAGGCCAGGCCGTCGCGCGCCAGGTGGCCGCGATGTCCGATCTCAGCCTCTATGCCGGCGATATTCCCGCGCTGCAGAACGTTGCCAATACCGCGTTGCGCGGCGGGCAGGTGACGCGCATCGAGATCAGCAACAGCGCCGGCATCTACGTGACGGCCGGCCCCAAGACGGCGCCGATGGCCCGATTGCGCATCTTCACCGCGCCGGTCACGCTGCGCGAAGCCTCGCGCGCCGGCGCCTTCGCGCCCCAAGGATCGACCGCCGCCGGTGAAAGGCCGATCGGCCTGGTGCAGGCCTTTCGCGACACCAGCCTGCATGCGCGCGAACGCACCCGTTCGCTGATGGCCGGCATCGGCATTGCCGCCATTGCCCTGCTGGCGGCCTGGGTCTGGGTGCGGCACACGGCACGCGCGGTCGCGCAGCCGCTGCGCCTCATCTCCCGCACCGTCGCGGCACTCGAAGGCGGCCGCTTCGACGACCGCTGCAACGTGGTCGGTCGACGCCCGGACGGACGCGGCGGACAGCGCCCGGCGCACGAGCTCGCCAGCCTCGCCGAGGACATCAACCGGCTCGCCGAGCGCCTGCAGCGCAACCGGGAGCGCACCGACGAGCAGGTGCGCGAGGCCACCGCCGTCGCGCTCCAGCGCATGGCCGAAGCCGAGCAGGCCGCACTGTCGCGGGCCCGCTTTCTTGCCGCGGCCAGCCACGACCTGCGCCAGCCCCTGCATGCGATGGGGCTCTTCATCGACGGCCTGCTGCCGGCGGCCACGGCGGCGCAGCGCCCGGCGGTACTGCGCCTGCAGGAAGGGGCCGAGTTCATGGGCGTGCTGCTGGACGATCTGCTGGAGATCTCGCGGCTCGATGCAAAGGTGCTGACGCCGACCCATGCCGATCTGTCGCTCGCCGCGATGTTCGACCAGCTCGATGCCCAGCATGCCGCGCGCGCCGCCGAGGCTCGCGTGCGGCTGGTCTGGCGAAACCGCGGCCTCGCGGTGCGCAGCGATGCCGCCCTGCTGATGCGCGTGGTCGGCAACCTGGTCAGCAACGCGATCCACCACACGCCGGCCGGTGGCGCGGTGCTGGTGGTGGCGCGCCGCCGCGCCGACGCGGTGCGCATCGAGGTGCGCGACAGCGGCGTCGGCATCGCGCCGATCCACCAGGCGCGCATCTTCGAGGAGTTCTACCAGGTCGCCAACACCGAGCGCGACCGCCGGCAGGGCTTCGGCCTCGGGCTGTCGATCTGCGCGCGCATCGCGGCGCTGCTCGGAACGCGCATCGCATTGCGCTCGGCATTCGGCGCCGGCAGCCGCTTCGCCCTCGACCTGCCGCGCGCGGACTCGACCGGCGTGTTGCCGCCGCCCGCGTCGCCGGCGCCGGCGCCGCTCGCGGGGCTGCGCTGCCTGGTGGTGGACGACGACCCGGCCATCCTCGACGCCAGCCAGTCGCTGCTCGTGCAATGGGGCTGCAAGGTCGAATGCGTCGAGACCGGCAGCGAGGCGATGGCGCGGATGGCCGATGCGGCCACGCGCTTCGACGTGGTGCTGTGCGACCTGCAGCTGGCCTGCGGCGACGACGGCATGGAGGTGATCGATGCGGCACGCCGGCTGCAGCCGCAAGCGCTGGCGGTGCTGGTGTCCGGCGCCACCGGTCCCGAGGTGCTGCAACGCTTGCGGCACGACGGCGCGATGCTGCTCACCAAGCCGGTCGCACCGGCCAGGTTGCGCGCACTCCTGTCCAGCCGCCGCAACGCGGCGGCGTGAGTGTTCAAGGGTACGGTCCGCTGGCGGGCGCGACGGCTCGGGGCAGCTGCGCCAGCAACTGCAGCAGCGCCTGTGCATCGAGCGGCTTGGTCAGGTGCAGGTCGAAACCGGCGGCCAGTGCGCGCGCCTTGTCGCTCTCCTGGCCCCAGCCGGTCGCGGCGACGAGAAAGGCATCGCTCCCCCACGCCGTTGCCCGGATGGCGCTCGCCACCTCGTAGCCGTTGAGCACCGGCATGCCGATATCGAGAATGACGACCTCGGGATGCAGCGTGTCGGCCATCGCCAGCGCCTGCGCACCGTCGACGGCGAACTCGACGCAATGGCCGTCCAGCGCGAGCAGTTCGCTCAGCAGTTCGGCCGCATTCACGTTGTCATCGGCGACCAGGATCTTCAGCGCCCGCGTCGTGCGGCTGTCCGGCTCGCGCCCGACGGGATTGGCCGCCGCCGGACCGGTGGCCAACGGCAGGCAGACCACGAACCGGCTGCCCTTTCCCAGCCCTTCGCTGTAGGCGGTGACCGTGCCGTCGTGCAGCTGCACGATCGCGCGCACCAGCGCCAGGCCGATACCCAGGCCGCCTTCGGAGCGGGCAAGTGCCGAGCTCTCCTGCGAGAACATCTGGAAGATGCGCTCGCGCGACCCCGGGTCCAGGCCGATGCCGTCGTCCTGCACGACGAACTCGCATCGGTCGTCGACCCGCTTCGCCGTGAGCGAGATGCGGCCGCCCGGATCGGTGTACTTGGCCGCGTTGGCCAGCAGATTCGAAAGCGCCTGCGCGATGCGAAGCGGGTCGGCCCAGAGCAGGATGTCCGGCGCAATGGACGTGGTGACCCGGTGCGCCTTGGCCCTGAGATAGGGGTCGGCAATGCGCAGCGAGCGCTCGGCGATCAGGGCAGCCGTCACCGGCTCGCGTTCGACGCGCAGCCTGCCGGCGCTGATGCGGCTTGCATCCATCAAATCCTCGAGCAGCCGCGCCATGTGCTGCACCTGGTTGTGGATGATGCCGCCGGTGCGCACCAGGTCCGGCGCCGACAGGTTCTCCCGCTGCAGCATTTCGGCGGCGAACCCGATCGGCGCGAGCGGGTTGCGCAGCTCGTGGGCCAGCACCGCCATGAACTCGTCCTTGCGCCGGTCGGCGTCGCGCAGCGCGTCTTCGGCATGCTTGGCTTCGTCAATGTCCATGCCGGCAGTGATGTGGCCGAGGTACTCGCCGTCGGCATCGATGCGGGCACGCCCCGCCAGCAGGACCCACCGATGCCCGCCTTCGACATGCCGAAGGCGAAACCGCACCTGGAACGGCGAGCGCGATCCGATGGCGTTGGCGATGGTGCGGCGCGCAGCCTCGCGGTCGTCGGCATGCACCGCAACCATCCAGCCGCGCCCGAGCGCGCCGCCTTCCGGCTGGCCGGTGAACTCGTACCAGCCGCGCGACAGGAACGCGAAGGCACCCTCCTCGTCCAGCCGCCCGAGCATCGCCGGTGCGGTGTCGGCCATCATCCGGAACTGCTGGCCGCGCTGCGCCAGGCGGTTGCGGTCGTTCTCGCGGGCCAGCAGCACCCGCAGGATGCGCGTCGCGAACTCGGCGATGTGCATCTCCCAGGCGGTCGGACCGCGCGCCTCGGAAAAGCACATCAGGAACGACGCGGCCGCGCGGGTGCCCCGCGCGCCGGACTCGTCCTGCAGCACCGGGATCGAATGGCAGGCGAGCACCCCGTGGGCCAGGCACAGCCGGCGCCACTCGGGCGACCACACGGTGTCGTTCTCCATGTCGGTGCAACTCACCGGGCGGCCCGCGAACACCGCTTCGCCGCAAGTCCCGACGAGTTCCGCGTTGATCGGCGCGCCGGCCAGCGCAGAACCGAAGTCGGGCCCCAGCCGGGTGCTGAAGACGTCCACAAAGTGCTCGCGCCGCGCGTCCGACAACAGCACGCAGGCCCTGAGCCCCTCGCTCAGCGCACCGGCCTGGAGACACAGCTCGTCGATGCATTCGGCCAGCGGCTTGCCGACCGCGACCGACTCCAGCAGCTCGCTTTGCACCTGCGCCACACGTTCGGCCAGCTTCTGGTCGCTGATGTCGTAGGAGGTGGCAAGGACCGCGAACACCTCGCCTGCGTCGTCCTTCAGCGGCACGCCTCGGGTGAAGTAGTGGCGGCCATTGGAGAAATGCGCCAGCTCGAAGGGCGTCCCGGCAAGCGCGCCCCGGTACAAGGGCTCGTAGGTAGCCGATAGCGCGGGCCCCAGTGCCTCGGCGAGGCTTCGGCCCTCGAGCTGATCCGGCGTGAAGCCGGCCGCGTCCAGCGCCTCGCCCTCGGCCAGCAGGTAGCGCAGCGAGCGATCCACGACAAACACCGCACCGCCGGGCAGATGCGAGGCGATCTGACGGTACAGGGCCTGGCGGTCCTGCAAGTGCCTGGCAAGCAGATGTGCGCTTTCCATTTGGCATACGGCCCGAAAAACGGACCCCGCGGCAGTGAGAACGAATTATCGGTACAGCCTGCGTGCGAAGTCCATCGGGAACTGCGCTACCGGGGGACGAAGGCCTACATACGCCGTCAGGCGGCACTGACGCCTGCGGGACGGCACGGCGCAATCATGGCGGCTTGTGCAACAGGCCTGCAACGAGGCAACTTCAAGGAGTACTTACATGGCAATGAATACCGACGTGATGGACAAGGACGACGTGGTCGATGTGTTGAACGATCTGGTCGAGAACTCCCGCGACGGCGAATACGGCTTTCGCACGCTGGCCGAAGAAGTGGAGTCGTCGAGCCTCAAGCAGACCTTCACGGAACGCGCGGCGATGTGCGGAAAGTCGGCCGGCGAGCTGGCGCAGCTGATCTCGGCCTACGGCGGCAAGCCTGATGAAGGCGGCACCATCAGCGGCGCGATGCATCGCGGCTGGGTCCATGTGAAGGGCGCCGTCGGTGCCAACAGCGAGTTGTCGATGCTCGAGGAATGCGAGCGCGGCGAGGACGCGGCACTGGCGCGCTACCGCAAGGCGTTGAAGCAGAACCTGCCGGCGGACGTGCGCGCCGTGGTCGAGCGCCAGGCTGAGGGCGCGCAGCGCAACCACGACGAGATCAAGATGCTGCGCGACCAGGCCCGCGCGCGGAACTGAAGCCGGTTGGACCTGTCGACAGGTCCTATGCCGGTACCGCGTCTATGTGGGCGCGGTCCCAGTGGCGGTGCTTTCCGATCGCCGCGATGAAGTCCTGCGCGACGCGGTGGGCAGCGGTGTTGTCGCCCATGTTGGTGACGGGCGTCGCGGCGATCACCACCCCGGCAGGAACGGCCTTCGGGTCGGCGCCGAGGCCGAGGGTGGCAAGCAGGTGCACACCTTCGCCCACGGTGCAGATCGCCTTGCAATGCTTGTAGGCCTCCAGCACGAAGTGCACCGCATCGCCGTTGCGTGCGAGCGCCTCGGCGCCCAGCGTGCCGGCCGGCACCAGCACCGCGTCGAACATGACCGACGGCATGGTGGCGAAGGTGGCGTCCACGTCGAGCTGGCGCTTCGACGCGCTCGCAATGGTGCCCAGCCGCGAGGCGATGACCTTGCACTGCGCCCCCGCCTGCTCGATCGCCTCGCGGATCGGCTTGAGCGATGCAGAGTCCACGCCGTCCGCAACCAGGATCGCGACCTTGCGCGTCTTGATCGAGCCGTTGCCGGTATCGGCCATGCTGAGTGCAGGCGATTCGTCGATCGGCAAAGTGAACCGGTGGTCGCGGAAGCCGGCCCGGCCCGCGGCCGCCTTTGCATCGGGCGCGCCGATGCCGAGCGGCTCGGCCACGCGGCGGGCCAGTTTCTCGTCCACATGCGCGAGGTTGTCGACCATCCGCTGGCGGATGGCCGGCAGCTCGACCTTCGAAAGCTCGAAGCGGAAGGCCGCGATGATGTGCTCCTTCTCGGCCGCGCTCTGACTGTTGAAGAACAACTGCGCCTGCGTGAAGTGATCGTCGAACGACGGGCTGCGCCGCCGCAGCTTGGGCGGCTCGATCTCTTCCGGAAACGACTGGAAGCCACCGCTCGCGCCGTCGACCCTGAACTCCTTGCCGTCGCCGAGCGAGTTCGGCTCGTAAGCCACCTGGCCGCGGGCGATGGTCTGGCGGTGCATGCCGTCGCGCTGGAAATTGTGAAAAGGGCAGACGCTCTTGTTGATCGGCAGCTCGTGGAAGTTGGCGCCGCCCAGCCGCGAGATCTGCGTGTCGGTGTAGGAAAACAGGCGCCCCTGCAGCAACGGGTCGTTCGAGAAATCGATGCCCGGCACCACGTGCCCCGGATGGAAGGCGACTTGCTCGGTCTCGGCGAAGAAGTTGTCGGGGTTGCGGTTGAGCACCAGCCGGCCGATGCGCTGCACCGGCACCATCTCTTCGGGAATCAGCTTGGTCGCGTCCAGCAGGTCGAAGCCAAAGGCATGCTCCTTGTCCTGCGGAATCATCTGCACGCCCAGTTCCCATTCGGGGAAGTCGCCGCGATCGATCGACTCCCACAGGTCGCGCCGATGGAAGTAGGCATCCTTGCCGGCGATCTTCTGCGACTCGTCCCAGGCCAGGCCGTGGATGCCGAGCTTGGGCTTCCAGTGGAACTTGACGAAGTGGCTTTCGCCGCGCGAGTTGACGAAGCGGAAGGTGTGCACGCCGAAGCCTTCCATCATGCGCAGGCTGCGCGGAATCGCGCGGTCCGACATTGCCCACATCAGCATGTGGGTGGTCTCGGGCATCAGCGAAGCGAAGTCCCAGAAGGTGTCGTGCGCGCTCGCGGCCTGCGGCATCTCGTGGTGCGGCTCCGGCTTGACCGCATGGATCAGGTCGGGAAACTTCATCGCGTCCTGGATGAAGAACACCGGGATGTTGTTGCCCACCAGGTCGTAGTTGCCCTGCCGCGTGTAGAACTTGACCGAGAAGCCGCGCACGTCGCGCACCGTATCCGCCGAGCCGCGCGAGCCCGCCACGGTGGAGAAGCGCACGAACACCGGGGTCTTGACCGCCGGGTCCTGCAGAAAATCGGCGCAGGTGAACTGCGACATCGACTTGTAGACCTCGAAAAAACCGTGCGCCGCAGAGCCCCGCGCATGAACCACGCGCTCGGGTATGCGCTCGTGGTCGAAGTGCGTGATCTTCTCGCGCAGGATGAAGTCTTCGAGCAGCGTCGGCCCGCGCGCACCGGCCTTGAGCGAGTTGTGGTTGTCCGGGACCTGCAGGCCCTGGTTGGTGGTGAGTTGCGCGACGCTGTCGGTCGAAAAGGCGGCGAGTTGTTCCTGCTTGGCATTGCTGCTGTCGCCCGGCTTGGGGCGACGGCCCGCGGCCGCCCTGTTCTGTAGCGTCATCGAGTTTCCTTGGATTGCTGTCGGAGTGCGGCGCATGCAGCGCCGCGGGATCAGCCGGCTTCGGCGTCGAAGAACATGTCCAGCGCGCTGACCACGGCGACCAGCCCGACGATCCCGGCGGTCGCCGCGACTGCCCAGATCAGAAATTCATCGATCCAGTGCGCGTCGAGCGCACCAAACAACGAGGAAAGCTCCATGATTCGCTCCAGGTCAACGGTTGGGCAGGTCGTCGGTGCGCTGCAGCCGGCTGCGAGCGAGACCCGAGCTTAGAAGCGCGTTCGTCCAAACCCCGTAGTGGCCGCGCGCTCCGGCATGTGGGATGTGCGAGGAGTCCGCAGTAGGACCGCGCTGACGGATTTGCGCCGCGGCCTACGTCGCTCATCGCGCCAGCCCACGCGGGACAGCGCCGCGTTTGGCTACGATGACTTGTTGGCCGGGCATCAAACCTGCTTGGCAACACCACCCCTTTTCATCAGGCCATCATGCTCATCCAAATCGGCTTCGACATCGAACTCGGCGTTACCGCGCCCACGGCGCTGATCTACATGCTGCAGGTGCATCCCTCCCGCGCGGGCGACATCGCCCAGGGCGAGAACATCACCATCAGCCCGCCGCTTGCGACCGATCACTACATCGACCTGTTCGGCAACCGTTGCGCGCGCGTGCATGTGCCGCCCGGCGTGAGCAGCGTTCGGCTGCACAACGAGGCGGTGGTGTACGACAGCGGCCAGCCCGACCCCACGGATGCAGGTGCCTTGGCGCATGCGCCTTTCGACCTGCCAGTCGAAACGCTCCCGTTTCTCCTGCCCAGCCGCTATTGCGAGGTCGACAGCGAACTGCTCCAGTTCGCCTGGAACAGCTTTGGCACCCTGCCGAGGAACGGCGCGCTGGTGCAGGCGATCTGCAACTTCGTGCACCAGCATCTGCGCTTCGACTACCAGCGCGCGCGCGCCACGCGAACCGCGCTGGACGCCTGGCGCGAGCAAGTCGGCGTGTGCCGCGACTTCACCCATCTGGCGATCACGCTGTGCCGCTGCATGAACATTCCGGCGCGCTACGCGACCGGCTACCTGGGCGACATCGGCATTGCGCCCGTTCCCTATCCGATGGATTTCAGCGCATGGTTCGAGGTCTACCTCGGCGACCGCTGGCACACCTTCGATGCGCGTCACAACGTGCCGCGCATCGGCCGCATCGTGATGGCGCGCGGCCGCGATGCCGCCGACGTGCCGATCACGATGGTGTTCGGCGCCAACACGCTGCAGCGCTTCGAGGTGACGACCAGGGAAGTGGTGGGCTGAGTTCAGGGCGGCTTCAGCGTGGGCTGTAGCCGAGCATCTTCATCGCCGCGCCGAGCCCCTTTCGGCTGCGTTCCATGTCCGCCCACGGCCGGTTGCCGGTGGCGAGGCGCTCGTCGATGTTGGCAACCGTCCACTGCGACGCGCTGCGCAGCCCGGGCAGTTCCTCCCAGGCGAGCGGCACCGATACGCCGAGCCCCGGGCGCGAGCGGGCCGACCAGGCGCTGACAGTGGTGGCACCGAAGCCGTTGCGAAGGTAGTCCACGAAGATCTTGCCGACGCGGTTGCGCGGCCCGCTCTTGGCCGAGAAGCGCTCGGGAATGGTGGCGGCAAGATGCTGCACCACCGCCTGCGAAAAGCCTTTGACCGCATCCCAGCCGTAGCGGCGGCGCACCGGCACCAGAATATGCAGGCCCTTGCCGCCGCTGGTCTTGAGGAAGGCCGGCAGGCCTAGTTCGGTGAGCAGGGTCTGCACCAGCAGCGCAGCCTCCTGCATCTGCTGCCATTCCACGCCTTCACCAGGGTCGAGGTCGAAAGTCATGCGGTCGGGCTGGCCGATCGCGCTGGAAGTGGCGTTCCAGGTGTGGAGTTCGATCACGTTCATCTGCGCGGCAGTAAGAAGCCCTTCGGCCGCATCGATCTGCAGCAGCGGATCGTGGTCGGGGTCGAGCGCCGGGTCGAGCAGCTTCACGCCCGGCAGCTCGCTCTTGCTCGCATGCTTCTGGAAGAACAGTTCGCCGCCGACACCGTCGGGCGCGCGCACCAGCGACACCGGGCGGCCCTTGAGGTGCGGCAGCAGCAGCGCCGACACTTTGTCGTAGTAGGCGACCAGCTCGCCCTTGGTGGTTCCGCTTTCCTTGTCGATCACGCGCTCGGCGTGGGTGATGCGCATGTCCATGGATTTCGCCGCTCCTTTTTGGGTGCCGGCGTGGGCAGGTGCCGCTGCCGGTGCATCGGCGGTCTCGCGCCGGATCTGCCGCGCAGGCTTGTCGGTGCGCAGGCCCTGGAAGACCGAGTGGCGAACCCGCCCCTCGCGAGTCCATTCGCCGAACGAGATTTCGCACACGAGTGCCGGCTCGACCCATTGCGCCTTGACGCCGGCCGGCCGGCTGGCGAAGGGGCAGTCGGCGGTCGACAGCGTGTCGAGCCGCGCCTTGATGTCGCGCAGGCGCCCGGCATCGAAGCCGGTGCCGACATTGCCGCAGTACTGCAGTTGGCCCTTGCCGTCGTAGACGCCGAGCAGCAAGGCCCCGAAGCCCGAGCGTGCACCCTTCGGCGCGGTGTAGCCGCCGATCACGAACTCCTGCCGCTGCTGGTTCTTGAGCTTGATCCAGTCCGGTGAACGCCGCGACACGTAGCCCGAGCCACGGCGCTTTCCGACGATGCCCTCGAAGCCGATGCGCGCGGAAGATGCGAGCAGATCGCGAGGCGCGGCATCGAAGGCGGCACTCAGCCGCAGGCCCTCGGGAGGCTTCTTGCCCAGCAGCCGCTCGAGCGCGGCGCGCCGGTCTTCGACAGGCGTCTCGCGCAAATCCTGGCCGTCCAGGAAAGGGGCGTCGAAAAGCCAGTAGACGATCGATTCGGTCGTACCGCGGTCGAAGGCGTTCTGCAGCGCCTGGAAATCCGGGGCGCCGTTCTCGCCGGTCACCACGATCTCGCCGTCGAGCCAGGCAGAGCGCGTCGGGAGCTTGCGCAGCGCCTTTGCGAGCGCCGGCAGCTTGCCGGTCCAATCGTGGCCGTTGCGGGTGAAGCATTGAACCTTGTCGCCGTCGATGCGCGCAATAAGCCGGTAGCCGTCGAACTTGAGTTCATAGAGCCAGTCTTCCGGGGTGGCCGGCGGCGCCGAGGCGAGGGTCGCGAGTTGCGGCGCAAGCATGGCCGGCAGTGCTGCCTTGCGCTGCGGTGCCGGCTTCTTCGCGACCACGGCCGGCGGCGGATCGTCGACGCCTCTTCCACTCAGCACGCTGGCAGGAAGCGCTTCGACGATGTCGTACTCGGCGAGCGGCCGCGCCTCGTCGTCGTGCTCCTTGATCAGCAGCCAGGGCTCCTGCCGCTCGCCCTTTGCGTGCATGCGAACCAGCGTCCAGCGGCCGCGCAGCTTGTCGCCGCGCAGTTCGAACTTCAACTTGCCGGCGGCCAGCCCCTCGCGGGCATCGCCCTGCGCCGTCCACTCGCCGCGGTCCCACACGATCACCGTGCCGGCACCGTACTGCTTGGGCGGGATGGTGCCTTCGAATCCGCCGTAGGAGATCGGATGGTCTTCCACCAGCACCGCCATCCGCTTGACCGCGGGGTCGAGACACGGCCCCTTCGGAATCGCCCAGCTCTTGAGCGTGCCGTCGAGTTCGAGCCTGAAGTCGTAGTGCAGGCGGCTCGCGTGGTGCTTCTGCACGACGAAGGAGCGCACCTTGCCGGTCGGGCGGCCGATCGTGCGCGGTTCCGGCGTGGTCTTGAAGTCGCGCTTGCGGTGGTAGGGGGCCAGCGCCTCGCGTGCACTCGGCTTGCTTGCCACGGGCTGCCTCAGGCCGCCTTGCGGCGTGTTGCGCTCTTGGCTGGCGCGCGCTTGCGGGCGGCGGTCTTGGCAGCGGGCTTGCGCGCTTTCGGTTTTTCTTCAACCGCTTCGTCGTCTTCCGCGGCAGCCGCCTTGCCGCCCTTGCGCAGGCTGCGCTGGAGCAGTTCGGTGAGGTCGAGGATCTTGGCGCCGGCGCGGGCGTCTTCTTCCTGCCCGGGCTCGGCCTTGGTCACCGCCTCGGTCTGGCCGGCTTCGACCTTGCGGTCGATCAGCCGCATGATTTCGTCCTTGAACGAATCCTTGAACTCGTCCGGGTTCCAGTCGGAACTCATGTCGTCGACCAGTTGGCCCGCCATCTTGAGTTCGCGTTCGCTGAGCCCGGCCTGCTTCGCGTTTTCGGACGGCAGCGGCAGGTCTTGCCAGGAGCGGATGTCCGCGCCCCAGCGCAGCAGGTTGAGCACCAGCCCGGGGCCGACCGGCACCAGCACCGCGAGATGCTGCTTGGTCTGTATCACGACGCGCGCAACGCCGACCCGGCCGGTGCGCTGCAGCGTTTCGCGCAGCAATGCATAGACCTTGGCGCCGCGATTGATCGGCGCCACGTAGTAGGGCCGCTCGAGGTAGACGAACGGAATGCCGTTGGCCGGCACGAAGGTCTCGATCTCGATCGTCTGCGTGGTCTTCGGATAGGCGGCGGAAATCTCTTCGTCGCTCAGCACCACGTACTGGCCGTCTTCGTATTCGACGCCCTTCACGATCTGCTCGCGCGCGATCTCCTTGCCGGTCTTCTTGTTGACGCGCTTGTAGCCGACCCGGTCCATGGTGCGCTTGTCGAGCCAGTCGAAGTCGATGCTGTGGTCGACCGTGGCCGAATAGAGCGCCACCGGAATGTGGACCAGGCCGAAGCTGATGGCGCCTTTCCACAGGACGCGCGGCGCGGGTGTCTTGGCTGCGGGCATATCGATCCTCCAGCGCCTGACGCTAAGGCGGTGGGAGCGCCGGCAATGTAGGAACGCGGCGGCCGCCCGCGTAAGGGGGCGGAGCGACGGCACAGAGGGTGACCGCCCGATTCATTCGAAAGATAATCCACGCCATGGCCTACACCCTCGAACAGCGCCAGGCGGAAATCGCCAAGGTGCTCGATCAAGTCGACCGCAAACGCGCAATGCTCGCAGAGCGGCTGCTCGCGGGCGAGCTCGACCTCGATGCGGCCCGGGCCCGCAATGCCGGCATGCCGGGCGTCCTCGGCGCCCGTTGGGCCGAGTTCATCGAATTGCCGCCGGGCGAACAGGTTGCCGCCATGCGCGAGCCCCGGTTTCGCGGCATGTCGTGGCAGTCGCTGCTGCAGTGCTCGCCCTTCCTGCCGAGCGGCGCATGAAGGCGCCGAGCGAACCGATGTCCTTGCACGACGTTGCGATCCTGCTGAAGCGTGCGTCCGAGGTTTCGAATCACCGGCGGTTCGTGATCGCCGGCAGCCTCGTGGCCACGGGCGCGGTGGTGCGCGGCTTCCCGAGCAATGGGAATCGCGTCTCGCGCCGATTTCGCTCGAAGGCGGCGTCATCGCATTTTTCATTGACCCGAACGATGCCGCCATCGGCAAGCTGATGCGCGGCGAAGACAACGATGCGCGCTGGGTGCGCGCCGGATTGATCGAGGGCATGCTCAAGGCCGACGTTATTCGCGAACGGGCGCGCACGGTGCACAACGCGCAGGCGTCTGAAATGAAACGGCTGCAGACGCTCCTGACCGAGATCGAGCAAGCGATCGCCGGGGCCGCCGCGTCTTCCGGCGCAGTCTGAGTCCCGCGCCTCAGCGCCCGGCGGCCGGCCGCGCGAGGTCCCGGTCGCTCGCCACCGCGAAGTAGAACCACTCGGTGCCCGGCTGCGCGAGCGCGTTCGGAAACACGATGAAGCCATCGCGCTCGGCTTTCAGAAGGCTGCCGTCGGAGCGAACCGCGACAGGCTCGCCGCAGGCCACGGCGTCGAAGGTGGCCCACTCGCGCACAAAGCTGTCGTCGTCGTGCAGGCGGTCGGTCACGCTGACGAGCCGCAGCAGCGCCGGCGCAGCCCGCAGCGGCGGCGCCGGCGGATCGGGCGCGATCATGCCTAGCAGGCGCAGCGCGGCGTGGATCGCCCGGTGCGCGACTTCCGGCGCTGCCGGGTCTTCATGCTGGCCGCATTCGAGCGTCACGCCGTAGCCGCCGCGGCTGCGCATGTACTCGTTGGTGCCCCAGCCGAACGCCAGCGCCGCGTCGTCTGCCGGCTTGCCGCCGGCACGCTGCGCGAGCCCGGCGGCGTAGATGTCGAGCCAGCCCTCGACCACGCGCGAGGTGCCCAGGTGCAGCGCGAGCTGGCCCTCCTCGAAGGCGCGCGCGAAGGGTTCGAGCGGCCCGGTGTTGTCGCGCGGACCGATCATCGCGAAGGCTTCGCCCTCGCTCTGGAACGAATGCAGGTCGAGCAGCACCTCGTGGCGTTCGAGCAGAGGACACAACAGCTCGGTGACGCGGCCTTCGTAGTCGACGGGCGATGCTCCGGGCGGCTCCGGACGGAACAGCCGATTGAGATTGCGCTCGCCTTCGCGTCGCCGCAGCCGGCGGGCGAGCGGGTTGGCGACCGGCACCATCGTGAGCTGCCCGCGCAGCAGCTGCAGCGCACCCGAATCCAGCTCGGCCACCGTGCGTTCGATGGCGGCGGTGCCGCAGGTTTCGTCGCCGTGGACGCCGCCGAGCACGATCAGCCGCGGCCCGGGTCCGAGGGCAGCAAAACTGTGGATGCGAAGAGTGTCGTCGGGCTGCGCGTTCATCTCGTCGGCCATCCTACAGCGCAGCGCTTGGCGGTCCTACCGGCCCGGATGGCCTGCCGTGGGACACACGAGCGATGACAAAGGAGCAGCCCATGCCTACCAAGACCCCGCATCCCACCGATGAAGGCGCGCCCAAGGGCGTGCCGCGCGGAAACACCCAGGCGAAGCAAGGCGACGATGCCGCGCCGCGCATGCCGCACGAGCGCGACGAATCTTCCGACAGCCAGCAGAATCAGGACGGCAGCGCCGCCGACGTGGGCCGCCAGGCGATGGAAGACGTGGAGCGCGGCATCGTCGACACCACGCGCGGCGCGACGACCGACAAGGTCTATAACGAAAAGGTCAAGCGTTGAGCGGCGCTTCGAGCTCCGCACGCATCGCGCGGATCACGCCGGCGTAGTCCGGCGCATTGAAGATCGCGCTGCCGGCCACGAAGGTGTCGGCACCTGCAGCGGCCACGCTGGCGATGTTGTCGATCTTGATGCCGCCGTCCACCTCGAGCCGGATGTCACGGCCGGTCTGCTCGATGCGCTTTCGAGCAGCCTCGATCTTGCGCAGCGCCGAGTCGATGAAACTCTGGCCGCCGAAGCCCGGGTTCACGCTCATGATCAGGATCAGGTCGATCTCGTCGATCGTCCAGTCGAGCGCTTCCAGCCCCGCGCCCGGATTGAACACCAGCCCGGCCCTGCAGCCCGCCGCCTTGATGGCCTGGATGCTGCGATGCAGGTGCGGCGACGCATCCGGATGGAAGCTGATGTAGTCGGCGCCGGCTTCGGCGAAGGCCGCGGCCAGCGCGTCGACCGGCTCGATCATGAGGTGCACGTCGATCGGGATCGGCGTGCCGCCGGCGGTTTTCGCGTGGGGCTTGAGCGCCTTGCAGACCATCGGGCCGAAGGTGAGGTTGGGCACGTAATGGTTGTCCATGACGTCGAAATGAATCCAGTCGGCGCCGGCGGCGACGACGTCGCTCACTTCGGCACCCAGACGGGCGAAATCGGCCGAGAGAATGGACGGGGCGATGCGGAACGGGCTGCTCATGGCGGCGATTGTCGCAAAGCCTGGAGAGTTACCATAAGAGCGATGTCCAAGGCCCCCATCAGCGTGCAAGTCGAGCCGCATTACCTGCCCGACCAGTCTTCTCCCGGAGACCGGATCTACACCTTCGGCTACACGGTGACCGTCACCAACACCGGCGACGTTGCAGCGCAGCTGATCGCGCGCCACTGGATCATCGAGGACGCCGCCGGACATGCCGAAGAGGTCAGGGGGCTCGGCGTGATCGGCCAGCAGCCGCTGCTGGCGCCGGGCCAGTCGTTCCGCTATACCAGCGGCTGCCGGCTGAAGGAACCCAGCGGTACGATGCGCGGGAGCTATTTCTTTGTGAGCGAGCGCGGTGAACGCTTCGACCTCGCGATCCCGATGTTCGTGCTGGAAGCCGGCGCAAGCGGCATGCCGACTTCGCGCGTGCTGCACTGAACTTTTCGTATTTTTTCTGCGGCGGCGAGCGCCATGT
Organism: Variovorax sp.; assembly: GCA_031412135.1. Taxonomy (GTDB): domain Bacteria; phylum Pseudomonadota; class Gammaproteobacteria; order Burkholderiales; family Burkholderiaceae_C; genus Variovorax. Next base: position 34,775 of record JANOCL010000172.1, on the reverse strand, counting down.
GCGCTCCGGCCGTGCGGTGACGGTAGAACCCGCGCCCGCCTTTTTGTGACTGCCCGATGACGTCCTTCTTACCCCACGATCTGCTGGGCTTCTGGTCCGAATGGCTGCGGCCGTCGGCCGGCCTGCCGACGGTGCTCTGGTCGCTGCTGCTGGCCGCCGCCGCCGCGGCCGGCCACCTGGTGCAGCGCTACATGGGCATGCCCAAGGTGGTCGGCTACTCGGTGGTCGGCACCGTGGTCGGCTTTGCCGGCTTCGAGGGCGCGCTCTGGCCGCTGCAGGGCATCAGCCTGTTCCTGCTCGAGCTTGGCGTCGCGATCGTGCTGTTCGAGGCCGGCGGCCGGCTGCCGCTGCGCTGGTTCCGCCACAACCCGATGGTGCTGGTGCAGAGCCTGCTCGAAGCCACGCTGACGTATTTCGGCGTGTTCTGGGTGCTGCACTGGCTTGGCGTGCCCGACCCGGTCGCCAACCCGGTGGCGCTGATGGCGATCGTCGCCTCGCCGGCCGTGCTCAGCCGGGTGGTGATGGACACGCGCGCCTCGGGTCCGGTCACCGAGCGCGCCATGACGCTGGCCACGCTCAACACTTTCTATGCGCTGACGCTCGGCTATGCGCAGGCCGGGCTGATCGAACGTGCGCCGCTCGGCCTGCTGCAGAAGCTCTACCCGGTGGCGGTGGTGCTGGGGCTGTCGTTCGTGGTCGGCGCACTGATGGCGCTGTCGCTGCGCTCGGCGCTGCGCGTGATGAGCCCGGCGAGCGAAAACACGTCCATCCTGCTGCTCGCCATCATCGCCGCCGGCGCCGCGTTGGCCGCGCACCTGGGCGGCTCCGCGCCGCTGGCCGCGCTGATCGGCGGCGTGCTCCTGAAGGCGCTGCATTCCAAGCCCTGGGCCTGGCCGCGCCAGCTAGGCACCGCCGCCTCGCTGCTCACCATGCTGATGTTCGTGCTGGTGTCGATCGTCGCCGCGCAGGCCGACTGGAGCCTTCCGGTCGCCAGCGTGGTGCTGGCGGTGATCGGCGTGCGGGCCGCGGCCAAGATCGCGGGCGTCGCCATCGCCAATCCGGGCAGCGGCGCGAGCTGGAAACAGGCCTTCTGGGTCGGCTGCGCGATGTCGCCGCTGTCGTCGATCGCGCTCCTGATCACTTCGGGCTTCGTCACCGCGTCGCCGCTGCTCGGTGCGATGATCACGCAGATCGCGCTGCCGGCGATCCTGCTGATGGAAGTCCTCGGCGCGGTGCTCGCCACCATTGCAATCCACGGCGCGGGTGAGAGTTCGAGACCGTGGACGCCCGAGGCTTTCAGCACCACCGAGGACACCCAACGATGAGCGCAGGCCGAACCGACTACCGCGGCGCCGACCTCCGGGCCGACGGCACGACCGCGCCGCTCTCGACGCCGGCGAGCCGCGTCGTGCCGCTGGAGCCTTTCAACAAGTCGGTGGCGCTGTCGCTGGGCGTCGAGCTCGAGCTGCAGCTGGTCAACACCCACGACTACGATCTCGCGCCCTATGCCGAGGACATGCTGCGTCTGATGGCGCAGACCCCGCTGCCAGGCAGCGTGGTGCCCGAGATGACCTCGAGCATGATCGAGATCTCGACCGACATCTGCCACTCGGCCAAGGACGTCATCGCCCAGCTCACGCCGATCCGCGATGCGCTGGTAAAGAACGCCGACAAGCTCAACATCGCGGTGGTCGGCGGCGGCACCCATGCCTTCCAGCAATGGCACGAGCGGCGCATCTACGACAAGCCGCGCTTTCGCGAGCTGTCCGAGCTGTACGGCTACCTGTCGAAGCAGTTCACCATCTTCGGCCAGCATGTGCACATCGGCTGCCCCGACGCGGACGGTGCCCTGCTGATGCTGCACCGCATGTCGCGCTACATACCGCACTTCATCGCTCTATCGGCGTCGTCGCCCTTCGTGCAGGGGCAGGACACGCAGTTCGACTCGGCGCGGCTTAATTCGGTGTTCGCCTTTCCGCTGTCGGGCCGCGCGCCCTTCACCTTGTCGTGGAAGGAATTCGAAAACTACTTCGAGCGCATGACCCGCACCGGCGTCGTGCGCAGCATGAAAGACTTCTACTGGGACATCCGGCCCAAGCCCGAGTTCGGCACCATCGAGATCCGCGTGTTCGACACGCCGCTCACCGTCGAGCGCGCCGCGGCGCTGGCCGGCTACGTGCAGTCGCTGGCCGCCTGGTTCCTGCAGGAGCAGCCATTCACGCCGACGGAAGACGACTACCTGGTCTACACCTACAACCGTTTCCAGGCCTGCCGCTTCGGGCTCGACGCGCTGTATGTCGACCCGGCCAGCGGCGAGCACATGCCGCTGCGCGACCACATCCTCATGACCATGACCCAGCTCGAATGGCACAGCGAGGCGCTCGATGCCACCCAGGCCCTGGGCGAACTGCGCACCAGCGTCGAGGCCAACCGCAACGACGCGCGCTGGCTGCGCGAGCGCCAGGGCAAGGAGCGCCTGCTGGCCGAAGTGGTGCGCCAGGCCGCCATCCGGTTCAGGAAAGGCTGATGAGCGAATTCGACCTGATCGCGCGCTACTTCAAGCGGCTGCCCAAGCGTTCGCCGCTGGGCGTGGGCGACGACTGCGCGCTGCTCGCACCGGCTGCGGGCATGCAGCTCGCGGTGTCGTGCGACATGCTGGTCGAAGGCCGGCACTTCCTTTCCACCGTCGATCCGGCGCGGCTCGGCCACAAGGCACTGGCGGTCAACCTCAGCGACCTGGCGGCCTGCGGCGCGAAGCCGCTGGCCTTCACGCTGGCGCTGTCGCTGCCGGCAGCCGACGACGCCTGGCTCGACGGCTTCTCGCGCGGGCTTTTCGCGCTGGCGGACGCGCACGGCTGCGAGCTGGTCGGCGGCGACACCACCCGCGGCCCGCTCAACATCTGCATCACCGTGTTCGGCGAGGTGCCCACCGGCGCCGCCCTGCTGCGCTCGGGCGCCCGCGCGGGCGACGCGCTCTGGGTCAGCGGCAACCTCGGCGATGCGCGGGTCGGGCTCGAGGTGTTTCGCGGCAAGCTCGCCCTCGGTGCGGAGAGCTTCGCTTTCGCGCGCAGCCGCATGGAACAACCCGCGCCGCGCGTGGCCCTTGGGCTGGCGCTGCGCGGCATCGCGACGTCGGCCATCGACCTGAGCGACGGCCTGGTCGGCGACCTCGGCCATGTGCTTTCGGCCAGCGGCGTCGGCGCCACGCTGGACGCCGATGCCGCAGCCGCACTGATCGCCACCTGCGCCAGCGATGCACAGGCGGCCGCCGCGCTGGGCCCGGACCTGCGGCGGGCATTCGCGCTCGCCGGCGGCGACGACTACGAGCTGGCCTTCACCGCACCCGCGCATGCGCAGGCGGCGGTGCTGGCGGCGGGCCGGGCGGCCGCCACTCCCGTGACCCGCATCGGCCGCATCGAAGCCGCGCCGGGTCTGCGCATCGTCGATGGCGCCGGCCAGCCGGTGGCCGAGCGGTTCGCCGCCTTCGATCATTTCTCCTGAGTGGCGCGATGCGCCGCAAAAGACTGTCAACTCCCCAACCTTGAAGGACTCAACATGACCGATACGCGCTATTCAGACACCCGCCTGCTGATCGACGGCGAGTGGTGCGACGCCGCCAGCGGCAAGACGCTGGACGTGATCAACCCGGCCACCGGCCGCGCGATCGGCAAGGTCGCCCATGCCGGCATCGCCGACCTCGACCGCGCCCTTGCCGCCGCCCAGCGCGGCTTCGACGCCTGGCGCCGGATTCCGGCCAACGAGCGCGCCACCACCATGCGCCGTGCCGCAGCGCTGGTGCGCGAACGCGCCGCCGACATCGGCCGCCTGCTGACGCAGGAGCAGGGCAAGCCCTTTGCCGAAGCGCGCGGCGAGGTTCTGGCCGCGGCCGACATCATCGAATGGTTCGCCGACGAAGGCCGCCGCGTCTACGGGCGCATCGTGCCGTCGCGCAACCTGGCGGCGCAGCAGCTGGTGTTGAAGGAGCCGCTCGGCCCGGTCGCCGCCTTCACGCCGTGGAACTTTCCGGTCAACCAGATCGTGCGCAAGCTCGGCGCCGCCCTGGCGAGCGGCTGCTCGTTCCTGGTGAAGGCGCCGGAGGAAACACCGGCCTCGCCGGCTGCGCTGCTGCAGGCCTTCGTGGATGCCGGCGTGCCCAAGGGCACGGTCGGCCTGGTGTTCGGCGATCCGGCCGAGATTTCGGCCTACCTGATTCCGCATCCGGTCATTCGCAAGGTGACCTTCACCGGCTCCACGCCCGTCGGCAAGCAACTGGCCGCGCTGGCCGGCGCGCACATGAAGCGCGCCACGATGGAGCTGGGCGGCCATGCGCCGGTGATCGTGGCCGAGGACGCCGACGTGGCGCTGGCGGTCAAAGCATCGGGCGGCGCCAAGTTCCGCAACGCCGGCCAGGTGTGCATCTCGCCAACCCGCTTTCTGGTGCACAACAGCATCAAGGGCGCCTTCGCCGAAGCGATGGTGAAGCATGCCGAGAGCCTGAAGCTCGGCGATGGCCTGGCCGAAGGCACCACGCTCGGGCCGCTGGCCAATTCGCGCCGGCTCACCGCCATGGCCCGCGTGCTCGACGACGCCCGCGCCAAGGGCGCGAAGATCGCCACCGGTGGGGAGCGCGTCGGCACCGACGGCAACTTTTTCTCCGCAACCGTGCTGACCGATGTCTCGCTGGATGCGGACGTGTTCAACAACGAGCCTTTCGGCCCGGTCGCGGCCATTCGCGGCTTCGACACGCTCGAAGAAGCCATTGCCGAGGCGAACCGCCTGCCCTATGGCCTGGCCGGCTATGCGTTCACCCGCTCGATCAAGAACGCGCACCTGCTTTCGCAGCAGATGGAAGTCGGCATGCTGTGGATCAACCAGCCGGCAACGCCGTCGCCCGAAATGCCTTTCGGCGGCGTGAAGGATTCGGGCTACGGCTCCGAAGGCGGACCGGAGGCGATGGAGTCCTACCTGGTGACCAAGGCGGTGTCGATCATGGCCGTGTGACGCGCTGCCCCCGGCCGGCGCGTGCAGCGGCCGGCAGTGGCGGCAGCCGTGCGAACGACGAATCGATGTCGAAGCCGTTCAGCACCAGGGTCAGCGCGTTGTAGAGCTGCTCCGGCAGCACCGGCTTGTGCAGCAGCGGCACGCCGCTTGCGCGGGCATCGCGCAGACGCTGCGGTGCGGTGTCGCCGGTGATCAGCAAGGCCGGCAGGCGGGCGCCGAACTCGGCGCGCAATGCCGCGATGGCTTCGGCACCGGTGCGCAGCTCGCGCAGCCGGTAGTCGCTGATCAGCAGGCCGGGGCGGTTGGCGCGCGCCAGCGCCTGCGCCTCCTCGATCGAATCGGCCACGTCGCAGCGGCAGCCCCAGGCGGTCAGCAGCTGCCGCATGCCGGCGCGCACCGATTCGTCGTCGTCGATCACCAGCACCCGGACGTCGAACACCCGCGCCGGGCTTGGCGCCGCCGCGAGTCCACCGCTGGCCATGCCGATGCGCGCGACCGGCAGGCTCAGCCTGAAGACGCTGCCGCGCCCCGGCTTCGAAGCCAGCGACAGGTCTTGTCCGAGCGCGCGCGCCAGCCCCTGCGCAATCGCCAGCCCGAGGCCCAGGCCCTTGCGGCGGTCGCGCTCCGCATTGCCGAGCTGATGGAACTCGCGGAATATTTCCTGGTGCTGCGTCGGCGCGATGCCGATGCCGGTGTCCCACACCTCCAGCAGCAGCACGTCGCCGCGCACGCGGCAGGCCACCAGCACGCCGCCGCGCTCGGTGTAGCGGATCGCGTTGGAAACCAGGTTGCGCAGGATGAGCGCGACCAGCGCCGGATCGGAGCGCACCGCGGCATGGGTTTCGCGCGAGCGGTAGACGATGCCCTTGGCATCGGCTTGCGGCGCCAGTTCGTTCTCGATCTTGTTGAGCAGCGGCTGCAGGTGGAAGAGCTGCATCTGCGGCTCGACCACGCCGGCTTCGATGCGCGAGAAATCGAGCAGCGTGTCGAGCATCTCCGCCGAGGCCTGCCAGGTGGCGCGTGCGTTGCCCAGCGCATCGGCCTGCACGGCAGACAGCTTGCTGCGGGCCAGCACCTCGAGAAACAGCCCCTGCGCATGGATCGGCTGGCGCAGGTCGTGGCTGGCCGCGGCGAGAAATCTCGACTTGGCCTGGTTGGCCTCTTCGGCCTTCTGGTGCGCGGCCTGCGCATGCTCGGTTCCGACGCGCAGGCGCTCGATCAGGTCGAAATTCTCGAAGCGCAGGTCGATCGCGGCGCGAGCCGCCCTTGCGCTGTTGCGCGCCTGGCCGAGCAGCGTGGCGATGTACAGCACGCCGGCCAGGCCGAGCGCGTCGTAGGCCGGATTTTCGAGCAGCCACAGCTTCGAAGTGCCGACCAGCAGCTCGAACGCGGCGAACACCACGAACACCGGCAGCACCGGCGACAGGGACGACATCGAACTGCCGGCGATGCCCGCCAGCACCGCCACCACCAGCACGCTTCCGGCAACCGTGGTGGTGTCGAGCGTGACCCAGGCCAGCGCACCCCAAGCGATGGCGTCGATGCCATTGAGCACCATCTGCCGCCAGACCAGGCGGGGCGCGCGCTCGGGCGCGATCGGCGACGCGAGGGTGCGGCGCGCATCGAAGGCGCAGTACAGCTTGATCAGGATCACGCCGGCGCACCAGATCCGCAGCGCCAGCGCATTGCTGTCGTTCGACAGGGTCCACACCAGCAGCAGCGCCAGCAGGATCGCCGGCGCGACCGAGCTGCCCATGTTGCCAAGCTGCAGGCGCAATTGCTCGACCAGCGTGCGCCCGTCGGCCAGGCGCAGGATGTTCGGCGCCGACGGCATCAGTGGACCAGGCCCAGCCGCCGGGCGGCAAAGCCGGCCTCGGAGCGGCTCGACACCCGCAGCGCCGAAAGCACTGCCTGCACATGGCCGCGCACCGTGTTTTCCGAAAGATTGAGCCGGCGACCGATCACCTTGTTCGACAGGCCCTGGCACAGCAGGTCGAGCACCTCGCACTGGCGCGGCGTCAGGCGCTGTGGTGCTGCCGCGTCGGCCGCTTCGAACACCCGCACATGGGACGCGGAAGCCACCGGCTGCCCGCGGCGCACCTGGTCGATCACGGCGAGGATGTTGTCGGCCGTGTCGGCCTTGGAGACAAAGCCGGCGGCACCGCGTTCGATGGCCTGCGCCACCGTCTGCGGTTCGGCCTGGGAAGAAAGGATCAGCACCTCGGCGCGCGGCCATTTGCGCTTGACCAGCGCGATGCCCTCCAGCCCGTTCAGGCCATGGAGCTGGATGTCGAGCAGCACCAGCGCCGGGGCTTCCATCGGCGAGCGCATCGCTTCTTCGAGGGATGCGGCTTCGGCCACCTGCAGATCGGGAATGCCGGTGGTGAGCACCATGCGCAATCCGCAGCGGAACAGCGCGTGATCGTCGATGAGAAGGATGTGGGCCGGCAGCATGAAGCCGGGTCATTCTGCGTCAACTCGTCTGCCGGTCGGCCAGTCCAAACGGACTATTTACCCGCGCCCGGGTTGCACCCACCATCCATGCATCATGAAGCCCCTGATCGAAATCCACCGCATCGGCACCGACGCCTATGCCTACCGCATCAGCGCCCACGGCGCCGACACGCAGGATTCGGACAATGGCACCTTCGATTCGCTCGAGCGCTGCCTGTTCGATGCCGGTGCATCGCTGGGCGGCTACTTCACGCGGGCCGAGCTCAACTTCGAAGGCATGTTCCTGGGCGCCTGCGACACCGACGCGCTGCGCCGCACGCCCCGGGAAGTGGCACGCCGCATCCAGCAGCACTGCCAGCCGGCCTGAGCGGCGCGGCCCCGTTGCCGAACGCCGGCGGCGCCGCGGATGCGCGACACTGGCGCCCGATGCAGACCGCTCCCGCCACAGCCGCCCAGCCGGCGCCTTCACTGCGCCGCCCGACGCTGCGCTTCATGCTCGCGCATCCGGCGCACATGATCGCGCTCGGCTTCGGCTCCGGCCTGCCGCGCATCGCGCCGGGAACGGTGGGCACGCTCTGGGCCTGGGTCGCTTTCCTGGTGATGCAGCGCTGGGTTTCCAATGCCACGATCGGCTGGGTGATCCTCGCGTCGCTGCCGATCGGCTGGTGGGCGTGCACGGTGACCGCGCGCCACATGAACAGCGCCGACCCGGGGCATATCGTCTGGGACGAGGTGGTCGCCTTCTGGCTGGTGCTGTGGCTCGTCACGCCGGCCGGTCTGCTGGCGCAGGCCATCGCCTTCGCGCTGTTCCGCTACTTCGATGCCGCCAAGCCCGGGCCGGTGGCATGGGCCGACCGGCTCTTCAAGCAGCGCGATGCCGCGCCGGGTGCCGTGCGCTGGGGCGCGGCGGGGTTCGGCATTCTGTTCGACGACCTGGTGGCTGCCTTTTGCACGCTGCTGGTCATCGCCGCCTGGCGAGCGGCGTAAGGGTTGCCATGCACGACGCAACAAGCCCCTCGGGCGACGACACGCCCGCGCTGGTGCGCGAACTGGCCGATCTGCTGCAGCAGAAGGGCTGGCTGCTGGCCACGGCCGAGAGCTGCACCGGCGGCCTGATCGCCGGCGCCTGCACCGATCTCGCCGGCTCGAGCAACTGGTTCGAGCGCGGCTTCGTCACCTACTCGAATGCAGCCAAGACCGAACTGCTCGGCGTCGATGCCGCGTTGATCGCGGCGCACGGGGCGGTCAGCGAACCGGTCGCGCGCGCTATGGCCGAAGGCGCGGTGGCGCGCTCGCATGCGCAGGTCGCGGTGGCGGTGACGGGTGTTGCCGGCCCGGGCGGCGGCAGCGCCGAAAAACCGGTCGGCACCGTCTGGTTCGGCTGGTCGGTCGCGGGCCGCGTGCGCACCGAACGCCGCGTGTTCGATGGCGACCGTGCAACGGTGCGCGCAGCCACGGTGCAGCACGCGCTGCAGACACTGCTCGGGCTGATCGAGCCTGCGCGATAAACCTGGTGCGCTAGACGGGAGCGCTTGCCTGGCGAAGCGGTTGCGCATCGAGCTGGTACAGCGCGTCCAGCAGCGTCCTGACGCGCCCGGGCACCAGCCGATTGGCCGGCATGACGGCATGAATCGGCGTCGAGTCCGGGCGGTAGCCGGCAAGCAGCTCGACCAGCCGGCCCTCGGCGATCAATTGGTCGACCATGTAGTTCGGCAGTTGCGCGATGCCCATGCCGAGTTCCACCGCGCGGGCCATCGTCTCGCCGTCGGTGAAGCGGACGTGCGATGGAGGACGCACCGTGTGCACCTCTCCCTCCGCGCTGAAATGCCAGGTCTGATCCCTGCCGGTGGTCGGCATCCGGAACACGATGGCGCGGTGCGACACCAATGCCCTCAGGTCGGCGGGGTGGCCGTGAATCGCCAGGTAAGAAGGCGCGGCGCAAAGAATCCACTGCTGTTGCGCGATGCGCCGCGCGACCAGCCCCGAGTCCGACATCGAGCCGATGCGCACGGCGAGGTCCACGCCCTCCTCCACGAGGTCGACGAACGCATCGGACAGCCGCACGTCCAGTTGCAGGTCGGGGTGTTCGAGCGCCATCTTCGCCAGCAGCGGCACGACGATCTGGCGGCCGAAGACAATCGGCAGATCGAGGCGCAGGACGCCTGTGGGCCGGTCGGTTATTCCCAGTGCCTCGGCCTCCAGGAACTCGAGTTCGTCGATCACTCGCTGGCTGCGGGCGAACAGACGTTCGCCATCGGAAGTGAGCTTGACGCGCCGCGTCGTTCGATGAAAAAGCCGCAGGTGGAGCGCCTTCTCGAGCCGGCTCACCGCCTTTGCGACGGTCGATGGCGTAACCCCCAGCTCGCGTGCGGCCGCGGCAAACGATTCACGCCGGGCGACTTCCGCAAAAAGCTGCAATGACTGCAAACGGCCCATTTTTTTAACTCCCCATTGAAGAAGATTATTCCTCAATGTCATGAACAGATCGCCTCTTCTGCAGAAGCAAAAGCTTCAGCAGACTTCAACTACTGCACCGCAATCTCTGGTGCACAGGAGGAGTCGAAGTGGAAATTCTGGTGCCTGACGACGTGGACGCGCCCCCAGGCGTTCTGGTGTTGAAACCCGAAGAATTGCGCAAGGAAGCATTGACCTCTCTTGCAACAGGAAAAGTCCTGGTCCTGCGGGTGCGAGGAATGGTCGATGCGGCAATCTGCGCCCTCATCGCCGCGCGGGCCGAAGGTTACGGCTACTCCCCCTACCTGAATGTTCCGAGCGTCCGGCGCATCGGCATGGCCTTCTATGAAACGGAGGGCAAGACCGAGCTTGTCGACCAGTACTTCGCCCGCGCGCGGCAACACGTCGGCGACTTCAGGCGCGCATGCCTTCCGTACTGCTCGCCCATCGACACGCTGCGATGCATGCTCGACGAAGCATGGCCGCCCGGTGCCAACCTGCAGACCCTCGAGCAGCGCAAGATGTTCGTCGGCTTGTCCCGCCTGGTGCAGCCGGGGACCACCTTCCTGGCCCATCACGACATCTTTTCCGAGGACGCGCCAGGCTGCGTCGAAGCGACCAGCCTCAAGGCGCAGTTCGGCGCCAACGTCTATCTGCAGATGCCTGAAACGGGTGGCGCTCTGCTGATGTGGAATCGCGAGATCTCTCCCGTGCAGTTCAACCGGATGCGCGGTCTCGACTACGGCGTGCCGGTCGAAAGCCTCGGCAAACCCGACTTGAGCGTGCGTCCTTGTCCGGGCGACCTGCTGATCTTCAACTCGCGAAAGATGCATGCCGTGTCGCCGGGCACGGGACGAAGCCGTCTCGCGGTTTCTTGCTTCGTCGGCTATCGCGGCGAAGCCGAGCCATTGACCTTTTGGAGCTGAAGGAGCGCAAGCATGATGGACTTCCTGGCCGAGCAGAAAACGGACGTGATTTTTTCGAAGGGCATCCTTTTGCAGGAGATGGTCGAGGCATTGATCGCCAAGGATGCGCCGATCGTCAGGGTGGCGAACTTCGTGCAGCCGAGCACGTGCCGGTTGATTGCCCACGGTCTGCAGAAAGAGGGATACGACGACTACCTCAATGCGCCGGCCGTGGGTCGCATCGGCATGTCGTTCTTCGAGACGGGAGAGAACGAGGAAGTCATCGACCGCTACTTCCAGACGGCGTTACCCAACATCGCAACGCTGCGAAAGGCGTGCAACCCGTACCCATGCCCAATCGACGTTTTTCGCTGCGTCGTCGACGAGCTCTGGCCGAAGGGAGCGAACCTGCAGACCCTTTCGGGACGAAAGATGTTTGCCGGGCTGTCGCGAAACATGCGGCCGGGCACGCCGCTGCTGGCCCACCATGACATGTTCGCCCGGCTGGCGCCGCATGCGCCGGAAGCGAACGACCTGCTGATGCAGATGGCGGTGAATGTCTACATCGACGTGCCGGTGCAGGGCGGCGAGCTCCTGATGTGGCGCAACGAAATCCCGGACGCAGAGTTCCTGCGCAGACGAGGCACCAAGTACGGCATGGACATCGAACCGCTGGGCCCGCCCGACATCGTCGTCAAGCCCGAAGTCGGCGACCTGATCATCTTCAACGCGCGAAAGCTGCACGCAGTGGCTGCCGGCTGGGGCTCTGATCGCCTCACGCTGTCGTGCTTTCTCGGCTATCGCGGCGACGACCGCCCGTTGACGTTCTGGAGCTGAAGTGAAAGCCGCAGGCAAGGTTTCCGGCCGCGTCTGGATCGTCTTTGGCATCTTCGCTGCGGGGTACTTCCTGTCTTCACTCGTGCGCGGCGTCACCGCGACACTGGCGCCTGTCTTGAAGCAGGATTTCTCTCTCACTTCCGGTGAACTCGGATTGCTCGGAGGCGCCTACTTCCTGGGCTTCGCGGTGCTGCAACTGCCACTGGGCAACTGGCTCGACCGCTTCGGGCCCAGGAGGGTGTTGCTCGTGTGTCTTTCCGGCGCCGTCCTGAGCTGTGTGGCCTTTGCGATGGCGCAGGGCTTCGGTTCGTTGCTGCTGGCGCGGTGGGTCAGCGGCATCGGCGTCAGCGCCTGCCTGATCGCGCCGCTGACCGGGGCACGCCTGTGGCTGGACCCCCGTGCGCAGCAGAGCGCCAACTCATGGATGCTGATGGCCGGTTCTCTCGGGTTGCTGATGGCGACGCTCCCCATTCAATGGGTGTTGCCGGCACACGGTTGGCGCATCGTCTTCTGGGCATTGGCGGTGCTGTTCGGGTTGACCATGCTGGGAACGGCCTGGTGTGTTCCGGGCGCCGTGGCGGCCGCTCCGAGAGCCCGGGCATCCCTCATGCAAAGCTACCGGCCGATCTTTTCGAGCCCGTATTTCCGGCGCATCGCGTGCATCGGATTCCTCAACTACGGCGTGCTCGTAGCGCTGCAGACGCTGTGGGCCGGCCCGTGGATGACCGATGTCGCCGGTGAATCACCGCAAGGTGCAGCGCAGGGTCTGTTCGCCATCAATCTCGTGATGCTGTTCGTCTTTTGGGGTTGGGGCATCGTGAACCCCCGGCTGCATCAGGCAGGACTGAGCGCGGAGCGCATCATGGTCTGGGGGCTGCCACTGAACTTCCTGTCTCTCGCCATGATCGCGTGGCTGGGACCACGCGCGGGATGGGAGGCGTTTGCCGTTTACTGCGCGCTGTCGAGCGTTCTCGCAATGACGCATCCTGCCGTGGGTGCGGCCTTTCCGGCGGCGCTGGCGGGCCGCGCGATTTCGGCATTCAACCTGTTGCTGTTCCTGGGCGTCTTCCTTGTTCAGTGGGCCGTGGGCGCAAGCCTGGATGTGCTGAAGGCCGCGCACTGGTCCACGCCGCAGGCCTATCGACTGGTGTTCGGCCTGCTGGCGCTGGGCTGCGCGCTGGGCTACGCCTGGTTTTGCATGGGCCTCGCCCGCAGCACGCGCCTGCATGCGGCAGCAGCCTTGGAATCGTCTCGCAGCTGCTGACTTTGCGCGTCAGGTTTGCATGAAATGCGCGACTGGCCGGCGAGGTGTCCCAGGTACCGGTGCCGCCGCATAGCCGATGCGGCACATCATCTGGACTGTGGCGTCGCGCATCGAAGCCGGCGCTGCCGTGCCGAGCAATAGCCGATGCGCGCGCTCGTAGTGCGGCGCCATTTCGGCAAATTCCTGCAGTGCCTGGCTCATTGGATGGACGCCGATGCCGAGTTGGGTGGCCAGGAGCTGCTGGCGCACGTAGGCCCGGCCGGCCGCAATCTGGTCGCTGCGGCTGTTGCCGGCCGTGCCCAGCCACAAGAAGCCCATCGCGGTACTGCAGTAGCCGTCGAACATCTGCATCGCCTGCTTGTGCGCTGGACTATCGGGCACTGGCGGCGCGCTGCGGTCGAACTGGCCCAGGCCCGCCGCGATGCGAGCCATGCGAGTGTTGATGGTGAGGCCATCGCGGTGGGCCAGGATTTCGTCTGGCCCGACGCGCATGAGGCGCACGCTCTCCATCACCGTGCGCGGCGTCGTGAGCTCCACCTTGGCCGCGTCCCAGCACAGCGCGCGCAGGTCGGCCACGCGACCCGGCTCGACCGTTCCACCGGCCCGCACCGCACCGCTGGCGATCGGTTGCGACAGCAATTTAGCCAGCAAGGGCGCGGCAACCGGGCGCGCTGTATCGAAAGGCAGCTTGGGCGTGTGGCGCTGCAGCACAGCGGCAAACAAGGGGTCCGCCTGCCCGCCCGCCAGCAGGCGCAGGCGCGCCACCGGCCGCGCGCTCCAATCCGCAAGCTGCGGGGCCAGTTCTCCGGCGGGCCAGAGTGTCAGTTCGCTGCGCACGCCCTGTTGCGCAAGCGCCATTAACAGCAGTTCGAGAAAGGCGCCATGGCCGATCAGGATCTGACGGCCGAACGGATCGGTCTCGGGCAGCAGCCGTTCGCGGTCGCAGTAGAGCGTGATGGCGTCGGGTTCGCGCAGATCGACAAGCCACGGCTGGCGGTTGTGCGGATTCGGCGCCGTAACGGCGTATGCAACAGCACGCTTGCGCACGTCTGTCTCGGCGCCGGGGCCGTTCCAGATCTCGACTGCGGCTGCGGGATAGTCGCTCGACAACGAGTACGCACCGACTGCCGCCGCGCCCGCGGCGAGCACCATGCCGCCACCGATCAGACGTACGAAACTTCGACGGTTCACCATGATGCGAGTCCTTGAAACTGTTGAGGTGCATGCATTGTGAAAACTGGAGCAGCACTCCACAATTGCCTGTCTTCTCACATCAGCTATGCAGAAATGAATACAAAGGACTTCGACTGGCGCCTCGTCCGCTCCTTTCTCGCCGCGCTCGATCGCGGCAGCCTGCTCGGTGCGGCGCGCTTGCTGGGCTCGAGCCAGCCGACCATCGGTCGACACATCATGGAACTCGAGGGGCAGCTCGGCACGGTGTTGTTCGAACGCACGGGCCGCGGCCTGCTGCCGACCGCGATGGCGTTGCGGCTGGCCGACGCGGCGCGCACCATGGAGGCGGGCGCGCATGCGCTGGCACGCAGCGTTTCGGGTGCGCAGGTCATCGCATCAGGCACTGTGCGCGTGAGCGCCAGCCAACCCGTGGCCGTGCACCTGCTGCCGAAGCTCCTGGCGCAGATGCGCCAGGAACTGCCCGAAGTGCAGATCGAACTGGTGTCGAGCAACGAAGTCACCAACCTGCTGCGGCGCGAAGCCGACATCGCCGTGCGTATGGTGCCGCCGGACCAGGCGTCGCTGGTGATCAAGCGCGTCGGCAAGATCACGCTGGGCGCCTTCGCGCACCGCGACTACCTGCACCGACGCGGCGTGCCGCGCCAACCTTCAGACCTGACGGCGCACGACCTTGTCGGACTCGACCGCGACGAAAGCATCGTGCGCGGCTTCGCGGCGCTCGGCACGCCACTGGCGCGGGAAGCCTTCTGCTTCCGCAGCGACGACCTGAACGTCTACTGGCAGGCGGTGCGGGCGGGGCTGGGCATCGGCTTCGTGGCCGACTACGTGGCGCGAACCGATGGCGACGTGGTGCCGGTGCTCCCGATGCTCAAGATTCCGCCCTTGCCTGTGTGGTTGGTGGTGCATCGCGAAATTCGCACCAACCACCGCATCAGGGCGGTCTATGATTTTCTCGCGCGCAGCATTCCCGCTGCGTTGTAAGCAGCATCCGAGAGATCCGTATGCCTGACAACCAGCAAACCATCGAGCGCTTCTACGGCGCCTTTGCGCGGCTCGACGCCGACACCATGGCGGCCTGCTATGCGCGCGATGCGGTGTTCGACGACGAAGCCTTTTCCCTGCGCGGCGCGGCCGAGATCGGCGGCATGTGGAAGATGCTGTGCGGCGCCACCCGAAGCAAGGGCGCAGACGTATGGAAGCTCACCTGGCGCGACGTGCAGGCCGATGCCTCCGGCGGCAGTGCCCACTGGGACGCGCACTACCGTTTCAGCGCGACAGGCCGCATCGTCGACAACGCGATCGATGCGCGCTTCACTTTCACGCCCGAAGGCCTGATCGCCACCCATCGCGACCGCTTCGATTTCTGGACCTGGTCGCGCCAGGCGCTCGGCACGCCCGGGCTGCTGCTCGGCTGGTCTCCCATGCTCAAGAACAAGGTGCGCGCCACTGCCGCGAAGAACCTGGCCGCCTACATGTCACGCGACACACCCAACCCATGACCGACATCACGATCACCAACCCGCCAGAACAACACCGCTACGAGGCGCTCATCGACGCTACGCTGGCCGGCTACTGCGAATACAACCTGTTGAGCGAAGCGGTGATGTTCACCCACACCGAAGTGCTGCAGGCCCATGAGGGCAAGGGCGTGGGCTCGGCGCTTGCGCGCCATGTCCTCGACGAGGCGCGCGCCGACGGCAAGCATGTGATTCCGGTGTGCCAGTTCATCGCCGGCTGGATTCGCAAGCACCCCGACTACATCGACCTGGTGCGCCCGGACGTGCGGCGCGCCTTCAAGATCTGAGCAGGGCCGCAGGCTTGGGCAGCCAGGCGAAGGCCGCAGTGCCCGCGACCAGCAGCGCGGCGATGGTGAGCAGCACCGCCCTGAAAGCTTCAACGCCGTACGCAGCGGCCATCGAAGCGGCAAGGCCGGTGAACCATTGCATCAGCGCCACGCCGAGGAACATCGCCATGGTGAGAACTGCCATCGCACGGCCGGTGAGCGCGGCCGGATACGCGGTCCGCACGTCGGCGTACTGCCAGACGATGAAGCCCGACAGCAGGCCGACCAGGATCGAGCCCGCGACATCGACCCACGCGGAAGTGGCGAAGGCAATGACCGCGAACAAGCCGGCATAAGCCAGGCTGCACGCCACGATGCGCCGCCGCCGCGGCGGGCCGTCGCGGTCGAGGCGACCGAAAAGCGGCGGGCCGACCAGCGAGATGACGGACACCATCAGCGCCACGTTGCCGCTCTGCACCAGCGAGTAGCCGTGCCGCTCGATGAGCATCGGCCCGAGCCAGAGCCCGCGCAGCGAGATGAAAGCGGCATAGGTCACCGCGCCGAGCACGACGATGCCGAGCGTGTGCGGCATCGCGAACAGCGCGCCGAACTGTCGCAGCGCCGACAGCACCGACGGCTTCGGCTGCTGCGCGTTTTCGCGGGGTGGCTCGCGCACCCAGCACAGGATGACCAGCCACGCGAGAGCGGATGCGGCAGCAAGCACGAAGAAGCCCATGCGCCACGAATGTTCCTGCACCAGCCATGCGAGCGGCGTGCCGGTGAGCAGCATGCCGATGCCGCCGATGCTGAGCACCAGCCCCGACACCGAGGCGAAACGCTCCGCCGGAAAGTAGCGCGCGATGAACACCGTGCACACCAGGAAGGCCGGCGCGCACCCGATGCCGATCAGCACCTGGCCAGCCACCAGCAACCGGTAGTCGGCTGCCAGCGCCGAAACCAACGCACCGACGACGGCCAGTGGAAAGGCGACCAGCACCGTGCGGCGCACACCGTGCAAATCGATGCCGATGCCCATGAATATCTGCATCGCGCCGAAGGCGAAATGGAAGGCTGCCGAGAAAACCCCGATCGCTTGCGCCGAGACCCTGAAATCCGCCTGCAGATCGACCGCCATGACGGCGCCGACCGTCCGATAGGCCACGCTCAGCGCGAACGCGGTGCACAGCGCCAGCAGCATGCCCCAGGCACGCCCAGTCGTCATCGGACGCGATTCATTCCAGGAACACCGCGGAACCGGCTTTGCCGGGCCGCTGGTGTTGCCCCCGGACGGGGGTGGGCGAAAGCGACACGAAGTGCGCGCAGCCTGGGGGCGAACCTACTGACCATGGCACTTCTTGTATTTTTTCCCGCTGCCACAGGGGCAGGGATCGTTGCGGCCGGGCGTCGGCTCCTTGCGCACGGTCTCCACGCGCGGACCCATGCTGCGCCAGAGCTGCCTCAGGTCGTACACGGCCCAGATCGCAGCGCCGAAATCGTCGATGCGCTGCTGGCTCACGCTCGGCGGGCCGTCTTCGCTGTACATCGACAGCGTGGGCTGCGCGCGGTCGTCCTCGGTCAGGGTGACGATCGCATCGAGCGCCTCGTCGAGCATCTGCGCGGCTTCCTTGTCGCGCGGCGGCGCCCAGTCGTCGGGCCAGTTCTCCACCGCGAACATGAAGCCCAGCGCCCAGACCTGCGCGAACGACGGTATCGCCTCGCCTTCCATGCCGGCGCGCTCTTCGTCGGGCAGCGCGGCGATGGCGCCACGCGTGTCGAGAACTTCCGGCTGCCAGGTGCGCTCGTCGTCGAGCGACTGCACGTCGGCATTGAGTCCGGTCTCGATCTCGCGCCAGCGCCGCTTCCAGCGCCAGACGAACTCCATGTGCTGCGCCGCGACGAACCCGTCGCCCAGCAGCACCGGCCAGTATTCGGCCGGCTCGATCGGCCTGCGCGTGCACACCATTGCCGCCATGAAGCCTTCGCAAAACTCCCACTGCGGCACCTCGTCGTCATGCTCGCGCATGCCGTCGAGCGCATGGTCGAGGGCGTCGAAATCGTCGGGGCCGAGCGGTGCGTCGTCGGGTCGGGAAGCGGATGGAGTATCGGGAATGGTCGTCATGGCGTCTCGGCGGCAGCCCTCTATGATGCAGCAAGGCTTTCGGAGACCCACCATTCCTGCACCGACGATTGCGCCGTCGACCCGCGCGCGATGAACCCTGGCAGACGCGGCACACGCATCCAGATGCGCAAGGGCCTGGCCTCGGCACCTGCCCCGCTCGAAGCGGCCGCAGCGCCGCATGAACCCGGCGACTACGCCGAATTCCTCCGCTCCATGTTGCCGCAACAGCTCGAAGCGGTGGCCAGCCACCGGCTCGGCAGCGAACGCGTCTGGCTCAAGAAGGCCGGCCCGCGCCACGGCAAGCTGCGCTATCGCCTGCTGGCCGTCGTCTCGGGCGCGTTGCGGCTCGACGTGCTGGCACCGGTGCCCAATCCCGGTGGTGAAGCCGCCATCACCATCGAGGCGCGGCGGCTGCGTGCGCTGGGCGCGGCGGGGCTGCGGGTGCCCACGGTGCTGGCCGAGCAGGCCGACGGGCTGCTGATTTCCGACCTGGGCGAAAGCGGCCGGCCGCCGGTGGTGCTGCAAGAGCGGCTCGATCAGGCCGCGGCTGCCGGGCCTGCCGCACTGCTCGCGATGTGGCGCGAAGGGCTCGCCGCCATCGCCATCGTCCATGCACAGGGCGCCTACCTGAGCCAGGCCTTCGACCGCAACCTGGTGCAGTGCCCCGACGGCGCGATCGGCTACATCGATTTCGAGGACGATCCCGGCGACACGCTCGGGCTGGCCGAATGCCAGGCACGCGACTGGTTGAGCTTTCTGCACTCCACCGCGATGCTGGTCGATGCCGCGTCGCCGCATGCAGCCGGGGCGCACTGGCATGCGGTGCTGGCCGATGCGAGCGACGAGGTGCGCGAACGCCTGACGGTCGCCGCCCGGCGCATGCGCTGGCTGCGGCACCTCCCGGCCGCCCGCCGCTGGGGGCGCGACACCCAGCGCGTCCGCGCCGTGGCACGGCTGCTGGCGCGCTGGTACTCCTAGCGCCGCCACCGGTGCTGTAAGCCGCGGCCGTCAGCGCCATAGGGCTTTAAGCCTATGGTTGGCCCGATGCGGTTGTAATACAAAAGTACTTCCACTCACATTGGAAGAGTTGTGCATCGGGCAACGAGGAACAAGCTGGTCAAGCTGCGCCGCGCGGTCATCGACGATCGCCGGGCGCTCGCCGCAGCGCGCGAACAGCTCATTGAAGCGTTGGGCAACTGGCTGTGCGGGGCTGGATCGCCGCCGAGCGCGGAGGAAACCGAAGCCCTTGAAGCGTTGTACCAGGCACACCACGCCACACAGGCACGTCAGGCGGCATACATCGCCAGCATCGCCGAAGAGGTGGTCGCGCGGGCACAGGGCGGCCCCTCGGTCGACCGGCGCGCAAAGTAAAACGCCGGCGGCAACTGCTCAGGCGAAGGCTTCAGCCACCGTCACTCCCAACACGGCCAGTCGCTTCTGCAGTGCCAGAACGGCCCTGTCCTTGCTCAGCAGCCGCGCACCGTGCGCCACCGCGAGGTCGATGAAGATCTGGTCGTCCGGATCGCTGCAGACGCAGCCCGCGCGCGCGGGCGCTTCATGTACCGGCTGCGTCCGCAGGTCGAACGCGGCCAGTACGGCAGCCTGGCTTCGACCGCCGTGCGCCAGGCGTCTGGCGATCAGGGGATAGTCGAGCACGCGCGCAAGCTCGTCGCGCATGGCCGCGGTCGCGTGCCAGCGCAGCTCGCCGGCATCGAGTGCGGCGGCGAGCGGCATGCAGGCGGGGTCGTCGAACACCAGCAGGTCGAGAACAATGTTGGTGTCGATCACGATGCGCATCGGCCGATTCTGTCGCGTCGGCCGCGGCCGGCTCAGAAGCCGCGCAGGTCGTCCACCGGCAAGGTCAGTTCTGCGGCCGTGATGCGCTTCAGCGTGCGGCTCACGACGTCGATATCGTTGTCGAAGCTGCCGTGCGCCGCCGGATGCAGCACGGGCTGTTTCCTGTCGGTGTCCAGCGCGACGTGGATGCGCTCGTCCTTGATCCTGCGGGTGCGGCTGTCGAGCCTCGCAGCCTTGGCGGCGCTGCGCCAGACCGACAGCGCCTCGCCGGTATCGGACGAGCCGTCCCAGCCCGAATAGGCCTCGTCGTTGATGCGGTCGAGTCCGAGGATCGGCGTGTGCAGGTCGGCCTCCAGCGCGTTGGAGACGAAGTACAGGAGCGACTTGCGGTAGATCGAGCCGACCGTGTCCTGGCGCTCGATCTTGTCCGAGAGCACGTCGATGTGCAGCCGGTCCATCAGCCCCGAATCGCCAGCGTAGTGCCGGTTCGCAAAGGCGACGGTGCAGGCCGGCGCATAGAGGTTGACCGACCCGAGCCGTTCGCTCAGCCCGGCATCGCGCCCCGCGCGGCGGCGCGCGCCGAGCGCGGTGAGCAGGTGGCCGAGCGCGATCGATCCGGCCGAGTGGCCCACCAGGTGCAGCTCGAACTGTGCGCCCCAGCTGCCCGCGAGCGACTGCAGTGCATCGAGCAGCAGATCGCCGCCGCGGCGATCGGAAAACGCAAGCTCGGCGTTCTCCTTCATCTCGCTCCAGAGCGGCCGTGCGAGCGGCCGGCCGATGGTCTTTTCGATCAGGGCATCGGTCTGGTCGCCGATCCATTCACCGAAGCCGGCGCGCGCCGGCTGCCCGCGGAATTTTTCCGAAAGGATGTTGCTGATCGATTCGAACAGGCCGGTCTTCCAGACCAGGAACAGCGGATAGCAGCCGTTGCCGATGAAGTAGCGCCCCAGCGCGCTGGCCCGCTTGATGGCGCCTTCCTCGTCGTTCAACCCGCCATGCACGTACAGCACCAGCCGCTTGCGCTCGCCAGCCTGCTTGCGGAACCATTCGTCGGGCAGCACGTAGGCCTGCTGCTGCAGCTTGCGCGGCTGCTCGTCCTCGGTGAGGTAGCGGCTGACCCGGCCGTCGTTGCCCAGCACGATGCTGTGCTGGTAGGCGAGCGCCGGATTCCACCATTTGCTGCGATCTGCGCCCGAGATGCCGGCCGCGCCCATGGCGCTGCCGTCCACCGCCAGGCGGCCCGCCACCACGCCTGGCACGCCGAGCGAGACCACCCACGCATCCATCGCGTTCGCCAGCCAGTCGAGGTAGGTGAGCACCGCGAAGCCTCCGGCGCCCCAATCGGTGCTCCACGAGTTCTGCAGGATGAAGCCCTGCGCGTTGAAGCCGATCAGCGCAAACGCATGGCCGTCGACTTCTGAGCGGCGGCCGTCGAAGGCGATGACGGGCAGGTTCGAATGCTGCTTCGGCGCCTTCGAGCGCGGCACGTCCCAGCCGTCGTGGGTGAAGGCCGAGACGAACACCGCCCGGTGCTGCGCGATGGCCGACTGCATGTCGGTGATCGACGAGGTCTCGATGCGGTAGTACACGCCCAGCGTGTTCTGCGCCGCGCGCGCGGCAAAGCCGTACTTCGCCGGGTTGGCCTTGTCGGGCTCGTAGGCCCAATCGGTCTCCAGGCACACACCGTGGTTGAACCAGCCCTTCAACGCACCGCGGCAGCTCGAGCCTTCGTAGTTCTCGCCCTCGTATTCGTCATGGCGGCGCGCCAGCGTGTAGAGCATGCGCGGACTCACCGATTCCATCTTCGCCGGCGTCTTGCCCTTGAGCCAACGCAGGTAGTTGATGACGCAGGTGAGGCCGAAGCCGGTGCATGCGCCTTCCTTGCCCTGGTCGAGGATCAGTCCGGCCCGGGTGTAGGCCGGCAGGTAGTCGCGAATCTCCTCCACCGGCGGGAACTCGTCCGGCAGGGTGATGGCCGGCGGCAGGTAGAGGCGGTCGCGCAGGTCGGCCGTGTCCTTGCGCGTGAGCGATTCGTCCGGCCGGCGCGAGGGCTGCTGCGGCGCGGCGGAAGCCGCCGCACGGCGCCCGCCACCCGCGGCGGCCCTGGGCGCGAGCGGCCAGACGGCCTTGGCCCGTTCGAAGGTATCGCGAAAACGGTCGAGACCGTGCGAGCCTCCGTTCACCAGCTTGCGTGCTTCGGCCAGGCCGTCTTTCCCGTCGATGCGGTCGCGCCCGATCGCGAGGCGGAACTTGTCCGCCTTGTCCGCCAGGTAGAGCGCGAGCAGCACCGCCGCCACCTCCGGCGCATTGGCCAGTTGAGAACTGGTTTCCAGCGGCATGCCGATGCGCTTGCCGTAGCGGACGTAGTTCTCCTTGCCGGTCAGCTGGACGAAGCCGCGGCCTCGATAGCGCTCGCCGTCGCCCGGCGCGCCGTTGCCGATGTCGCGCCGCAGGTCGTACTTGCTGAAGGGCGCACCGCCCGGTGGCGTGTTGAACTTGCTCGGCGCCTCCGAGATCGGCACGAAGCCCTCGGTTTCGGCCCGGATGGTGCCGAGTGCGCCCAGGATCATCGGCCTGTCCGTCAGTTGCGCAACGCCGAGCGCCGCTTCGATGTAGGGCAGGTAGCGGGCAATGTTGGCCGGCTTGGTCGCAGGAAACAGCTTGCTGACGCCGCTCACGTTCAGCACCAGTTCGAACTTGCCGGCGTTGGGCGCGAGCAGGTCGAGCAGCAACTGGCAGCGCGGCCCGACGATGCCGTCGGCAATCAGGCCCACGCCGGCCTGCCAGCGCCGGACGGCGGCGTCGAAGTCCTCGTCGATCGGCGCGTCTGCCTTCTGCAGCGACGGGAACATGCCGGCGTCGGCGCCCAGCGCGGCTGCGAGCGCACGGCGCAGCCGCTCGACGTCTTCGCCGACGCTGCCTTTGGTCATCAGGATGTCCATCGCTGCTCCTTGGGCGGCGCATTGCCCGCGCGTCGGATGTTGGAGCGCGCGCCCGCGGGTGTCCATCGGCCGGAGTGGATAGGCCGTCGGCCCTGTCGAGCGGCCTATGATTTGCGCTGCTCGGCTTTTTTTTGAATGGAGTGACGGTCATGAAACCTGTTTCGGAACTGCTCAAGCGTCGCGACTCCGCTTCGTGGCGCATCGACCCGCAAGCCAGCATGTTCGAGGCGCTCCAGGTGCTGGAGCAGCACGAGGTCGGCGCGCTCATGGTGATCAAGCACGACAAGCTGATCGGCGTGATCTCCGAGCGCGACTACACGCGCAAGGTCGCGCTGCAGGGCAGGAACTCCAAGGCCGTGCAGGTGTCGGAACTGATGACGTCCGAGGTGCTGACCGTCACGCCCGCCACCCGCACCCGCGAGTGCATGACGCTGATGAGCCAGAGACATATTCGCCACCTGCCGGTGGTCGATGGCGAGAAGGTGATCGGCATGATCTCGATCCAGGACCTGCTGGACGACATCATTGCCGACCACGAGCAGACCATCGAACAACTGCGCAGCTACATCCAGAGTTGAGTCCTGCCCCACACCATTCCATGCTCAAGACCTTGAAAGATCTTTTCGACGCGGTCCGCTCGCCGTCCACCACCGGCGAGGCGCAAGGCGACGCGCACCAGCTTCAACTTGCCACGGCGGTGCTGCTGGTCGAGGTGATGCGCGCCGACCCCGACCTCCGGCAGCCCGAGCGCGACGCGGTGATGGCGGCGCTTGCGACCAGGTTCGCGCTGGCCGGCGACGAGCTCGACCGGCTGGTCGAACTCGCGCAGCAGACGGCGCAGGGCGCGAACGACTATTTCGCGTTCACCTCGCGTATCAACGAGGCCTTCGGCATGGAGCAGAAGGTGCTGATGATCGAGCACATGTGGCGCGTGGCGTACGCCGACGGCAGCCTGGGCGCCCACGAGAACCACCTGATGCGCAAGGTGTCCGACCTGCTCCACATACCGCACGGCGCCTACGTGCACGCCAAGATGCGGGCGCAGCAGGCAATGCGGGCTTGACCGGACGCAGAGGCCGCGAAGGCACGCAGAGGTCGCAGAAGGAGAGCCGAAGTTCTTGTTCCTGACTTCTGCGTCCGGCCACCCGCATTCAACTCAAAGCTCCGCACCCGCCATCCGCGTGGCCTGGCTCCGTCTCCAGGCGGCGGGCGGTGCGCCGTACTCGCGACGGAATGCGCGGCTGAACGCGGTGTCGGTCTGGTACCCCACATCTTCCGCGATGCGCGTCAGCGTGGCGTTGCTGCGGCACAGCAGATTGGCCGCGAGCAGCATGCGCCACTGCGTCAGGTACTGCATCGGCGAGCTTCCGACCAGGTGTTGAAAACGCTCGGCCAGCACCGAGCGCGACGTGCCGGCCGCGCGGGCGAGTTCTTCCAATGTCCACGCATGCGCCGGCTGCTTGTGCAGCTCCTTTAGCGCGCCGCCGACGATGCGGTCGCCCACACCGGCCAGCCAGCCGGTGCGGCCCGCGCTCTGCTCGTCGTTCATGTAGAGCCGCAGCACTTCGATGAACAGCACCTCGGCCAGCTTGGCCAGCACGCCGGCACCGCCGGGCCGGGGCGAGCGCGCCTCGTCCACCGCATAGCGCACCGAGGCTTCGAGCCAGGTGCCGGCGCTCGACCCGCGCACGTTGACCCGCACCAGCGGCGGCAGCCCGGCGAGCAGCATGCGCGCCAGCGAGGCGTCGCAGGCCAGGTAGCCGCAAACCAGGCGCGTGGTGGCGCCGCCGCCGCCGTAGGCCAGGTGGCGCGGCCGCCGCGACAGCACGACGTCGAGCCGCGCGCCGGTCGCGGGCGCAAGGCCGGGCTCGGACGCCATGCGGTGGGCATCGCCCTGCGGAAAGACGACCGCGTCGCCGGCAACCAGCTTCACCGGCGGCTGGTCGCCCATCTCGACGAAGCATTCGCCCTCGGTGATCAGGTGGAAGATCACCACCCGCTCGGCGCCCGGCTCCAGGAAGGGAGCCGCCGAATCGGCACTTGGCGACTGGTAGCACCACGGGGCGGTGAAGCGCGCATGGATGAAGATGGCGCCCACCAGACGCACGACACGAAGGGTTTCCGAGAGCGCATCCATGGCGGCAACCGGCTCAGCCGTCGAGTTCGATCTGCAGGTCGAACGGCGTTGCCCGGGCGACCCCGTCGGGCACCGGCGAGCAGCCGACCCCCTTTTCGACCAGTGCGCGCAGCAGTTCGGGCGCGATGCCCTCCGCCGAGATCCGCACCCGCAGTTGCACGTCGCGCGGCCCGGCATGCACCGGCGCGCCGGAAGCATCGGCCATGCCGAGCAGGCCGCGCGTGTCGGAGCGGCTGCCGGCGTGCACCTCGAGCGCCGTCAGCTCGATGCCTTCGGCGGCTGCGCGGAGCGCGATAGAGGTCGCCGCACAGGACGCAAGCCCGGCGCGAAACAGCCAGCCCGGCGTGACCTGGTCCCCGCTGCCGCCGAGTTCGCCCGGCATGTCGGTGGCCATCTGCGCGCCGTTGGCATGGCGCGTCACGATGCGGGTGCCGTGTTGCCAGCGGGCCGCAGCGGGCGCGTCGTCATGAAGACCGGCCTCGGGGCGGCGCTGCAGCACCGCCTCCGCCCGCTGCAATGCCGCCGCGATGTCCTGCATGCTCATGGTCGCTCCGGAAAGCTTCGAAGAACCCGATTGTGGGCGTGCCGGCGCGTGAGGCCAAGGGTTGGGCGGTGGACGATGGGGCAGTCTTCTGCGACGCAGGGACAGGACGGGGAAGGGTCCGCGGTGGTCCAGTACCCATTCCTGCACCGAATCCAACCCGAAGGAGCAACACCATGGACGCACCCACCATCGACCTCGCCGCTGTCAAGAGCCGCCAGCAGGCAGCATGGGCGAGCGGAGACTACGCCGTGATCGGCACCACCCTGCAGCTTGTCGGCGAGCTGCTGGCCGAAGCCTGCGACCTGCGCTGCGACGAGCGCGTGCTCGATGTCGCGGCCGGCAACGGCAATGCGACGCTGGCGGCCGCACGCCGGGGCTGCAAGGTCACCTCGACCGACTATGTGGGCACGCTGCTCGAACGCGGCGCGGAGCGGGCCGCCGCAGAACGCCTCGACGTCGACTTCCAGGTGGCCGACGTGGAGGCGCTGCCTTTCGGCGACGCCAGCTTCGATGTCGTGCTCTCCACCTTCGGCGTGATGTTCGCACCGGACCAGCCCAGGTCCGCGTCCGAGATGGCGCGGGTCTGCCGGCCGGGTGGACGCATCGGCCTGGCCAACTGGACGCCCGAGGGCTTCATCGGCCAGGTGTTCAAGACGCTCGGGCGCCACCTGCCGCCGCCGGCCGGCGTGCAGCCGCCATCGCGCTGGGGCGTGGAGACCAACCTGCGTTCGCTCTTCGGCGAGCGGGCCGCCGCCATCGCGGTGACACCGCGCATCTTCAACTTCCGCTATCGCTCGGCGGCGCATTTCATCGAGGTGTTCCGCACCTGGTACGGGCCTGTGCACAAGGCATTCGCCGCCCTGCCGGCCGACAAGGCCGCTGCGCTGGAGAGCGACCTGACCGACCTGCTGAACGGCGCCAACAAGGGCGGCGCCAGTTCGCTGGTGGTGCCGAGCGAGTACCTCGAAGCGGTGGTGACCCGCCGCTGACGCCTGTCCCTCGTCGAGCGAGGGGCACGAACGGGGCTTGACTCTCCCACGATGGGAGGGTTGACACTGTCGACTCCGCAGCTTTTTCCGGAGTCCTTCATGAACAGCAGCACAGCGCTCACCTCGACGCTCCAGGTCGAGGGCATGACCTGCGCGTCCTGCGTGGCCCGTGTCGAGAAAGCCCTTGCCAGGGTGCCGGGCGTGGCCTCGGCATCGGTGAACCTGGCGACAGAAAAGGCGCAGGTCGCGCTGACGGCAGCGAACGTCGACCTGGCGCAGCTCATCGACGCGGTCAGGAAGGCCGGCTACGAAGCCCGCGGCATCGAAGCGCAGGCCCGGCCGGGCGAGGCGCCTGCGCCCGCATGGCCCGAGTGGTGGCCGGTGGCGCTGGCGGCGGTGCTGTCGGCACCGCTTGCGCTGCCGATGCTCGGCATTCTTTTCGGCCGCGAATGGATGCTCGACGGCTGGTTGCAGCTGGCGCTGGCAACGCCGGTGCAGTTCTGGCTCGGCGCGCGTTTCTACCGTGCCGGCTGGCGCGCGCTGAAGGCGGGCGCCGGCAACATGGACCTGCTGGTCGCACTCGGCACCTCGGCCGGCTACGGCCTGAGCGTCTACCTGCTCTTCGCCCATGCGGAACACGGCATGCCGCATCTCTACTTCGAGGCTTCGGCGGTGGTGATCACGCTGGTGCTGCTGGGCAAATGGCTCGAAGCGCGGGCCAGGCGCCAGACCACGCAGGCGATCCGCGCATTGAACGCACTGCGGCCGGACCGGGCCCGGGTTCGCCGCGGCGGCATCGAGGAAGAGATTGCGCTCGAGCGGGTGCAGGTCGGCGACCTGGTGGTGGTGCGCCCCGGCGAGCGCGTGCCGGTCGATGCGGTGGTGGTCGAAGGTGCCAGCGACATCGACCAGTCCCTGATCACCGGCGAAAGCCTGCCGTTCGCCAGGCACGAGAACGATTCGGTGACCGGCGGCTCGGTGAACGGCCAGGGCCTGCTGCTGGTGCGGACCACGGCGGTCGGGGCCGAATCGACGCTCGCGCGGATCGTTCGCATGGTCGAATCGGCGCAGGCGAAGAAGGCGCCGATCCAGCGGCTGGTCGACCGGGTCAGCAGCGTCTTCGTGCCGGTGGTGATCGCCATCGCATTCGCGACCCTGCTCGGCTGGGGCCTGGCCACCGGCAACTGGGAAGCGGCCATCATGAATGCGGTGGCGGTGCTGGTGATCGCCTGCCCCTGCGCGCTCGGCCTGGCGACGCCGACGGCCATCATGGCCGGCACCGGCGTTGCGGCCCGGCACGGCATCCTGATCAAGGACGCAGAGGCGCTGGAAGTCGCGCACGGCGTGAAGGTCGTGGCCTTCGACAAGACCGGCACCCTCACCGAAGGCCGGCCGGAACTGGTGGCGTTCGAGGCTGCCGACGGCGACCACGCCGCGCTGCTCGCGGCCGGCGCCGCCATCCAGGCCGGCAGCGAGCATCCACTGGCGCGCGCGGTGCTCGCGGCGGCGGCGAAGGCCGGCCTGGAAGCGGCGCGCGCCGGCGACGTGCGCGCCCTGGCCGGCCGGGGCATCGCGGCAACCGTCGAGGGCCGAGCGCTTCGCCTCGGCAGCAGCCGCTACATGGGCGAGTTGTCGGTGCCGACGGAGCGCCTGCAGCCGCGTGCCGCACAACTGCAATCGGAAGGCCGCACCGTCTCGTGGCTGGCCGACGTGACCGGCGCACCCGCGCTCGTCGGCCTGCTTGCGTTCGGCGATGCGCCCAGGGCCGGCGCCGCGGCGGCCATCGCGCAGCTGCATGCACAAGGCATCCGGACGGTGCTGGTCACCGGCGACAACCGCGGCAGCGCAGACGCGGTGGCCCGCCTGCTGAAGATCGACACCGTCCGCGCCGAGGTGCTGCCCGAAGACAAGGCCGCGATCGTGGCCGAACTGAAGGCCGGCGGCCAGCGGGTCGCCATGGTGGGCGACGGCATCAACGACGCGCCGGCACTGGCCGCGGCCGACGTCGGCATCGCCATGTCGAGCGGCACCGACGTGGCGATGCATGCCGCCGGCATCACGCTGATGCGCGGCGACCCGGCGCTGGTGGCCGATGCGATCGACATCTCGCGCCGCACCTACGCCAAGATCCGTCAGAACCTGTTCTGGGCCTTCGTCTACAACGTCGTCGGCATCCCGCTCGCGGCATTCGGGTTCCTGAGCCCGGTGCTCGCAGGCGCGGCGATGGCGTTCAGCAGCGTCAGCGTGGTGGGCAATGCGCTGCTGCTGCGGCGCTGGACGGGAGCCGCACGATGAGCGGCAACATCCTGGCCGATCCGTTCAACATCGGCGAGGCAGCGAAGCGCTCGGGCGTCAACCCGAAGATGGCCCGTCACTACGAGTCGCTCGGGCTGCTGGCGAAGGTCGGCCGGACGGACTCGGGCTACCGCCAATACACCGACAAGGATGTGCACACGCTGCGCTTCGTGCGGCGGGCACGCTCGCTCGGCTTCAGCATGGCCGAGATCGCCGAACTGCTGAAGCTGTGGCAGAACAAGCGCCGCGCGAGTTCCGAAGTCAAGCGCATCGCGCTCGCGCATGCCGAGGACCTGACTCGGCGCATCGAGGAAATGGCCAGCATGAAGCGCACACTCGAGCGGCTGGCGGACTGCTGCCAGGGCAACGAGCGGCCCGACTGCCCGATCATCGACGAGCTGGCCGGTTGACCAGCGCGCCGCTTGCGGCGTGGTGACTTCGTCGACCCGGAACACCATCGTCATGGCCGGCGGCAGTGCTACCTTTGCGGACATGCGCGCCGTCTTCGCGATTCTCCTGGCTCTCGTGTTTGCAGTTCATTCTGCGAACGCTGCAGTGCCGGCACCGCCCGAGTGCTGCGAGGACCTGTGCGCAGCCTTGCAGGGTTCGGTGGCGACGATCAGCAACGACATCTGGCGTCCCCCGTGGTCAGCCGTCGCCTGACAAGACACACCATTCCCTCATTTTCAAAGGATTCAAATGATCTTCGAACTGAAGAGATTCGCCGCTCTGGCGCTGCTGCTGGCTTCCGGCACGGTCTTCGCGGCTGGCGCATGCTGCGTCGGCCTCGAGTGTTGCGATGCCGTGATGGACTGCTGCGAATAGGCATGCAGGCACGCACCCGCTGAGTCGGCGGGTCCAACCGAAAAGGGCCGGCGCTTGTGCGCCGGCTCTTTTTTTCTATCCGCCGCGGGCCTGCATCTGCTTGCGGCGCGCATCGCCCTGGCGCTCGAGCATCCAGCCCGGGTATTCGGCCGGCAGGCGGCTCACCTGGTCGATCTGCGCCAGTTCCTGCGCACTCAGGTCGAGCTGTGCCGCAGCCAGGTTGTCGGCCAGCTGCTCAGGCCGCTTGGCGCCGACGATCACGCTCGTGACCTGCGGCTGGTGCAGCAGCCAGGCCAGCGCGACCTGCGCCACCGACACGCCATGCGCCTCCGCGATCGGACGCATGGCGTCGATGCTGTCGTAGGCGCGCTCGCGGTCGACCGGCGGAAAGTCGAAGGTCGCGCGGCGGCTGCCCTGTTCGCCCTGCTGCTGCTCGCGGCCGTACTTGCCGCTCAAGAGGCCGCCGGCCAGCGGGCTCCAGACCATCAACCCGAGGCCTTCGCTGCGCAGCATCGGGATCAGCTCGCGCTCCAGGTCGCGCCCGGCCACCGTGTAGTAGGCCTGCAGCGACTCGAAGCGGGCCAGGCCGAGCCGCTCGGCAATGCCGAGCGCCTTGACGATCTGCCAGGCGGCCCAGTTCGAGACGCCGACATAGCGCACATGGCCGTGGCGCACCAGCTGGTCGAGCGCGCGCATCGTCTCTTCGATCGGCGTGGCCGGGTCGAAGCCGTGGATCTGGTAGAGGTCGATGTGATCGAGCTGCAGCCGCTTCAGGCTCGCCTTCACGCCGTCGAGAATGTGGCTGCGGGTGGCGCCGCGGGCGTTCGCGCCGCTGCCGGTCTCGCCGAACACCTTGGTCGCGACCACCACGTTGTCGCGCGGCACCTTGAGGTTCTTCAGGGCCTGCCCCGTGATCTGCTCCGAGAGCCCGCCCGAGTACACGTCGGCCGTGTCGATGAAGTTGATGCCGGCGTCCAGCGCCTGGCCGACCAGCCGCTCGGCATCGCTTTGCTGCAGGTTGCCGATCTGCCGCCAGATGCCCTCGCCGCCGCCGAAGGTCATGGTGCCGAGGCAGAGCTCGGAAACGAACAGGCCGGTGCGGCCCAGGGGATGGTTGCGCATGAAGGAACTCCGGTGAAACGCCGAAAGGATAGGCGCTTGCAGCGGACCCCGCTTGTCAGACCTTGTCGCGTGCGGAGCCGGCGACCATGTCGAAGCGGAACAGCCGGCATTCGATCGGCCCGTTCCACATCGGCACGCGGCGCGATTCCTTCAGGCGCATGCGCTTGGGCAGCTTCAGGTCGGGCGTGAGCAGCCAGGCGGTCCAGCCGGCGTAGTTCTTCTTCCAGTGGCTGGCGAGCTGCACGAAGAACTCGCCGCCGTCTTCGGTTTGCGCGTCTTCGCGTCCGCCCACGGCAGCGCGGCCGGCCACGCCGCCGGCTTCGATGCGCTCGCCGTAGGGCGGGTTCAACATCATCACGCCGGCCTCGGCGGGCGGCATGCGCTGCAGGGCATCGCCCCCGCGGAACTGCACTGCGGCCGCAACGCCCGCGCGCTCGGCATTGCGCTCGGAAAAGTCGACCATGCGGTGCGACACGTCGGAGCCGAAGATCGGCGGCGCCTGCGGCAAGGTATCGGGCAGCGACTTGGCCTTGAGCGCGTCCCACACATGGGGCTGGAACGGCAACAGCTTCTCGAAGCCGAAGCGCCGCTGCGAACCGGCCGGAATGCCGAGCGCGATCTGCGCCGCCTCGATGGCGATGGTGCCGCTGCCGCAGCAGGGGTCGTAGAGCGGCGCGTCCGACACCTCCCCGCTCTCCGGGTTCCACCAGCCGCTGGCGGCCAGCATGGCGGCGGCCAGGGTTTCCTTCAGCGGCGCATCGCCCTTGTCCTGCCGCCAGCCGCGCTTGAAGAGCGGCTCGCCGGAGGTGTCGATGTAGAGGGTGCACTGGTCGGTGGCGAGATGCGCGAACACGCGCGCGTCGGGCCATTGCGTCTCGATGCTCGGCCGCACGCCGTTGGCCTTGGCGCGGAAGCGGTCGGCAATCGCGTCCTTGATGCGCAGCGTGGCGAAGTTCAGGCTGGTGAGCGGGCTGTGCTGCGCGGTGGTCTCGATCTTGAAGGTCTGCTTCGGCGTGAACCAGATCTCCCAGGCCACGCCGCTTGCGATGGCGTACAGGTCGTTCTCGCTGCGGTAGGGCGCATGGGCCAGCTCGATCAGCACCC
This sequence comes from Variovorax sp., assembly GCA_031412135.1. Lineage (GTDB taxonomy): Bacteria > Pseudomonadota > Gammaproteobacteria > Burkholderiales > Burkholderiaceae_C > Variovorax. The sequence continues at coordinate 3,009 of JANOCL010000172.1, read as the reverse complement.
GTTGCGCCAGGCGGCTGTGCAGGTTGAGTTGCAGCGCTTCGCGCCAGTCGGCGGCCACGCGCACGCCGCCGCGCAGCGTGAGGAGGTCTTGCCCCGATCGCCCGGTGAGTGCATGCACCTCCTGCGCCAGGAAATCCTCGACGCCGGCGGCGCAAGGCAGGAAAAGCGAGAGCTGGTTCATGATGGATTCCGGACGTCGGCATCGGGCGTCGAGACCAGTGCCTTGCGCAGGTTGGCCGGCGCGATGCGCAGCGCCTCGCGGTACTTGGCCACGGTGCGGCGCGCGCATTCGATGCCCTGCTCCTTGAGCATCTCCGACACCTGGCTGTCGGACAGCGGTTTCTTGATGTCTTCGGCGCTCACGAACTGCTTGATGAGCGCGCGCACCGCGGTGCTCGATGCGTTGCCGCCGGTCTCGGTGCCGAGCGCCGAGCCGAAGAAGTACTTGAGTTCGACCGTGCCGTACGGCGTCGACATGTACTTGGCGGTGGTCACGCGGCTGATGGTCGACTCGTGCAGGCCGAGCTCGTCGGCAATCTCGCGCAGCACCAGCGGCCGCATGGCGAGTTCGCCGTGGACGAAGTAGCTTTTCTGCCGCTCGACGATGGCATTGGACACGCGCAGGATGGTGTCGAAGCGCTGCTGGATGTTCTTGATGAACCAGCGCGCCTCTTGCAAGCGCTGCGACAGCGCCTGGCTGCCCTCGCCCTTGTGCTGCTTGAGCGCGCCGGCGTAGATGTCGTGCACGCGCAGCCGCGGCATGACTTCGGGATTGAGCATCACGCGAAACCGCGCATGGGCGCCGTTGCCGATGCGCGTGACGATCACGTCGGGCACGACGATGTTGCGCTCGACGTCGACGAACCTGCGCCCGGGCTTCGGTTCGAGCCTGGCGATGAGCTGCAGCGCCGCACGCACCTCGTCCTCGTTGCTTCGCGCCAGCGTGGCCAGGCGCTTGAAGTCGCGCCGCGCGAGCAGTTCCATCGGCTGCCTGCAGATGGCCAGGGCGGTCTTGCGGACCTGCGCGAGTTCGGCGCTTTCATGCGCGGACGCGAGCGCGCGCAGCTGGATCGACAGGCATTCGCCGAGGTTGCGCGCGCCGACGCCGACCGGCTCCAGGCTCTGCAGCAGGCCCAGCGCGACCTGGAAGTGATGCACCAGTTCGTCGAACTGGTCGTTGTCGGCGCCGGCCAGGCCCGAGGCCAGCGCCGGCAGCGAATCCTCCAGGTAACCGTCGTCGTTGAGCGACTCGATCAGGAAGCGCAGCGCGGCGCGGTCGTTTTCATCCAGCCGCAGGCCGAGCGCCTGGCGGTGCAGGAAGGACTGCAGCGATTCCTGGCTGCGCGCGAGTTCGGTGGCGTCGGTGCGCTCGTCGTTGCCGAGGTTGTTGGCGCGTGCGGGCGCATCGCCGCCCCACTCGCTGTCGTCCGGCGCGATGTCGACGGTGCCGTCGCCCTCCCAGTCGGGTTCGCCGTCGGCAGCGTCGGCGGTGGCTGGCGCTTCGGCGTCGGATGTGCTGGCAACCGCTGCCTCAGCCGGCGCCGAAACCGTGCCGACACCCGGCTCGCCTTCCGACATGCGGTCGTCCTCGCGCACCGGGGCATCGACCGCATCGAGTCCGAATTCCTCCCGCGCCGCCTCTTCGGCCGTGCGTTCGAGGAACGGGTTGTCGTCGAGCATCTGCTCGACTTCCTGGCTGAGTTCGAGCGTGGAGAGCTGCAGCAGCCGGATCGACTGCTGCAGCTGCGGGGTGAGCGCGAGATGCTGCGAAACGCGCAGCGAGAGCCCTTGCTTCATCTGGATGCAGGCCCCTACATTCGGAAATGCTCGCCCAGGTACACGCGTCGCACCTCGGCGTTGTCGACGATCTCCGATGGCGTGCCTTGTGCCAGCACATGACCGTCGCTGATGATGAAGGCATGGTCGCAGATGCCCAGCGTCTCGCGCACGTTGTGGTCGGTGATGAGCACGCCGATGCCGCGCTCCTTCAGGAAATTGATGATCCGCTGGATCTCGATCACGGCGATCGGGTCGATGCCGGCAAAGGGCTCGTCCAGCAGGATGAAGCGCGGCTGCGTGGCCAGCGCGCGTGCGATCTCGACCCGCCGGCGTTCGCCGCCCGACAGCGCCAGCGCCGGCGAATCGCGCAGGTGCTCGACCCGCAGGTCGCCCAGCAACTCGGAGAGGCGCTCTTCGATGCGCCGCTTCGACAGCGGCACCGGCCGGCCGGCGGCATCGGGCTCGCGCTGCAGCTCCAGCACGGCGCGCACGTTCTCTTCGACCGTGAGCTTGCGAAAGATCGAAGCTTCCTGCGGCAGATAGCTCAGGCCCATGCGCGCGCGGCGGTGGATCGGCATGTGGGCGATCGGCTCGCCGTCGATCGTGATGTCGCCCGCATCGGCGCGCACCAGGCCGACGATCATGTAGAACGAGGTGGTCTTGCCGGCGCCGTTCGGGCCCAGCAGACCGACCACCTCACCCTTCTGCACGCTGAGCGACACGTCCTTCACGACCTTGCGGCTGCCGTAGCTCTTTTGCAGGCCGCGCGCCTGCAGCCGGCTGCCCTGGACGCTGCTGCCGCTCATCTGCACGACATCGCTCACTTGCGCTGATCTCCACCCAGCGTGGTGCTCGGGCGCAGGCCGGCGCCCGGCGCCGGCGCCGGCGCGACCGCTGGCGGCGCACCGCCGGCGGCGGCCGCCTTGGGCGTGAGGATCGCCTTCACCCGGCCGCTGGATTGCGTGGAGACGCCGGCGTTCGGCGGCAGCGGCGAACCGTTGACGGTGAAGGTGTCGTTGCTCTGGTCGTAGACGATCAGCGCGCCGCTGCTTTCGTCGTTGGGCTTGGCACCGATCAGGCGGCGCATGGCCGCCCGGCGGATGAACTTCACGTTGTCGGCACGGCTGTCGTACTCGATCACCTCCGACTCGCCCTCGATCCATTCGTCCGTGCCGGCATCGCGCTTTTGCTTGTAGTAGGCCAGCTTGCCCGGGGCGGCCGTGACCACGC
>JANOCL010000171.1:0-20037 GCA_031412135.1 Variovorax sp. | reverse complement strand
CGCGGCCGAAGACTGCTGGCATCGTGCGCGCCAGTACACGATGGACCGCAAGCAGTTCGGCCGGCCGCTTGCCGCCAACCAGTTGATCCAGAAGAAGCTGGCCGACATGCAGACCGAGATCACGCTCGGCCTGCAGGGCTGTCTGCGGCTGGGCCGCATGAAGGACGAAGGCACGGCGTCGGTCGAAGTCACTTCGCTGCTCAAGCGCAACTCGTGCGGCAAGGCGCTCGACATTGCCCGCCTGGCGCGCGACATGATGGGCGGCAACGGCATCAGCGACGAGTTCGGCGTGGCGCGGCATCTGGTCAACCTCGAGGTGGTCAACACCTACGAAGGCACGCACGACATCCACGCGCTGATCCTCGGCCGCGCGCAGACGGGCATTTCGGCGTTCGCGAACTGAAACCGGACTTCCGCACGCAGAGGACGCGAAGATCGCGCGAAGAACGCAAAAAATGCAGAGACTGAAATTTCCAATGTCTTCTTTCGCGTCCTTTGCGAAACCTTCGCGCCCTCTGCGTCCTTGCAGCCGCTTTTCCGAACCCGAATCCACATGACCCAAGCAGCACTGGACGGCATCAAGGTTCTCGATCTCTCCCGCGTGCTCGCAGGTCCGTGGTGCACGCAGATCCTCGCGGACCTGGGCGCCGACGTCGTCAAGATCGAGCGGCCCGGTGTGGGGGACGACACCCGAAGCTGGGGCCCGCCTTTCCTGAAGGACGCGCACGGCAGGGACACCGACCAGGCAACCTATTTCACCGCCTGCAACCGCAACAAGCGCTCGGTCACCATCGACATGGCGACTGCCGAGGGCCAGGCCCTGCTGAAGCAGATGGCCGCGCAGAGCGACATCGTGGTGGAGAACTTCAAGACGGGCGGGCTGAAGCAGTACGGCCTCGACCATGAGAGCCTGCGCGCCACGAACCCGCGCCTCGTCTATTGCAGCGTGACCGGCTTCGGCCACGACGGCCCGCATGCCTCGCGCGCCGGCTACGACCTGATGATCCAGGCCACCAGCGGCATGATGAGCATCACCGGACGCCCCGACGACGTGCCCGGCGGCGGCCCGCTGCGGGTCGGCGTGGCGCTGACCGACCTGTTCACCGGCGTCTATGCGAGCACCGCCATCCTGGCCGCGCTGGAGGTTCGGCACCGCACCGGACTCGGCCAGCACATCGACATGGCGCTGCTCGACGTCGGCATGGCCATCCTCGCCAACCAGGCCAGCGCCTTCCTCAACACCGGCGTCGCGCCGCAGCGGCAGGGCAACAGCCACCCGAGCCTCGCGCCCTACCAGGACTTTCACACGAAGGACGGCGCGATGCTGCTCGCCATCGGCAACAACGGCCAGTTCGCCCGCTTCTGCGAGGCGGCGGGCCATGCCGACTGGGCGAGCGACCCGCGCTTTGCGACCAACAGCCTGCGGGTGCGGCATCGCGAAGTGCTGATCCCGCAGATGGAGGCCGTCACGCGCACCCGCAGCACGGCGGAGTGGATCGCGCTGCTCGAGGACAAGGCCGTGCCTTGCGGCCCGATCAACGACATTGCGCAGGCGTTCGACGACGAGCAGGTCAAGGCGCGCGGCCTCGCAGTGTCGATGCCGCGCAGGGCCGGCGACGGCATCGAGAGCATCGTCGGCGTCGCGAGCCCGCTGCGGCTCAAGGACACGCCGCCGGTGCTGCGACATGCGCCGCCGGCGCTCGGCCAGCACACCGACGAAGTGCTGGCGGAATTCGGCATCGACGAAACGCAGCGCGCCGCGCTGCGCGATGCGGGCGTTCTTTAGCCGGTTGTAGCTGCGCGGTCGCGGTTCTTGCGGAGATTGCGGAAGCTAATCTCCGCAACTTTTGCGGACATTGGATTACCGCTTGCGGAGAATAGAACGCACAATCTCCGCATGAACGGCGGAGAAAGCGTGCAAGACGAAGAAGGCCTCTACATCTGGCAGCACCCCGAATGGCCGCGCCTGCACTACGACCTGTCTCGCCTGGCTGCGCCGCTGGCCGCCGTCCACGGCGCGCAAGGCAGCCTTCTGGGCCGCATGACCGACCTGGGCATGTCGCAGCGCGACGCCACCACGCTGCGCGTGCTGACCGAGGACGTACTCAAGACCAGCGAGATCGAAGGCGAGCAACTCAGCCCCCACGCCGTGCGTTCATCGGTTGCGCGCCGCCTGGGCCTCGACATCGGTGCGCTGGCGCCGGCCGACCGGCACGTCGACGGCGTGGTGGCGATGGTGCTCGACGCCACCGGTGCGCCTGCGCAGCCGCTCACGCGCGCTCGCCTGTTCGGCTGGCATGCCGCGCTGTTCCCTACCGGCTACAGCGGCCTTTCTCCGATCCGCACCGGCCGGTGGCGCGACGATGCCGCGGGGCCGATGCAGGTGGTGTCCGGCCCGATCGGTCGGCGCAAGGTGCATTTCGAGGCGCCGCCGGCCGGGCGGCTCGACGCGGAGATGGCCAACTTTCTCGAATGGTTCGAGCTGTCGCGCGGTGGTGACCCGCTCGTGCATGCGGGCCTTGCGCATCTGTGGTTCGTCACGCTCCATCCCTTCGATGACGGCAACGGACGCATCGCGCGTGCGGTGGGCGACATGGCATTGGCCCGCGCCGACCGATCGAACCAGCGCTTCTACAGCCTCTCCGGCCAGATCCAGCGCGAGCGCAACGACTACTACGAGATGCTGGAGCAGGCACAGAAGGGCACGATGGATGTCACGCCGTGGTTGGCGTGGTTCTTCGGTTGCCTGCTGCGCGCGATCGAAGGCGCGGACGCTGCACTGTCCGCCGTGCTGGCCAAGTCGCGCTTCTGGCAGCGTTGGGCGCAGACCTCGCTGAACGAGCGGCAGATCAAGCTCGTCAATCGCCTGCTCGATGGTTTCGACGGCAAGCTGACGAGCAGCAAATGGGCCGCGATAGCCAAGTGCTCGCCGGACACCGCCTTGCGCGACATCAACGACCTGATGGCGCTGGGGCTGTTGAAGAAATCGGTATCGGGTGGGCGAAGCACGAGCTACGAGCTGACCGGATCGTCATAGCGCACGGCCCAAGATCGCCAGGGCGTACACCAGGACGCCGAGCGCCAGGTTCACCGCCACAAGCTTGCGGATGGTGCCGAGGTTGGCTGCGGCGGTCGGCCACTCGCCCGCCGCGGCGGCGCGCTTCAGCCGCGGATAGGGCGCAAGACGCACATGCAGGAACAGCGCCGTCATCACGAGTGCGCCGGTGAACATGCCGTGCACGCTCCAGTGAACGCGGGCGAAGCCGCCGGCGAGCATCACCATCCAGAGTCCGCTGACGAGGGCAACGACGATGGCGATCGACACGCCGACAAAAAAACGCGACAGCGTCAGTGCCATGAAGGGCAAGCGCTGCGGCGGCTCGAGTGTCGCCACGGCCGCGGGGCGAACGGCAAAATGCATCACGGCCATCCCACCGACCCAGAAGGCGGCGGCTAGCAGGTGGAGGAACAGAAGGGTTGCGATAAGAAGGGGCATGGCGAAGGGTAGACCAGAACTGTGTCACCGTACCGCCTGCGCTTCTGCACAGGTGCTTCATCGATGACTTCCGAATCCGGTTCAAAGGCCCGCGCCCGGGCGCTCTGGCGCTACGTGGGCGACGAACGCCCGCCCTTTGCCGTGGCGCCGGCGGCCGGGCAGGAGTCGGTCTGGGACTATCCCCGGCCGCCACGCATCGCCGAGGACGGCCGCGAGATCGTCGTGCGTCTCGGGTCGATCGAGATCGCGCGCACGCGCCGCGCACGGCGCGTTCTCGAAACGGCGAGTCCGCCCACCTTCTACCTGCCGCGCGGCGACGTGCGCATGGACCTGCTCGCGCCGGCCGATGGCACGTCGTTCTGCGAATGGAAGGGCGCTGCGCGCTACCTGAGTGTGGTGACCCCGGCCCGGCGGCTCGACGCCGCCGCATGGTGGTATCCGGCCCCGCTCTCCGGCTTCGAGTGGCTGGAGGGCCACATCGCGTTCTATCCGCAGCACCTGGAGTGCCTGGTCGAGGGTGCGCGCGCGCAGCCTCAGCCGGGGCGCTTCTACGCCGGCTGGATCACGCCGGAAGTGGTGGGGCCGTTCAAGGGAGACGCGGGGTCGGGCGGCTGGTAGCGCGCCGCTCAGCGCGGCTTCAGGAAGCCACCGTCGATCCACGCCGCCGCGCTGTCGGCATTGAGCTTGAAGCCCGGAGGCACCCGCGCTTCGCCGAGCTGGGCGCCGAGCTCGTCGCGCGCGGTGAGCACGGCATGCGGGTTGTCTTCGTCCGGCACGATTTGCAGCGCAACGCGGATGCGCGCCGATCCGGTACCGACGCTCACGCTCTTGTTGAGCTGCGCATGCAGCTGCTGCTCGTGGCGGCGCAGCACCTCGGCGGCCGTCTTCACGAGCGTGTGAAAGGCCGGCGCGTCGAGCGGCTTGGGATTCTTCTTGTCGCGGCCCATGGTCCACGGCCCGACCAACGCGGGCTCCGCGTCCCCCTGGCGCGTCATCGACACGGCCCAGCCGTCGTCGTCTTCGTTCTTGATCACGCGGGCGGTCCAGCGCTCGTCTTGCCAGAGGGTGGCTTGCTGGATCGGCAGGTCGGTCTGTTCTGTCATTGCGTTTGCTTTTGCTTCAGAAGATGGAAAGGCCGGTGCGGGCGACGAACAGCTCGAGCGCCTTCATGCCCAGGAGCGAGTTGCCGGTGGCGTCGAGCGCAGGCGACCACACGCACAGCGTGAGCTTGTCGGGCACGACCGCGACGATGCCGCCGCCGACGCCGCTCTTGCACGGCAGGCCGATCGAGAAGGCGACGTCGCCGGCCGCGTCGTAGGTGCCGCAGGTCAGCATCAGCGCATTGATGCGGCGCGCCTGGCGCTCGGTGGTGACCCCGGGCTCGCCGTTGCGTGGATGGGCGCCGTCGCGGCACAGGAAGCCGGCCGCGCGTGCGAGCTGCATGCAGCTCATGCGGATCGCGCACTGATGGAAGTAGATGTCCAGTACCGTGTCGACGTCGTTGTCGAGCTTGCCGAAGCTCTTCATGAAGTTGGCAAGCGCGTAGTTGCGGTAGCCGGTTGCGGCTTCGGAGGCCGCGACCTCGGCATCGAAGCCGATCGGCTCGCCGCAGAGGCTCGTCATGAGTTGGAGGATGTCGGCCTTCGCGTTGCCATGACTCCCGAGCCGGTCCGCCACCGCGATCGCGCCGGCGTTGATGAACGGATTGCGCGGCTTGCCTTGCTCATGCTCCAGCTGCACCAGCGAGTTGAAGGGATTGCCCGACGGTTCCCGGCCGATGCGCTCCCACAGCGCATCGCCCATGCGCTGCATGGCGAGGGTGAGCGTGAACAGCTTGGAAATGCTTTGCACCGAGAACGGCGCGGCCGCATCGCCCGCGCAAGCCTCTTCGCCCTGGCAGGTTCGCAGCGCAATGCCGAACTGGCCGGCCGGCACCCGCGCCAGCGCAGGGATGTAGCTGGGCACCGTCCCGGCGGCGCCGAGCAGCGGCCGGATCTCGGCGTCGATCTGCTCGAGGATGGCCTGGAAGTTCATGCCTGCACGCCCGGTCGCCGATTCACCAGCACGATGCCGAAGGCCACGCCTGCGAGCGCCATCACCAGCTGCAGCGTGAGCGGCTCCGAAAGCAGCACCACGCCGAACACCAGCGCGAACAGCGGCGTGAGAAAGGTGAACGACGAGATGCGTGTGGCCGGGTAGTGCCTGAGCATCCACATCCACGCCAGGTAGCTCGCGAAAGCGCCGATCACGGTCTGCAGCCCGATCGAGAACCACGCGTAGCCGGAATACGAGAAGCTCCAGCGCTCGCCCAGCATCAGCGACAGCAGTGGCGACACCGCCGCGGTGACGGCGATTTGATAGAACAGCGTCTTCTCGGCGCTGGCCGTTGCCAGGCGCGTGCTGCGGATGGCCAGCGTCGTGAGCCCCCACAGCACGCCTGCCGCAAGCGCGAGCGCATCGCCGCGCAACTGGCCAGAGGTGCTGTGGCCGAAGCTCTCGCTGAAGGCGACCACCACGCCGGCGAAGGCGATGGCCAGCCCGATCCACTGCACGCCGTGCAGCCGCTCGGCCGGAACGAAGCGCGGCAGCAGCAGCGCCACCACGAACGGCGAGGTGTAGAGAAACACGGTGAGCCGCGAGGCGGTGGTGTATTGCAGGCCGATGTAGATGCAGGTGAACTCGCCGGCGAACAGCAGCCCGGCGAGCAGGCCGGCGCCCAGCGTGCCGTCGCGCTCGAAGAGCGGCACCCGCCGCCCCACGCACCACAGCCACAGCAGGGCGACCGCGCCGGCCATGCGGATCGAGGCCTGCCACAACGGGGGCACTTCGGCGACGGTGGTCTTGATGAGGATTTGCTGCAGTCCCCAGAAAGCGCAGCAGGCGACCAGCAGGGTGGTGGCGCGGGTGTCGAGGTGATTTTTGCGTTCGATCATTCTTCTTTTTCTTCGTCAGCTCGCAACGCGGCCCGCTACAGCGGATGCTCGGTGTAGAAGCGCCCGCCGTGGAACAGCAGCGGCGAGGCGCCTGCGCTGTGCGTGCAGCGCTCGACTTCGCCCACGAAGATGACATGGTCGCCTTCGTCGTAGCGGCTGCGGTTGAAGCATTCGAAGCTGGCGGCGGCGCCGGCCAGCACCGGTGCACCGCCCAGCCCTTCGGTGAACGCGACATCGATCCAGCGGTCGACGTCTTTCGTCGCGAAGCGCTCGGCCAGGTCTTTCTGGCTCGCTGCAAGGATGTTGATCGCGTAGTGCGAGCCGGCGCTGAGCGCAGCCATCGATGCAGCGCCGCGTGCGAGGCTCCACAACACCAGTGGCGGGTCGAGCGAAACCGAATTGAAAGAGCTCGCGGTGAGCCCGACCAGGGTGCCGTCCGAGGACCGCGCCGTGACGATGGTCACGCCGGTCGCGAACATGCCGAGGGCTTCGCGGAATTCGTCGGACGTGAAGGTGGGCGATTGCGCCTGGGCTGGAGCTGTCACGGGAGGCGGGAAAGTGAGGGCCCATTCTGGCCGATCGCACCGGCCCTCGCTGCGCCCGTCAGCCGAAGAACCAGTAGCCGACGCCGATCGCCGCGACGACGCCCGCCAGTTCGGCCAGCAGCGCACAGCCCACCGCATGCCGGGCGCGCTGGATGCCCACCGCACCGAAGTAGACCGCCAGCACATAGAAGGTGGTCTCGGTGCTGCCCTGGATGGTGGCCGCGACCAGCGCGGGGAAGCTGTCGACGCCCTGGCTCTGCATCGTCTCGATCAGCATCGCGCGCGCCGCGCTGCCCGAGAACGGCTTGACCAGCGCGGTGGGCAGCGCGTCGACGAAGCGCGCGTCCATGCCGGTGAGCCCCACCAGCCAGCGGATCGCGCCGAGCACCATGTCGAGCGCACCCGAGGCGCGCAGCACGCCGACTGCGCAGAGCATGGCCACCAGATAAGGAAGCAGGTTCTTCGCGACATCGAAGCCTTCCTTTGCGCCTTCGACGAAGCTTTCGTACACCTTCACCCGCCGCACCGCACCGACGAGCAGGAAGCCGACGATCAATCCGAAGAGAACGAGATTGCCGAGCAGCGACGACAAGGACGCCAGCGCCGCGGCCGAGAGCGTCGTGAGCAGCGCCATGAAGCCGCCGAGCAGCAGTGCGCCCGGCAGCAGGTAGGCGAGCACCACCGGGTCCCAGAGCCTGAGCCGCTGCATGAACGCCACCGACAGCAGGCCGGCCAGCGTCGACGCGCTGGTCGCCAGCAGGATCGGCAGGAACACCAGCGTCGGATCGGCCGCGCCCTGCTGCGCGCGGTACATGAAGATGGAGACGGGCAGCAGCGTCAGCGACGACGCATTGAGCACCAGGAACAGAATCTGCGCGTTGCTCGCCACCGTCGCGCTCGGGTTGAGCGTCTGCAGCTCGCGCATGGCCTTCAAGCCGATCGGCGTGGCGGCGTTGTCAAGGCCCAGCGCATTGGCGGCAAAGTTCATGGTGATGAGACCGAGCGCCGGATGACCCGCCGGCACCTCCGGCATGAGCCGGCGAAACAGCGGCCCGAGCAGGCGCGCAATCCAGGCCACGAGCCCTGCGGCTTCTGCAATGCGCAAAAAGCCGAGCCAGAGCGTGAGCGTGCCGAACAGCAGCACCATCACCTCGACGGAGAGCCGCGCCATGGCGAACAGGCTTTCGACCAGGGCCGCGAACACCGCCGCATCGCCGCCGACAAGCCATCGGCCGAGCGCCGCCGCGGCCGCAATCAGAAAAAAACCAAGCCACAGGCCGTTGAGCACGCTTTGTTCCCAGGAGATTGCGGCCGATGATAGGCGGCAGCAGCGCGACGAAAGTGACCGCCAAGTCGTTTTTCAGGCGCCACGACCACTTTACGACGCGCGAGTTATAGAATCGGGCGATGAACACTGCCGCTCCGACCAAGCCATCCTTCAAGGAACAGATGCTCCAGGCGCGGGAAGAAGCCATCGTGCTGACGGTGAACCGGCTGCTCGCCGAAAAAGGGTTCGAGTCGATGACCGTGGACGAGGTCGCCTCGTCGGTGGGCATTGCGAAGGCGAGTCTCTACAAGCATTTCCCCAGCAAGGAAGATCTTGCCGCTGCGGCAATGGTGCGGATCATGCAGCGCACCCAGGATTTCCTGGCGGCGATCCCGGCCGCGCTTCCGCCGATCGAGAAGCTCCGCCAGGTCGCGCGGTGGACCATGGAAGTGCAGCTCGCAGGCGAAATGCCTTCGTTGCCGCACCAGAACTCGACCTTGCGCGCCGCGCTCATGAACAACCGTCAGTACATCGACCGGCTGGTCGCCATCAGCGACACGCTGGGCGGCTGGATCGAGGCAGCCCAGGCCGACGGGACGCTCGGAAGCAAGCTGCCGGCCATCGCAGTGCTCTACACCCTGTTCGCCAGGGCCTGCGATCCGGTGCTGGAATTCCTCAAGGCGGGCGGTCAGTACAGCAACGACGAGATTGCCGACCTGGTGCTGGCGTCTTGCTTCGACGGCCTTGCCGCGCGCTGACTCCTGCGGTCAGCCGGTGCGCGCGCGGCGCGGCGGCACGTCGATCAGGAGGTCCGGCCTGAAGCGTTCCTGCTCGCCCTTGGCCGTATAGCCCAAGGGGTTTGCGACCACGCGGCAACCGTCTTTTACATAGTCGAATTCGCAATGCAGATGGCCGTGCAGCCACAGGTCCGCCTGCGCGAGCAGTTCATCGAGCGAGTTGCAGAAACCTGCGGTGCCCGGAATCAGGCCGTAGCGCGGATCGGCGCTTGCAAGCGTCGGCGCAAAGTGGGTCACGACCACGATCGGTCCGTCGAACGGCGCTGCCAGCGCGTTCCGCAGCCAGCTCTGGCAGATCAGTGAGTGCTCCCTCATTTCGGCCGCGAGAAAGATTTCGCCGGCGCGCTGCGTCGCAGCTTTCTGCAGGTAGAAGTTCGCTGCGCGCATTGCCTTGCCGCGCTTCTTCAGGGCGTCGGCCAGTCCGTCGGTGGACTGAACCAACGCGTCGAAGTCGGCCCAGAGCGTGGTGCCTATGAAGCGCACCCCGTCGATCACAAGGGTGTCGCGCTCGAGCCAGAGAATGTCCAGCGCGTCGCACAGCGCACGCAGGCGCGCATGCACCGCGTCGAAGTCGGCGTTGTCGTATTCATGGTTTCCCGGCACGTAGAGCACCGGCGTCGGCCAGCCGTGGCGCGGAGAAAATCGCGCGAGCCCGAAGTCCGGTTCGAGCAGCCGCGACCCGTTCTGGTAAGAGCCGATATCGCCCGCCAGCACCAGCAGGTCCGCTCCGGGCACAGGCACGGCCTGAAACTGCGGCTGGGCCTCCAGATGCAGATCGGAGAGCAGTTGGAGCTTCATGATCGGCAGTCTAGGCGAATGGCTTCATGCTCGACGGGCATAACGTGAGGATTGAAAAACCAGGGTAAACCCTTAATCTTGTTCTTGTCATCACTTCACAGCCGGCCCGACGGTCGCGCACCATCATGTTCAGCTTTGTTGCCCAAGTGGCACGTTTTCTCCGTTCTTCCGGTGTCGCACCGGTCAGCCCCGCTTCCGCCCTGATGGAAAGCGCCGACCTGCGAGCCGGCGTCGACGCGCACCATGCCCAGGAACTGCGCGTCGCGGCCAGCGCCTGGCTGAGCGTCGTTCGCTAAGACCCGCCGACCACGGTTCGCGCGAACGCGGCTTCGGCGGAGCGCAACAGCGCCTGTCGCAGCCATTCGTGGGCGTGGCCGTGCTGCGCCCGCCGGTGCCAGATCGCATCGACATGCACCAGCGGCTGCTCGAACGGCAGCTCTCGCAGCACCAGTTGCTCGTCGATGCCGGTGACGCTGACGAAGTGCCGGGGCAGGACGGTCAACAGGTTCGAATTGGCGACCACCCGGCCCGCAGTGAAGAACTGGTTGACGGTGACCACGATGCGCCGCTCCCGCCCGAGGGCGCCCAGCGTCTGGTCGATGAAACCGTAGGGCCGCCCGGAAAAACTCACCAGCAGATGGCGGGCGGCGCAGAAGCCGTCCAGCGTCAATGGTGCATCCGCCATCGGATGGCCGCGCCGCATCACGCAGACATATTCGCCGACGTACAGCCGTTGCGTTTCGAACGGCACGGCTGCGTCGGATTGCCCACGCGCCGCCAGGCTCGCGCTGACGGCCGGAAAGTAGCCGATCGCCATGTCCACCTCTTCCTGCTCCAGCATGCGCCGCGGGTCGCGCGTGGTCAGCGGCAGAACGCGCAGCGAAACGGCCGGCGCCTCCTTTTCGACGATCTGCACCAGGCCCGGAATCAGCTCGGCCGCGGTTGCGTCCGCCATCGCAAGGAGAAAGGTCGTGTCGGCAATGCCGGCGTCGAATGCGCCCGGCGCCAGCGTGTGCTGCAGCTGGCGCAGCGCGTCACGCACCGCCGGCCAGAGCGCCATGGCGCGCGGCGTGGGCTCCACGCCAGCGCCCGAGCGGCGGACCAGTTCGTCGCCGAGCACCTCGCGCAGACGGCGCAGTGCATTGCTCACCGCCGGTTGGGTGATCGACAGGTTGCGTGCGGCGCGGGTGAGGTTGCGCTCCGCCATTACCTCGTCGAAGACGCGCAGGAGATTCAGGTCGAACGTGCGGAAGTTGACATCTATCATTACTGTGAATGGTAAGCATCATGAAGATAAAGTGGAGAAGCACTAGGGTAACCCCTAATATCAGTGCATCGGCTTCGGCCACTCGTCCTTCTGGAGGGACCATCATGACCAACTTTGTCCATGTAGACCAACCTGCAACCCACCCGGGCGTCGTCCGTGCGGAAGCAGTCATCGAGCGCATTCGCGCTGCCCGCCGCCATATCGATGGCGCGCGCGGTCTTGCCGCGCTGCTCCTGGCCGCTGTCGTTTCGTCCCTGTTCGTCGTCGCCGACAAGCTCATGTCGACCTGGAACGAAGGCGGCTTGCTCGTCGCCTGGTTGGTGCTCTGGGGCGTCGCGTTTGCCGCGATTGCGTTCTTCGCCGGCACCGCCCGCAGCCTTGCCGTTCGCGCGGTAAATGCGATGCGCGATGCGGCCTGCCGCCGCGTCGCCGCGCGCCAGGACGCGCAGTTCATGGCGTATGCACAGTTCGACCCGCGTGTCATGCACGAACTGCAGGTAATTGCAGCGCATCAGGAAGCGACCGCAGCGGCACCCGTCGCGGAGCGCACCGCCATTCCTACGCTCTACCAGGCGATGCGGCGCGTGAACCTCGGTCAGTACTACTGATCGGCCGGTGGCCCGGCCACCGAATGAAAAAGCCGCCCTGGTCAGGGCGGCTTTTTTTTGGGCAACTGCAGGCTCAGGCGGCCAGGCGCTGCTCGATCGATGCCTTGGTCGCAGGCAATTCCTTGGGAAGGTGATGCGCCAGTTGCTGGAAGAGCTCGGCATGCAGTTTCAACTCGGCCTGCCAGGCGGCCTTGTCGATGCTGGTGACGGTGTCGAACTGCTCGGCGGTGAAGTCCAGCCCGGTCCAGTTGAGGTCTTCGTAGCGTGGGCTGATGCCGAAGACGTGATCGGTGCCTTCGCCGTTCTGTTCGATGCGGTCGATCATCCACTTCAGCACGCGCATGTTCTCGCCGTAACCCGGCCAGACGAACTTGCCGTCCTCGCCCTTGCGGAACCAGTTGGTGGTGTAGATCTTCGGCAGCTCGGCGCCCGAGGCTTCGAGCTTCTTGCCGAGGTCCAGCCAGTGCTGGAAGTAGTCGCTCATGTTGTAGCCGGCGAACGGGAGCATGGCGAACGGATCGCGCCGCACCACGCCCTGCTTGCCGCCCGCAGCGGCGGTGGTTTCGGAGCCCATGGTCGCGGCCATGTAGACGCCTTTGACCCAGTTGCGAGCTTCGGTCACGAGCGGAACCGTGGTCGAGCGGCGGCCGCCGAAGATGAAGGCGTCGATCGCAACGCCCTTCGGGTCATTCCAGGCCTCGTCGAGCGCCGGGTTGTTGGTCGCCGCAACGGTAAAGCGTGCATTCGGATGCGCCGCCTTGGCGCCGGTCTCCTTGGCGATGGCCGGCGTCCAGTCCTTGCCTTGCCAATCGATGGCATGCGCCGGGGCTTCGCTCAGGCCTTCCCACCAGACGTCGCCGTCGTCCGTCAGCGCCACGTTGGTGAAGATAACGTCGTGGTCCAGGCTGGACATGCAGTTCGGGTTGGTCTGCATGTTGGTGCCGGGCGCCACGCCGAAATAGCCGGCCTCCGGGTTGATCGCGTGCAGCTTGCCGTCGGCGCCGGGCTTGATCCAGGCGATGTCGTC
The DNA here is from genome assembly GCA_031412135.1 of Variovorax sp. GTDB lineage: Bacteria > Pseudomonadota > Gammaproteobacteria > Burkholderiales > Burkholderiaceae_C > Variovorax. The sequence continues at coordinate 7,299 of JANOCL010000171.1, read as the reverse complement.
GCCGATGGTGGTGACCTTCCAGCCCTCGAAACCGGCCGGTGGGATCAGCATGGCGAAGTTGGTCTTGCCGCAGGCGCTGGGGAACGCGGCCGCCACGTGGTACTTGCGCCCCTGTGGATTGGTCACGCCGAGGATCAGCATGTGCTCGGCCAGCCAGCCCGGGCTACCGGAGGGCCCCTCCGAGGCCGCGCGGCCCATGTTGGACGCGATGCGCAAAGCGAAGCATTTCTTGCCCAGCAGCGCATTGCCGCCGTAGCCTGATCCATAGCTCCAGATCTCGCGCGTCTCCGGGTAGTGGACGATGTACTTGGTCTTGTTGGAAGGCCAGGAAACGTCCTTCTGGCCGGGCGACAGCGGTGCGCCCACCGTGTGGACGCAGGGCACGAACTCGCCGTCGCTGCCCAGCACGTCGTACACGGCGCGGCCCATGCGGGTCATGATCTTCATGTTGACCGCGACGTAGGGGCTGTCGGAAAGCTCGATGCCGACGTGGGCGATAGGCGAGCCGAGCGGGCCCATGCTGAAGGGCACGACGTACATCGTGCGGCCCTTCATGCAGCCGTCGAACAGAGGCTGCAGCGTGGCGCGCATCTCGGCGGGCGCCATCCAGTTGTTGGTGGGGCCTGCGTCTTCCTTGTCCTTGGAGCAGATGAAGGTGCGGTCCTCGACGCGGGCGACGTCGCTCGGGTCCGAACAGGCGAGAAACGAATTCGGGCGCTTGGCCGGGTTCAGCCGCTTGAAAGTGCCGGCATCGACCATCTGCTGGCAGAAACGGTCGTACTCTTCAGCACTTCCGTCGCACCAGTAGATCGCTTCCGGCTTGCACAGCGCTGCCATCTCGGCCACCCACGCGATCAGCTTCGCGTTCTTGACGTAAGAGGGCGCCTGCACTGCAAGACCCTTCAAAGGTGCGTTCATCAATGTCTCCTAAGTTGAAAAGTCGTCTTTTCGAACGGGACTCGGCCTGACCGGGCGAGGTCCGTTGCAAAAAACGTTTTCTTCCTGGGAAGGAGGATCGCGAGCGGGGCGTATTACTTGTGCATGGTCGGCTGGCGGCGCGGGCCGTGGTGTGCGCCGCCGCCGCAGCCGGCTGTCAGGCCATGTAGATGGCGATGGAGGCCAGAAGCAGCATCAGCACGCCGCCCACCAGCGGCAAAACGAGCGGCATGAGGTGAACGATGGATTCGACGGCATCGTTCTCGACGATCGCATCGTGGCCGGGCTCGACGGGCGTGGGCTGGGACATCAGTATTCCTTTGGTACTCAAAACTGCCGCCATTTTAGCGACTGGCAGTCGGGCCGCGACCTAGGGCTTGCCAGACCGTCAGCGCTGCTCGATCGCCTCGAAGCCCGCATCGCGCAAGGCATCCAGCACGGCGGACAGATGGGCGCGCCCGCGGGTTTGCAGCACCAGTTCGATGTCGACGTTCTGCGCCGCCAGCAGAGTGAACGCGCGCTGGTGGTGAACCTCGTCGACGTTAGCGCCCGCTTCCGCGACAGTGGCCGTGATCTGGGCCAGCGAACCCGGCACATCGCGTGCGCTCACGCGGACCCGCGCCAGCCGTCCGGCCCGCACCATGCCGCGTTCGATGATCGCGGCCAGGAGCAGCGGATCGATGTTGCCGCCCGAGAGCACCAGCCCTACCCGCTTGCCCCTGAAGCGTTCCGGATGTCGGATCAGCGCGGCGAGCCCCGCGGCGCCCGCCCCCTCGACCAGCGTTTTCTCGATCTCGAGCAGCATCAGCACCGCCTGCTCGATGTCGCCCTCGTCGACCAGCAACAGGCCGTCGACCAGCGAGCCGATGATCTCGCGCGTCAGCACGCCCGGCGTTCCGACGGCGATGCCCTCGGCGATCGTGCTCTGGCCCTGCAGGTGGTGCGTGCCGTGCACGGCATTCACCATGGCCGGAAAGCGCGTGGTCTGCACGCCGACGATCTCGATGCCCGGCTTGCGCGCCCGCGCGGCGACGGCCATGCCGGCGATCAGGCCGCCGCCGCCGACCGACACCAGCAGCACATCGAGCGCCGGCACCGCATCCAGCATTTCGAGCGCCACCGTGCCCTGGCCGGCGATGACCGCTTCGTCGTCGTAGGGATGGACGAACGCCAGCCCCTCGCTTTCGGCCAGCGCCAGCGCATGGGCGCTGGCCGCGTCCAGCGTGTCGCCGTGCAGCACCACCTCGGCACCGAAGCCGCGGGTGCGCTCGATCTTCACGCCCGGCGTGAAGCGCGGCATGACGATCAGGGCCCGCAGCCCGAGGCGCTGTGCGTGGTACGCAACGCCCTGCGCATGGTTGCCGGCGGACATGGCCACGACGCCCCGCACACCAGCTTCCGAAAGGTCGACCAGCTTGTTGCACGCGCCCCGCTCCTTGAACGACGAGGTGAACTGCAGGTTCTCGAATTTAAGGAACACCTGCGCGCCGACGATCTCCGAAAGCGTGCGCGATTCCACGCAGGGCGTGTCGAGCAACTGCCCGCGCAGGCGCTCTGCGGCGCGTTCGATGTCTTCGATTCCAACCATGGGCGGCATTGTGGATGGATTCGCGACATCAGGGTTTTTACCGTTCCGCGGCCTTCCCGAAGCGAAAAGTCTGCGCTATGGTCGCGTTCACATTCCCATTCTCCTAGCGAGAGGTTGCCCCATGGTCAAGCGTTCCGGTGTCGATGTCGTAGCCGCGGCTTCCCGCGGTCACGCGTTGCCGTCGCCCGGACTCAAGGAGGCGCCGGTGCTCGAACTCATGTGTTCGCACTTCGTGCTCACGCTGGCCGCCAAGCAGGGTCCGCGCTTCAACGTGCGCCGTGACCTGAACGGCCTGCTGTCGCTCACCGGGCGGCATCTGGTGTGGCCCTTGCCCGTGCTGGCGCGCCTGCGCGAGTTCCTCGTGCGCCGCTGCGCGGGTAACGAGATCTGGAAGGGCATCGAGAACTTCGACGGCCGCACGCTGCTCGATCGCCATGGCGTCTGGCGCGGCCCCTACGAGGAAGGCACGTTGTTCTTCTATCTGGACGAGTACGCCAAGGACCAGCCGAAAGACCTGCTCTCGGTGCTGTCGGTCACGCGCGACTGGCTCACGCACGCATTGCGCAAGCAGTCGACGCTGGTCGAGAAGAACATCGATGCGCTCGCCGGTCTGCTGCAGCTCAACAAGGCCGAGCGGGCGTTGCTGCTCTACGGCACGCTGGCGCGCTACCAGCGCGACTTGCGCTCGTTGCTGGTCGAGTTCAAGGTCAACAACGCGCCCGAGGCCTATGCCGCGATCGCCGAAGTGGCCGGCGTCAATGCCACCGATGTCGGCGAAGCGTTGCGCGCCGGCTCGCGGCTCGAGCGCATCGGTTTGATCGAGAACCTGATCTCCGAGCACAACATCACCGACCTGGCCGACCTGATGAAAGTCAGCGAGAAGCTTCCGCCGGTGCTGATGCGCGAGTACCGCGACCACAACGAACTGATGGCCGTGTTCACCCGGCCTTCGGCCAAGAGTGCGCTGTCGGTCGACGATTTCTCGTTCGTCCGGGACGATGCGCAGATGCTCGTCACGTTGCTGTGCGCCGCGGTGGCGCGCAAGGAGGCGGGCGTGAATGTGCTGCTCTACGGGCCGCCCGGCACCGGCAAGACCGAGCTCGCCAAGGTGGTGGCGCAGGCCGCCGGGCTCGAACTGTTCGAAGTCGAATACGCGGACCGCGACGGCAACTCGCTCTCCGGCCGCGACCGCTACCGCTCGCTGCAGATCGCCCAGGTGTTCCTGAAGGGAAGTGCGCAGGCGGCGCTGCTGTTCGACGAGGTCGAAGACGTCTTCCCGCCGATCAGCACCGAAGCGGCGCAGCTCATGGCGCGCGCCGAGCAGGTGCCTTCGCCTTCGACCGGGAGCGTGAGCGGCAAGGCCTGGGTCAACCAGATCCTCGAATCGAACGCGGTGCCGACGCTCTGGGTGACCAACCGCATCGAGCAGATCGACCCGGCCTTCCGGCGCCGCTTTGCCTACCACCTCGAACTGAAGTCGCCACCGCCCGGGGCGCGCGAGCAGTTGGTGCGCAAGACGCTGGAAGGCGTGTCGGTGTCCGACGCCTTCACCACCAAGCTGGCCGGGCGCAAGGGCCTCACGCCGGCGCAGATCCGCACCGCGGTGCGCTTTGCCGGCCTCGCCATGACCGAGGGCGCCTCGGTCGAGCACCTGATCGAGCGCCAGCTCAAGAATGCGGACCTCGCACTCGGCACGCAAGACGGTCTGGGTGCGCGCCGCAGCGTGACCACCTACGACCTCGACATGCTCAATGTCGAAACCCGCTTCGAGATTCCCCGCATCGTCGAGGCGCTCAAGGCGCGCGGCCACGGCACGCTGTGCTTCTACGGCGCGCCCGGCACCGGCAAGACGGCGCTCGCCGAGCACATCGCCAAGGCCATCGAGCGGCCGCTCATCATCAAGCAGGCGAGCGACCTCATGAGCAAGTACGTCGGCGAGACCGAGCAGAACATGGCCGCCATGTTCAAGGAAGCCGAAGCCGAGAAGGCGGTGCTGCTGCTCGACGAAGCCGACAGCTTCCTGCAGGACCGCCGCGGCGCGCAGCGCACCTACGAAGTGACCGAGGTCAACGAGATGCTGCAGGGCATGGAGCGCTTCGACGGCATCTTCGTCTGCACCACCAACCTGCTTGACCGGCTCGACCAGGCCGCGCTGCGGCGCTTCACCTTCAAGATCAAGTTCATGCCGCTGACGGCCGCGCAGCGCGAGCGCATGTTCGTCACCGAGGCGCTCGGCGGCGATGCGACGCGCATGACGAGCGAGATTTCAGGGCGCCTGACGCGGCTGCCCCAGCTCTGCCCGGGCGACTTCGCTGCCGTGAAGCGGCAGACCGATATCCTTGCGGTCGCGTTCTCGGCCGACGAGTTTCTCGACCAGCTCGACGCCGAGCACCGGATCAAGCCCGAAGTGCGAGAGTCGCGCGGCATCGGCTTCGTTCAATAAGACCAGCGCCACAGCGCACAAGGGAGAGTTTTCATGAGGGTCCTACTGCGGACAGGCCCGGCGCTTGCCATGCTCGCGGCCGTTGCCGCCCTGACGGCGTGCGGCGGCGGTGGCGGCGCAGGGGGGGTGCCCCCGGCCGCGCAGCCGCCCGCGGCAGCCGCCGCCAACGAGCCGATCGTCGCATCCTCCAGCGTCGCAGGCCAATGCGCGGCGCCCCGCAGGGGGGTCGATCCCGACACCGGCGCTGCCTTCCCCGACGCAGTCGGTTCGGCCGACACCGAGAAAAGCTGGGTGCGTGCGTGGATCGACGAAACCTATCTCTGGTTCGACGAAGTGCCGCCCACGCTCGCGGCAAAAGACTACGCAACGCCCATCTCGTACTTCAACGTCCTGAAGACGCCGTTGCTCACCGCATCCGGCCGCCCGAAAGACCGCTTTCACTTCACCCAGGACACCACTTCCTACCGGGCGCTTGCGCAGCGGGGCATCGAGGTGGGCTACGGCGCCGAGCTGGCCTACCTGAGCGCCACGGTGCCGCGCGACATTCGCGTGGCCTACACCGAACCCGGCTCGCCGGCGGCACAGGCCGCCATCGGGCGCGGCACCCGGCTGATAGAGATCGACGGGGTCGACGTCGTGAGCGGCACCGACACCGCCAAGCTCAACGCGGGCCTGGTGCCGGCGCGCGAAGGCGAGCCGCACCAGTTCAAGCTGCGGGCGCCGGACGGCAGCGACCGCACCGTGACGCTGACCGCGGCACGCATCGCCCGTACCCCGGTGCAGAACGTGAAGACCATCGCCACCGCCGGCGGGCCGGTCGGCTACTTGCTCTTCAACGACCACCTGGCCACCGCCGAGGCGCCGTTGATCGCGGCCGTCGAGCAGCTCAAGAATGCCGGCATCGTCGACCTGGTGATCGACATGCGCTACAACGGCGGCGGCCTGCTCGACATCGCGAGCGAGCTGGCCGCCATGGTCAGCGCCGGTGCCGTCACCACCGGCGCGGTGTTCGAGCGCCTGCAGTTCAACGCCAAGAATCCGTTCGGGCTTTTTCCGGCGCAGACGTCAGTGCCGTTCCATGCCAGCGCGCGCGGCTTCTCCGCGCCCGCCGGTCAGCCGCTGCCGCGCCTGGGACTGTCGCGCGTCACCGTGCTTGCCGGCCCCGACACCTGCTCCGCCAGCGAGTCGGTGATCAACAGCCTGCGCGGCGTCGGCGTCACCGTCAACCTGGTCGGCGGCACGACCTGCGGCAAGCCCTACGGCTTCTTTCCGCAGGACAACTGCGGCACCACCTATTTCGCGATCCAGTTCCAGGGCGTCAACCAGCAGGGCTTCGGCGACTACGGCGACGGCTTCGCGCCGACCTGCGCGGTGGCCGACGATTTCAGCCGAGCACTCGGCGATCCTGCCGAGGCAAGGCTGGCGGCTGCGCTGGCGCTGCAGGCCGGCGGCGCCTGTCCCGCACCCGGCGTGTCGGGCAAGGCCGACGATGCCATGCGGCGCAAGGCAGAGGCGGACGGGCAGCCCTACCTGGTGCGGGCGCCGCAGCGCGAGAGCCGGCTGCTGGTGAGATAGCGCCTGTTCGTACCTAAAACGCCGCACAGACCCGCAGCACGTCCGCGCCGTAGGCTTCGAGCTTCTTGCCGCCGATGCCGCTGATGCCCTGGAGATCTTCGAGCGTGGCCGGTGCGCGTTCGGCGATGGCGGCGAGCGTGGCATCGTGAAAGATCACGTAGGCCGGCAGGTTGTGCTCGCGCGCCACTTCGCCGCGCCAGGCCTTCAGTGCGGCAAAGCGCGCCTGGCCTGCCGCATCGAGCGCCGCGGCGGCCGGCGACGGGGCGCCGCGCGGCGTCTTCTCGCGCCGCGGCCTGCGCTCCGCGGGCGACGACACCGATTCGCGCAAGGTCACGTTCGCCTCGCCCTTGAGCACGGCACGCGAGCCTTCGGTGAGCTTGAGCGTGTTGAAGGCTTCGGCATCGACCGTGAGCGAACCGGTGGCGATCAGTTGCCGCAGCACGCCGCGCAACTGCACCTCGCTGAACTCCGCGCCCAGGCCGAAGGTGCTGATGCGCTCGTGTCCGAATTGCTTGACCTTTTCGGTCGCCTTGCCGCGCAGGATGTCCATGACGTGCCCGGCACCGAAGCTGATGCCGCTTTGCTGCTGCACGCGGTAGATGGTGCTGAGCAGCTTGCGCGCCGCATCGGTGCCGTCCCACACCTGCGGCGGATTCAGGCAGTTGTCGCAATTTCCGCAGGGAACGCTCTTCTCGCCGAAGTAGCCGAGCAGCCGCACGCGCCGGCAATCGCTGGCTTCGGCGAGCGACAGCAGCGC
>JANOCL010000170.1:0-2053 GCA_031412135.1 Variovorax sp. | reverse complement strand
CGGCCTGCGCTTTGCGCCGGTGCGCGAGCCGGTCGGCGAATGCGCGGGCTTCCTGCTGTCGCATCTGTCGCTGCTGTTCATCCCGGTCGGCGTCGGCGTGATGACGCACCTGGCGCTGCTCAGCCAGTACGGCGGGCGCATGCTGCTGGTGATTGCGCTGTCGACCTGGATCGGCCTTGCGGTCACCGCGCTGGTGCTTTACTGGCCCGATCGCCAGACTGAAGCCTGACGCCGATGCCGCGCTTCGTCGAGCTCTGGATCTATCTTTCGGCCACGCCGCTCTTCGGCCTGACGGCGACGCTGGTGGTGTACCTGCTGGCGCAGGCTGCCTATGCAAGGCTCGACAGCGCGCCGTGGGCCAATCCGGTGCTGTGGTCGGTGGTCGTGCTGGCCGGCGGCCTGCTCGCCACCGGCGTCGACTACCCGACCTATTTCGCCGGCGCGCAGTTCATCCATTTCCTGCTCGGGCCGGCGGTGGTGGCGCTGGCCTGGCCGCTCTGGCAGCGGCGTGCGGAGCTGCGTGCGCGCTTCGCCAGGTTGCTGCTTGCGGCACTGCTCGGCGGCGCGGCGGCCGCGGGTTCGGCGGTGGCGCTGGCCTGGGCGGTGGGCCTGCCGCACGAGGTGGTGCTGTCGATGGCGCCCAAGTCGGTCACCGCGCCGGTGGCGATGGGCATCGCCGAAAAGATCGGCGGCATCCCCGCGTTGTCGGCGGTGTTCGCGGTGCTCACCGGCATGATCGGCGCGCTGACGGGAAAGTACCTGTTCGACGCGCTTCGCATCGGCACCGACGCGACCGGCTATGGCGCGCGTGGCTTCGCGCTCGGCACTTCGGCGCACGGCATCGGCGCGGCGCGGGCGCTGCACGTCGACGCCGATGCCGGCGCCTATGCCGGCCTGGCGCTCGGCCTGCAGGTGATGCTGGCGGCGCTGCTGATGCCGCTGGTGTTCCGGTTCTTCTAGGCGAAAAAAAGCCCGCCGGTGTGCGGCGGGCTTGTTCGGGCGCTCAGGCGCCTTGGGTCAACTGCGGTTCGGATTGTTCGGCCGGCGGTCGTCGCGGTTGCGCACGCCGTCGTTGTCGCGGTCGCGGTCCATGCGGTTCGGCACGCCGTCGCGGTCGCGGTCCCAGCGGCCGCGGTTGTATTCCCAGCGACCATCGCGCTCACGCCACTCGGGCGCACGGTAGGCATAACCCGGCCGGGCCCGCACGTGGGCGCCGCGAACCCAGACGTGGCGGCCATTGCGCCACTCGTAGTGGCCCGGCGCCCATACGTAGCCGCGGCGCTGCGGCGGCATGCGCTCGGCACGCGGCGGCGGCGGTGCGGTCTGGATGGTGATGATGGGCTGGGCCTGCACCGCCGTCGGTACGATGACCGCACCGAGTGACAGAAGCGAAGCCGCGCCGACGGCAAGAGAGACAGCGATCTTTTTCATGGGGGTACTCCTCATGAGTTGTTGGAGCCTTCATGCTGGCCGACCCATGTAAAGCGCATGTAAGCCGCAGGCCTCTGTTTGTGTAACGTTGTGACGCGCTTCTGTTGCGCCGCCGCGTCTATTCCTGGAGATCGCGCAGGTCGATGGCGTCCGCCATCGCCGCATAGCCGGCGTTGCCCGGATGCAGCCGGTCGCCGCTGTCGTAGAGCGGGTTCAGCACCAGCGGGTCGGCGGGGTCGCGCAGCACCGCATCGAAATCGACCACTGCATCGATGTCCTGCCGGCCGCGGACCCAGCGGTTCACCGCCTGCCGCTGCTGTTCCTTCGCTTCGCTCCAGTACGGTGCGCCCTTGAACGGCGGCAGCGTGCCAAGCAGCACCTTCACGCCGCGCGCATGCGCCTGCGCGACCAGCCGCTGCAGGCCGGCGGTGATCTGCCCCGAGCCGAGCGATTCGCCCAGGCCGATGTCGTTGATGCCGAGCAGGATCAGCGCGTGCGTGACGCCGCTTTGCGCCAGCACGTCGTGCTCGAAGCGCTCGATGCCCGGCGGGCCGGCCGGGCTGGCAAGCAGGCGGTTGCCGGAGATGCCGGCATTGATCACGCCGAAAGCGTCCGCGCTGCC
>JANOCL010000169.1:0-1823 GCA_031412135.1 Variovorax sp. | reverse complement strand
GGAGATGACGGCCGCCATGAAGGACGTGCGCAAGACCCTCGGTGCCGCCGAGAGAACGCTGGCCGAAGATGCTCCGCTGCAGCAGGACATGCGCCAGACGCTGCAGGAGCTCACGCGCGCGGCGGGCTCGCTGCGCATCCTCACTGACTACCTGGAGCGGCATCCCGAATCGCTGATCCGCGGCAAACCCGAGGACAAGAAATGAACAACATGTTTGCCGCCCCGATCGCGGCGATCGGCGCAATGCTGCTGGTCGCCGGCTGCGCGAGCACGGCGCCGCAGTACTACAGCCTGGCCGACGCGCAACCGGCGGCGGGGCCGGCTGTTGCGGCGCCGATCTACATCGAGCTGGCACCGGTTGCCATGCCGGAGCGCCTTGCGCGGCCGCAACTGGTGGTGCGGCAACAGGGCGCCGCCCTCGGGCCGAAGGTCGACATCCTGGAGCAGCACCGCTGGTCCTCGTCGTTCGAGAACGAGCTTCGGGATGCGCTCGCCAGCGGTATCGCAGGGCGGCTGGGCGCGCTCGACGCAACCCGCGCCGGAAGGCCCAGAGGCCAGCAGGCGGTTCGCATCGCGGTGCAACTGCTGCAGTTCGATGCGGTGCAGGGCGCCCGCGTCGACACCGGCTTCGGCTGGACGGTGCGCCGCACCGACGAAGCCTTGCCCTTCTCCTGCCGGCTGTCGCTGTCCGAGCCTGCCGATGGCGCCGGTATCGATGCGCTGGCGCGCGGCGCGCAGCAGGCCACCGCGCGGCTTGCCGATGCGATCGCGCGCAGCATCACGGACGTGCGCTGCCCGGGCTGAGATGCATGCCGCCGGCTTTGCCCTGTTCGACACCGCCATCGGCGCTTGCGGCATTGCATGGGGGCCGCGCGGCATCGTCGGCGTGCAGTTGCCCGAAGCGGGGGCCGAAGGCACAAGGTCGCGGATGAGGCAGCGCTTCGCGTCGCTGACTGAAACCAGTCCGCCGGCCGATGTGCAGCACGCCACCACCCAGATCCGCGCACTGCTCGACGGCCAGCCGCTCGACCTTGCCGGCATCGTGCTCGACCTCGACGGCCTGAGTGATCTGCAACGGCGCGTCTATGCCATCGCGCGCCGCATCCCGCCGGGCCGCACGCGCACCTACGGCGACATCGCCGCCGAACTCGGCGACAAGGGCCTGGCCCGCGCCGTCGGCCAGATGCTCGGGCACAACCCCTTCGCGCCGGTGGTGCCGTGCCACCGCGTGCTCGCGGCCGGCGGCAAGACGGGCGGCTTTTCGGCGCATGGCGGCGCCGCGTCGAAACTGAGGATGCTGGCGATCGAAGGCGCGCGCCGGGACAGCGACACCGAGCCGCTGTTCTAGCAAACGCACCTTCGAGGCACAACGCTGCCCGGGCCGAGCGCCGTGAAGTACTTCACCGGCGATCTGCTTCAGATCTTTCCTATCTGACGAATTGTCACGGCGCCGCCGCGCTGCGCATGCACTAGGCAATCATCCGGCCCGCAAGCGACGCGGCCGCAATGAAATGCGCCGTACTGCTTGCCCATGCCGGGCCAGCCTGGCCCGCTCGCCACAGCAATTCAAGATTGGAAAAACATGAACAAGTCGTACCGCAGCCTGTGGAACGAGTCGCTCGGCGCGTGGGTCGCCGCCTCGGAAGTCACGGCATCGCGCAGCAAGAAAAGCGGCACCAGCGCCGTCGCGCTGATGCTCGCAACCCTCATCGTTTCGGGTTATGCGGGTGGCGTAGCGGCGCAGCAGGTCGGCGGCGGCACCACCACCAGCCCGGGCAGCACCGCGATCTCGCCCACTACAGCGGAATGTGCGAACGATCCGC
>JANOCL010000168.1:0-15088 GCA_031412135.1 Variovorax sp. | reverse complement strand
CTTCTTCCAGGTAGGCAAGCAGCACCTGCCAGCGGCACTGTCCGGTCTGGGCATAGAACACCATGCGCTCGAGCTTGTTGCGGTCGTGCTCGCGCTTGCCGCGGTAGCCGGCGAGCATGGCCTCCAGCGCATCCGCGGCCAGCTCCGACCGCTGGAGCCGAAGATGGCCATCGCGGTCCTGCACGACGACGCGCTGGTTGCGCAAGACGCCAAGGGCCACCTGCACCTTGCCGCGCGCCGCGTCCAGATGCCGGTACAGGCTGGCGAGGGTCCAGCCCTGCGCGTCCGGCGGCTCCGCCAGCAGGGCGCGGTAGAGGGCGTCGAGGTCGCGCGCGTCGGGATAGCGCCCGGCCATGAAGAACTGCTGCAGCGCCTTGTCGCGCTGCAGAAAGAGCAGCGTGCACGCGGACGGCTCGCCGTCGCGCCCGGCACGCCCGGACTCCTGGTAGTAGGCATCCAGGCCGGACGGCAGCTGGTAGTGCAGGACAAAGCGGATGTCCGGCTTGTCGATGCCCATGCCGAAGGCGTTGGTCGCCACCATCACGCGCAGCGCGCCGGCCATGAAGCCATCCTGCGCCTGCCGGCGATCGGCCGCCGCACGCTTGCCGTGATAGAGGCCCACCGATTCGCCTGCGGCCAGCAGCGCCTGATACACCGCCTCTGCCGCTTTCACGGTGGCCGTGTAGACGATGCCGCTGCCTTCGCCGGCGCGCACGAGCGCGAGGATGCGGGCGAGCTTTTCTTCCTCGGTCGCGAGCTGTTCGACGGCGTAGTGCAGGTTGGGGCGGTAGGTGCCGGTGTCGATCAGGCCGGCCCTGGGTATGCCGAGGCGGGTCATGATGTCCTGCGCCACCTCGTCGTTGGCGGTGGCGGTGAGCGCCAGCACGGCGGGGCGGCCGAGCGCCTCGCGCGCCGGCCCGATCTCGAGAAACGCGGGCCGGAAGTCGTGCCCCCATTGCGATATGCAATGCGCTTCGTCGACCACCAGCAGCGCAGTCCTGCCGGTGCGCAGCAGGGTCATGAAGCCGGCATCCGCCAGCCGCTCGGGCGTGGTGAGAACGATGCGTGCCGAGCCGTCGGCGATGGCGCGCTCGGCCGCATGGATCTCGTCGGCCGAAACCTGGCTGTTGAGCTGTACCGCGGCCACGCCGCAGGCACGCAGCTTCTCGCACTGGTCCTTCATGAGCGCGATCAGCGGCGATACGACCACGGTGCGGCCTTCGAGCAGCACCGCGGGCAACTGGTAGCAAAGGGATTTCCCCGCGCCGGTGGGCATGACCGCGAGCGTCGGCTGGCCGGCCAGCACGCGGTGGATCACCCGGTGCTGGCCCGTGCGCAGCGCCTCGAGGCCGAACACGCCGCGCAGCGCGCGCTGAAGGCGCCGCTCCATAGAGGCGGGATTGCGATCAGGCCTGGCCGCTCTCATCGTCGCCTTCGCCGTCCTCGTCGTTGTCGTTTTCGTCGTCTTGCGTCGCCGCCAGTTCGTCCACCGATGCTGCGGTCGGGTCGTCGATCGACACTGCGGCGTCGAGCGCATCGGTCGGATCGGTGCCGATGCGGTCCGGCAGGATGTCCCGGTCCTCGTCCGGCGCCGCGGGATCGGCGGACGCGCGCTCGCCGGTGCCGGCGGCATCGCTGTCGCTGCCGTGCGCGATCGGGAACGCGCCTTCGGCATCGTCGCCGAGTGCCGCGCGGTTGCGGTCGGTCTGCACGTCGCTGCCGCTGTCCGAGGTGTCGCTCGGGCCGAGTGCGTCTACATCGGTGCCGCGCGGATGCGTGGGTGCGTGGTCTCCGCCGAGGATGCTGCTGGTGGCCATCCGAACCTCCTTGAAGTGATGTGGCAAAACGCCACTTTGTGGACCCGGCCGCGTGCCGCTTGTGAGAACCCGCCCACGTGTCGCGTCAGCCCAGTACCTTGGGCAGCAGCTGCACGAGCAGCAGCCCGATCAACCCCTGCGCGGTGATGCAGTGCCACATCAGCACGGTGTTGTCGTAGGTGGCGCGCGCATCGGGGCGGAGCCTTCCGGTCCACGAGCGCACCAGCACGTAGCCGCCCATCAGGAGGGCGACGCCGATGTGGAAGCCCTGGTAGCCGAGCAGCGCACCGACAGTGGCGCTCCAGGCCTCGGCGCGCGGGTCGAGACCGGCCTGCAGATGGCCGGCGAGGTCGAGCGAGAACGCGCCGGTGGTGCAGGCCAGGGCGAGCGCCACGGCGACGCGCAGCGGGCGCTGGCTGCGCATGCCGCCGCTGCGCAGCCAGCGGCCTGCGCCTGCGGCCAGCAGCGAGCCGGCCAGAAGCAGCACTGCGGCCGCCAGCGGCCATCGCGCCGCCGGCAGCGCGGCGCCAGGCGGCGGACAGACGTCTGCGGCCATCGACAGGTGCAGGTGCGAGAACACGAACGATGCGAAGACCGTCATGTCCACCGCGATCAGGATGACCACCGCCCACCATGAGTGCGAGTCGCGCCGGCTGGCGCCGACGGGCAGGTGCACGCCGTCCGCCACCTCGACGGTCTGTGCCTCGGGTGGCTGGTCGGAGCCCCAGATCCAGTAGATCATCGCCACGATGGAGATCAGGCCGCAGGCGAAGGCAAGCGCGATCTGCTCCGCCGTCAGCAGCAGAAAGAAGCCGGCCGTTCCGGCCGCGGCGACCAGCGGTGACCAGCCGTCGGTGGGCAGCCGCAACAGGTGGAGTGGCCGCGCATCGACGATGCTGGTCACCAGCGTTTCGCGGCCGCCGAACATGGTGCCGGGCAGCCAGTGGCGGCCGGCGTCGACCTCGTTCGGCAGCGCCGGCTGGTCCCACAACGGCTCGCGCGAAACCACCTGGGGAATGCTGCGCACGCCGTAGTCGCGCAGCGGCAGCCATTCGAGCGTGCCCGCGTTCCAGGGGTTGTCGTGGTCTTTTTCGGACTTGCGCAGCGTGCGTGCCGCATCGACGAGGAACACCAGCACGCCGGCGGCGAACATGAAGGCGCCCACGGTCGACAGCATGTTGAGGCTGTTCCAGCCCAGGTCGCCCGGGTAGGTGTAGACGCGGCGCGGCATGCCGAGCAGGCCGGTGAGATGCATCGGGAAGAACGCCAGGTTGAAGCCGCCGAACATCAGGCCGAAGACCCAGCGCGCCCATCGCTCGGACAGGCAGTGTCCGTTGTAGACCGGCGCCCAGTAGTAGAAGCCGGCGAACACCGGAAACACCATGCCGCCGATCAGCACGTAGTGCAGGTGCGCGACGATGAAGTAGGTGTCGTGCGCCTGCCAGTCGAAGGGCAGCACCGCGACCATCACGCCGGTCAGTCCGCCGAGCACGAAGATGAAGAAGAAGCCGAGAACGAAAAGCGTCGGCGCATCGAGCGCGACCCGGCCGCGCCACATGGTTGCGATCCAGGCGAACACCTGCACGCCGGTCGGCACCGCGACCAGGAAGCTGGCGGCGGAGACGATGAGCATCGACACGGCGCCGAGGCCCGCGGTGAACATGTGGTGCGCCCAGAGCGCGAAGCTCACCACGCCGACGCCGACCAGCGCGGCAACCACCGCGCGGTAGCCGACCAGCCGCACGCCGGCGAGCGTGGCGACCATCATCGACACCATGCCGGCGGCCGGCAGGAAGATGATGTAGACCTCCGGATGCCCGAAGAACCAGAACAGGTGCTGCCACAGGATCGGATCGCCGCCGCGCGCGGCGATGAAGAAGGGCCAGTCGAAGGCCCGCTCCATCTCGAGCAGCAGCGTGGCCGCGATGATGGCCGGGAAAGCGAACACGATCATCAGCGCGGTCACCAGCATCGCCCAGGCGAAGACCGGCATGCGCATCAGCGTCATGCCCGGCGCGCGCGTGAAGAGGATGCCGATGATGAGCTCGATGGCGCCCGCGATGGCCGATATCTCGATGAACCCGATGCCCAGCAGCCACCAGTCGGCGCCGCGCCCGGGCGAGAACTCCTTGCCGGTGAGCGGCGGGTACATGAACCAGCCGCCGTCCGGCGCCTCGCCGAAGAAGAGGGTGCAGAAAAAGGCCAGGCCGCCGATCGCGTAGGCCCAGAACGCATAGGCCGAGAGGCGCGGGAACGGAAGGTCGCGCGCACCGAGCATGCCCGGCAGCAGGTAGACCGCGACGGCTTCGACGATCGGCACCGCGAACAAAAACATCATCACCGTGCCGTGCATGGTGAACAGCTGGTTGTAGGTGCCGGCGTCGATGAGGTCGTTGTCCGGCACCGCGAGCTGCGTTCGCATCAGCAGCGCGAGAATGCCCGCGAGCACGAAGAACAGCATCGCCGTGCCGATGTACAGGACGCCGATGTTGGTGTTGTTGACGGCCGAGAAAAAACGCCAGCCCGTCGGCGAGCGCCATGCGCGCTCCAGCGCTTCGCGTTCGCCCTCGGGGCGCGGCAGGCTGTTGGGGAGCTTGTCGGGCGTGTCGTTCATCTAAGTTCTGTAGTTTTGGGCGCGGGCGTCAGGGATGCGTGCCGAGTGCACCGGGCGACCCTCTCCGCGAATGTCCCCCGGCCTTCGGCCTCCTCCTTTATTTCGCTGCGGGGGTCACCCGCCGCCCTCGGCACGGGACGCGCCGTCAGGGGCATGAAACCGGCGCAGGCAAATGCCAGGGATAGCGCGGAACCGGCTTTGCCGGGCCGCTGGTATCGCCCCTTCGAGGGGGAGGCGCCGCAGGCGCGTCGGGGGTGTTTCACTTTAGTGCCGTGAGCCAGGCTGCGATGTCTTGCAGGCTTGCCTCGTCGATGCGCTCGCCTGACGAGGGCATGCGCGCGCCGGGCTTGAGCTGCTGCGTGTGTGCAACCCATGCGGCCAGCTGTTCGGGATCATTCGCGACGGTGCCCGCGCCGAGTTGCAGCCGGCTGCCGACATGGGTGAGGTCGGGCCCGAGCCGGCTCTCTTCGCTGACGCCGCGCACCGTGTGGCAGGCATTGCAGCGGTTGTCCAGAAACGCCTGGCGGCCGCGCTGTAGTTCGGGCGCTTGGGCAGCCGCAGCCGGTTTTGCCTGAGCCGCGAGCCAGGCATCGAAAGCCGCCGGCTCCTCCGCCACGACCTGCAGTGCCATGCGCGCATGCTGCTCGCCGCAGTATTCGGCGCACTGCCCGCGCCATGTGCCGGCGCGATCGGCCTGCAGCTGCAGGTGCTGCACGCGGCCGGGCACCATGTCCATCTTGCCGCCGAGCGACGGCACCCAGAAGCTGTGGATCACGTCCGCGCTGGACAGACCGAAGTACACCGGCCTGCCGACCGGGATGCGGATCTCGTTGGCGGTGGTGACCTCCGCGCCGGTGGCCGCATCGCTATAGCGCACTTCCCACCACCACATGTGGCCGGTGACGCCGACGATCAGCGCGCCCGGTGGCGGCGCCACCCGCCAGGGCGGCTTGTGCCACTCGCTGTACGCGAAGAGTGCGAGCAGCACCACCGTCGGGAAGGCCACGCCGCCGCCAAGAACCCACCAGCGCACGTTGACCGGCCGGCCGCCCCGGCGCACGGCCACGGCGAGCAATGCCATCACGCCGATGAAGATGAGGCTCCCGCCGATCACGAGCACACCCGTCACGCCCAGCACCGTCTCGGCCACCGGGCCGGCCGCGTGCAGCGCCGATTGCGAAGCGATGTCGTTCATTCGAGCGTGAGCAGGTAGGCGGCCATGTCGCAGGCATCGCGCGGGCCGACGCCCATCGCGGGCATCACCGTGCCGGGCACCAGCGCCTGGGGCGCGACGATCCAGCGCGCCAGCGTCTGCGGAACGTTCGGCAGGTGGCCGGCGATGTAGCTGCGCCGGCCGAAGGCATTGAGCGGAGGACCGACAACGCCGCGCGCGGCCGGCACGCCCGGAATGGCGTGGCAGCTTCCGCACTGGTACTGCGCGAGCAATTGCTGGCCGCGCAGTACCTGCTCCGGAGGCGCGGCGGCATGGGGGAGGTCGAGTTCACCGAGCTTGCAACCAGCCGCTAGCACTGCGATGGACAGCAGTACGGTCCACGAGCCGGGGCGGTCCAACAGGGCAGAAGGCATCACCGCATTCTGGCCGGACGAATGCGCCTTGCGCCGACATGGCAGCGCTCGCGTGCGTCGGACAATGCCGCCAAACATGGGAACGCCCAAGACCATCCTGCTGACGCTTTCGTTGCTCTGCCTTGCCGCGGCCGCGGGTGCGGCAGTGATGGTGTACGGCGGGCTCTACAACGTGGCCGCGACCGAGCAGCACACGCAGCCTGTGCATTCGTTGCTCGAGACCGCGATGCGGCAGTCGGTGCGGCTGCGCGCGCGAAACATCGAACCGCCGAAGCTCGACGACGAAGGCATGGTGCTGCGCGGCGCCGCCTGCTTTCGCGACAAGTGCGTGCAATGCCATGGCGCGCCCGGCGTTGCGCAGGACGACATCGGCAAAAGCATGCAGCCGGTGCCCGGTCCGCTGGTCGATGCGCCTCACCGCTGGCGCGCGCGCGAGCTCTACTGGCTGACCAAGCACGGCATCAAGATGAGCGGCATGCCGGCCTGGGACTTCAGGCTGTCCGAGGAAGAACTTTGGTCGGTGGTCGCCTTCCTCGAACGCCTGCCCTACTTCACGCCGCGGCAGTATGCCGAGGCGACCGCACCCGCCGCTGCGGTGGCGCAGAGCCCGGCGGCGGCCGCGGCCTGCGGTTCGGGCGCGGCGGTGCAGGCCGGCATCCGGAGCAACGTGACGGCCGATGCGCCGGGCGACGTGCGGCGCGGCGAGAAGGCGCTCTATCAGTACGCGTGCAATGCCTGCCACACGATTCCGGGCATCACCGGCTCGCAGACGAACGTCGGGCCACCGCTCGCGGGCGTGGCCCGCCGCGCGATGATCGGCGGCAAGCTCGGCAACACGCAGGACAACATGGTGCGCTGGCTGCGCCACACGCGCGAGGTCGACCCGCTGACTGCAATGCCCGAGATGGGCGTGACGGAACGCGATGCGCGCGACATCGCAGCCTATCTGGCTATGTTGGAATGAATCTGTGCAACCCGGATCGTCCCGGGTTTTGTGCAGCATTGCTGCATGTGGGCTGCCCATCATGGCCTTGCGCGCTTCGTGCAGCGCCGAGCTGGCTTAGCATCCGGATTGTTAAATGAATGCATCGATTTCTTCTCCAGCCGACACCGGCGGCGACCGCGTCGGAGGCAGCGCCGAGACCGGCTTCCTGTGGCCCGACCCGGCGCTTGGCGGCTATCCGCCCGCCTTGCCCTCGGTCGGCAGTGCCGCTTGCGAAATCGTCGGCCTGAATGGCCAGCGGGTTGCCGCACGCCTGCTCGGTTTCCATCCTGATCGCGAAGTCATCGACGTCCAGGTGACGGCGATGCGGCGGGCCATGAGCGTGCGCTTTTCGCAGTTCCGCATGCTCGTCATGACCGAGCCGCTGCCGGCTCGGCTGCCGTCTCCCGCACGGCGGATTGCAGCCTGCGAGAGCGGCGGCACCGACCGCTTCGACATTGCATGGGCCGACGGCTCGGAAAGCAGCGGCGAAACCCTGGGGCAGCGCGCATTCGGGTTCGGCACCTTCCTCTTCCTTCCCGCCGAAAAGCGGACGGCGTACACCCGCGTTTTCCTGCCGCCGGAGAGCGTGAAGCAGATGTCGATTCCGCGGCCTGCGACCGACACCGGCGATGCGCCCGACGCGGGTTCCGATGCCAGCCCTTCTTTCACAATCGAGCAGCCCGCGCCGGCCGCACATCCCGAGGAGTCCGACGCGATGCCATCCGAACAAGTCGTCACGCCCGAGCAACTGCTCGTTCAACTGGAACGCCAGGCCAGGATGCCCTTGGTGCGTATCGGCGAGGCGCTGGTGTCGCTCGGGATGATCACCGACGAGCAGTTGCGCGCGGGGCTCGCGCAGCAGCAGCTCGATCGCAGCGTGCCGCTCGGCGAAACCCTGGTGCGCATGGGCGCGGTGACCAAGGCCGATCTGCAGGCTGCGCTGGCTCGCAAGATGGGCTATCCGCTGGTCAACCTGCAGCTCTTTCCCGCGGCGGCCGACGCATTGCGCAAGATCAGCCACAGCGTGGCGCGGCGACTGCAGGTCATGCCGCTAATGCTGCACGAGGGGCGCCTCGTGCTGGCCCTGGACGACCCGGCGAGCCGCCACTCGGCGATGGATGAAGTCGAGTTCATTGCACAGGCCAAGGTGGTGGCGGTGCTCGGCCGCTGCAACGACCTGAATGCGGTGCTGCTCAAGGCCTACGACAAGATAGGCGGCGTGACCGATGCCCGGTCGGCGGCAACGGACATGCTGCGTCCGATCGAGTTCGATCTTGCTGGCACCAACGAGCTTCTGGAGACGCTCGAGAAGGAAGGGCAGCCCTCGGCCGACGACGACGCGCCGATCGAGCAGTCTGACAATTCGCTGGTGCGGATGATCAACCGCATGATCCTGGAGGCGCATGCCGAGGGCGTGTCCGACATCCACATCGAAAGCTACCCGGGCCGCGAAAAGATCCGCATCCGGTTTCGCCGCGACGGGCGGCTCCACACCTACCTGGAACTGCCGCCCAACTACCGCAGCGCATTGATCGCACGGATCAAGATCATGTGCGATCTCGACATCAGCGAAAAGCGAAAGCCGCAGGACGGCAAGATCAACTTCTCCAAGTTCTCGCCGCAGCATCGCATCGAACTGCGCGTGGCGACCATCCCGACCAACAACGGCCTGGAAGACGTGGTGATGCGCATCCTGGCCTCGGCGAAGCCGATTCCGCTCGACGCGCTGGGCCTGTCCGCCTTCAACCTGCAGCAGTTCACCAAGGCCATCGAGCGGCCGTACGGCATGGTGCTGTGCGTCGGGCCCACCGGCTCGGGCAAGACCACCACGCTGCATTCGGCACTGATGCACATCAACACGCCCGAGCGGAAGATATGGACGGCCGAGGACCCGATCGAAATCACCCAGCCGGGCCTGCGGCAGGTGCAGGTCAATGCCCGCATCGACTGGACCTTCGCCAAGGCGCTGCGCGCGTTCGTGCGCGCCGACCCCGACGTGATCATGGTGGGCGAGATTCGCGACGAGGAAACCGCCAAGATCGCAGTGGAGGCATCGCTCACCGGCCACCTGGTGCTGTCGACCCTTCACACCAACAGCGCGCCTGAAACCGTGACGCGGCTGCTCGACATGGGCATGGACCCGTTCAACTTCGCAGATTCGCTGCTGGCGGTGCTGGCGCAGCGTCTGGTTCGGCGCCTTTGCAGCCATTGCGTCGCCAGCCGGCCGGCCACGCCGGACGAACTGAACGAGCTGCTGTCCGATTTTCTGCATGCCGGCGGCACGCCGGACAGCGAGGTGGAGCGCGAGACCTTGCGAAAGGGCTGGCTGCAGCAGTACGGCAGGGAAGGGCGGCTGCACAGCTTCTCGGCCACCGGCTGCAAGCACTGCGGCAACACCGGCTACAAGGGCCGCGTGGGCATTCACGAACTGATGGTGATGTCGCGTGAACTGCGGCGGATGGTGCAGGGCGGCGAGCGGGCCGAGGCGCTCCAGTCGGCAGCGCTCAAGGAGGGCATGCACACCTTGCGGCAGGACGGCATTGCCAAGGTGTTGGCAGGCCAGACGACGATCGACGAGGTCCGCGCGACCAGCAACGCGTAGCGTGCGGTCAGGCCGTGCGGGCGCTCGCCGGCACCGGACTGAGCTGGCAGTTGTTGCGCCCCGCACCCTTGGCCTGGTAGAGCATTTTGTCGGCCAGCCGGATCAGCTGTTCGCCTGAATGCCGCTCGTGGTCGCAGAACGCGACCCCGACACTTGCGCTCACCTGCACGGTGCGGCCGTCGATGTCGAAGGGCCGGGCCATCGCTCGCAGGATGGCGTCGGCCACCCGCGACGCCGCATCGGCATTGCCCAGAGCTTCGAGCACCACGACGAACTCGTCGCCACCGAGGCGTGCAGCGAAGTCGGTCGCCCGCTTGGCCAGCGACAGGCGTTCGGCCACAGCCTTGAGGAGCGCGTCGCCGACCGGATGCCCCCAGCGGTCGTTGACTTGCTTGAAGTGGTCGAGGTCCAGGTACAGGAGCGCCATGAGGGAGCGCTGCGTGCGGTTGCGTTCAAGCGCTTCGCACAGCTGGCGCTCGAACGCCGCGCGGTTGCCCAGGCCGGTCAGCGCATCCTGGCTGGCGAGCTGAACCAGCCGCTGTTCTTCGCGCTTCTGGCGGGTGATGTCGGATGTGACCGCGTGGAAGCCGATCACGCTGCGTCCATCCGCCGCAAGCTGGGGGATGTAGTCGGCCCGGTAGCAGACATAGAGGTCGGCGGAAGCGACCTCGCTCTCGAACGTGACGCGTTGTCCCGCCAGCACCGCCCGGATGTGCGGCTCGATGGCGGGGTAGCGCGCCTCGCCGAACAACTCGCGCACCGTGCGGCCCGGAATCGAATCGCGCGTGACGCCGAAGACGCCTTCGTAGGCGAGATTCACGAACTGGTAGCGCTCGGCGGCATCGATATAGGCCACCCGCATCGGCAGCGCGTCGGCGATGGTGCGCAGCCGCGCTTCGCTTTCCGAGAGCGCGAGCTCGGTGGCCTTGGCGGCCGAGATGTCGCGCATGATGCCGGAGAAGCGCTCGATGCGGCCGTTCTTGTCGCGGTGCGCGATGACCATGTGGCTCACCGGGAACGGTCGCCGGGCCGCGTCCCAGATGATCGACTCGCCGACCCAGACGCCCTTGGCGGAAGCGGTCGGCACCGCTTCGCTGCGCAGGCGCTCCACGGTCGACGGCGGATTGAAGTCGGCCATCGTCAGGTGCGCGATCGGTGCGTCCGCGGCAAGGCCGGCGACCTGCCGTGCTGCCGGGTTCATGTAGGTCAGCCGCCCCGTCTTGTCCAACTGCACGACGAAGTCGGTGGTGGCCTCGAAGATGGTGCTGAGTGTGCGCAGCGCCTGGTCAGCATGGTTGCGCTCGGTAATGTCGGCCAGCGTGCCCACCTGACCGGTGACGCGGCCTTCCACCAGCAGCGGGCGCATGTGCAGGGCCACCAGCACATCGCGTCCGTCGCGGCGATGCAGCCAGCGCGTGGCGTGGAAGGGCTTGTCGTCCTGCACCCGCTTCATCCAGTCGTCCCAGACGCGTTGCCTCGAGGCTTCGGACACCAGGCCCAGCCAGCCTTGAGCCGCTTCAGCTTGATCGAGGCCGTGGATGGCAAGGTACTCGTCGTTCACATAGACCATCCGGCCCTCTGCATCGCAGCGGAACAGGCCGGAGGGCGAGGCATCGGTCACCGCGGCCATCTCGGAGCGCTTGGTGCGCAGCTCGCCCATCAGGGCGTCGAACTCGCGCGCGAGATCGCCGCGTTCGTCCTTTGCGCTCACATCCAGCGCAACCGCGGTATCGGGCGATTGCCGCAGCATGCCGATGGCCCTGTGCAGCCGCGCCAATGGTCGAATGAGCCAGGTGGTGCCGGCCCAGGCCAGCGCGCTGCACACCAGCGCGAGCAGGAGCATCTGCATCAGCAGCGCATTGCGGGCGGCGGCCAGCGGCGCATAGGCCGCTTCGGCGGGCAGCACGACGCGCAGCGTCCAGTCGGTGACCGGAATTCGGGCGCTGGTAATCAGGTCGCGCGCAGCGTCGTCCGCTGCGCTCGCGGGAGAGAGCGCGACCGGCTGCAGCACCCGTCGCGCATCCGGATGCACCACGTACACCGGGTTGGGGCCGGTCGTCTCTATCACGTAGTGGCCGCCGTTGCCCGCACGCGACTGGGCCAGGCCGCCAAGCACGTTGGGCCGGTTCAGGGTCAGACCCGCAGCCAGGACGCCCACCACCCGATCGCCGTCGGTCTTGATCGGTGCAACCATCAGGACGGCGGGCTGATCGTTGGTACGTGCCTTCAGCGGGTGCGATATTGCGGTGACGCCTTCATCGCGCGCCTGCTGGAAGTACGACCGGTCGGCGATGTTCAGCACCTTTGCGCTGGGCGGATCGTCGAGGATCATCCGGCCCTCCAGGTCGATCAGCGCGGTTCCGTCGAACATCGGCCGCAGGTCGGTTCGCTGGAGGAAGCCCTGCCGCAACGCGGCCTGCTCGAAGACGGCGGGATCGGTCTTGCGGGCTTCGCGCGCCAGCACGGCCAGGTGCATCGACAGCTTGTAGTCGAGGTCTGCGGCGGCCAGCGCGGCCAGCTCCTGCTGCTGCACACGGATGAGGCTGACATATTCGTCGGACAGGCGACGGTATTGCCAGACGCCCGTCACGCCGACCAGCAGGAGCACCAGGGAGGTTGTCAGGAATGCGGTCTTGACAGCAAACGTGATGCGCACGGGCACCTTTCACGGTTCATGCCGCATCCCAGGAAACGGCGGGCAGGGTGTTGATGCCCGGCCTGGCGAACAGGAAGCCCTGGAACAGCGTGACGCCGAGCGACTGCAGCGTCCGCACTTCATCGGACACCTCGACGCCTTCAGCGATCACCTTGATCTGAAGCTTTTCGCACGTTTCGACGAAGCCGCTGACGATGGTCCGGCGCACCGGGTCGACGTGGATATCGCGCACGAGGCTCATGTCGATCTTGACCACGTCGGGCTGGAACGCGGCGAGCAGTTCGAATCCGGCAAAGGCGGCGCCGAAGTCGTCGATGGCCGACGTGAAGCCATAGCGCTTGAAGGTGCGAAAGGATGCCGCCAGGCCCGGCAGATCGTCGACGCGCTCGCCTTCGGTGATCTCGAACATCAGGTTGCGGACCGGGAAGCCGCAACGCGCGGCGGTCCGCATTGCGGTGCGAAAGCATTTGACCTGGCCCGCGACGTCGTTGGGCGTCACGTTGAGGCTGAGCTTGGTCTGCATGCCGAGCGCGGCTGCGAGTTCGATCGCCTTGACCCGGCACGCCTCGTGAAAAGCAAAGCGATGCAGGGGGTCGAGCCGCGCCAGCACCTCGGCGGCGCCTTCGCCGTGGGTGCCGCGGACCAGCGCCTCGTGCGCAAAGATTTCTCGCGACGCTGGATTCACGATCGGCTGAAAAGCCATGGTGAACTCGTCAGCGAAGCTGGGCACCTCGGCAGCCGCTCGGGAATCGATGATCACTGAAAGGGCCTTACAGACGAAAACTAACCGGAGTCGAGCGGTGCGCGACAGGGGGAATCTAAGCGCGTCTGCCGTCTGCGGGCGCACACGAAGGAAGATAGGTGGTCACAGTGTGACAAATCACCCGCCATCGTTGCACGGTCATCCTGCCGGAGACTGGTGGAGCGGGTGAAGGGAGCCTGCTCCAAAATTTTCCACAAGGTACGGCGCGAGGGCAAATGGCTTGTTGTACTGCGGATTTGTATTTGCAGCAACCCTATATTACCTCGGCTCAGGGGCACCTGCTCGGGATAGACTTCAAACGCACTGATGGGGGTGAAAATCAGCGAGTCGTCGTGGGTGGGTATTTCGGCATTCAAATTTTTTCCGCGCAAATTTAATTCAAGGTCCGAATGAAGAATCAGTCAGATTATGATTTCTGTTGGTCGCAACTTGAAAAACTTATTGCTACTCAAACAACTGTCGATCTAAATGAAGCGCAAACGCGATTCGATATTATCGACAAGTTACTGGTCGAATGTCTCTCCTGGGATAGAGAGCAAATAAAAGTTGAAGAGCCTCATGGCCCCGACTTCGCCGATTATGTGCTTGGGGCGCCTCGCAGGTTGATCTTGGAGGCAAAACGTACAGGCGTTCACTTTGATATTCCTACGGACAACTCGCGACTCATCCAAAGTTTAAGGCAAATTTCAGCGCTTTCTAAGCATAATAAGAGCGCTTTGGAGCAGGTCCAAGGCTACTGTGCAAGACGCGGTGTCAGATATGCTGTAATTTGCAATGGTTGGCAGCTTATTGCGTTTGTGGCGACCCGACAGGACGGCATTGACCCTCTTGAGGGCAAATGCCTTGCCGTGAACTCCCGAGAGCATCTTCTGGCAAATTTTGCTCGGATACACAGTCTTTTGTCTAGTTCGTCAATCGAATCGAACAAGCTAGCTTTGTACCTCAAGCAAGGTGAAGCCGTTGGTGTACCGAGAAAGCTAAGTGCGAACCTTTCCACGTACCCCAATGTACGGATGCGATCCGACTTTCAAGCGAATTTAAAAATAGTTTCGGATTTGGTTCTTGAAGATGTGCTTGAAGATGACGCAATCGAGAAAAAGTTTTATGAAGAATGCTATTGCGAAGCTGGAGCGCTGTCCCAACACGCGATGGTGAGCAAAAAGATTCTTGCCGCCCGATATGCGGCCCTATTCAATCCGAGTGAATCTACGCCGACGCTCTCGCCAGTTGGAAAGAAGAAGAGTTCCGCGAGCCTAAGCGACGAGGTTATGGCACTTGCTGCAAGCAAGAGGCCGATCGTTTTGATCGGAGACGTGGGTGTTGGCAAGACATCCTTCATTAAGCACTTACTTTACGTGTCCGCGAAGGAAGAATTCAAAGACGCCTTATTTATTTACGTTGATTTGGGAAAGCAGGGAACATTATCGACCGACATTCGAGAGGTTGTGCTCGATCAGTTGGATGAGCAACTCACCGAAAAGCATAATGTCGATATTCGAGCTGCCAACTTCGTAACTGGTGTTTATCATGCGGAGGTCAACCGCTTCCGGAAATCAATGGACGGCGAGCTTGAGGAGTCAAATCCGGAGCTTTACAAGGATAGGCTCCGTGAGCATCTGAAGGCTAAAGTCAATAACAGAGCGGAACATATTCGGAGGGCCATCTCCCACCTCTCAGCTGCAAGACGCGCTCAGGTAATCATTGCTATCGACAATGCGGATCAGCGCAACGTAATCATCCAGCAGGAGGCGTTTGTCATTGCCCAGGAGGTTGCGTCTAACTGGGGTGCGGTGGTGTTTATTGCAGTTCGTCCGCATACGTTTTATCAATCGAAGAGAGCTGGCGCACTGAGTGCGTATCCAACCAAAGCATTTACCATATCTCCTCCGAGAATCGATGCGGTATTGGATAAACGCTTGACGTTTGCTCTCGATATGGCAACTGGAAGAATAGCTATTGATAAGTTGCATGGAGTGTCATTCAATATGACCTCGCTGGCTTACTTTTTGAATTCCTTGTTGGCGTCACTACGTTCGAATGAAGGGCTCGTGACACTGATTGACA
>JANOCL010000167.1:0-3369 GCA_031412135.1 Variovorax sp. | reverse complement strand
TTTTTCGGGCCTGCCGCCGGCGCTGGTGCTCACTGCCGGCTACGACCCGCTGCGCGACGAAGGACTGGACTATGCGCAGGCACTGACAGCCGCCGGCAACCGCGCCACCTACGTCTGCTTCGAGCGCCAGATCCACGGCTTCATCACCATGGGCCGATTGATCGACGAGGCCAATACAGCGGTGGCGATGTGCGCTGCCGAACTGCGGCGCGCGCTGATGCCTCGGGCATAGGCCTCGTCGTCCGTCGGTAAAAGCCGCGACCGCATCGCGCTGCATGCGGGACAACCCTCTGCGCGCGATGCGCAGGCCACCGCTATAAACCGGCCAAGCCCGACGAGACCTTCTTGCAAATACTCCAACTCCTGCTCTCGGGCATTGCACAAGGCTGCATCTACGGCCTGATCGCGTTGGGGTTCGTGCTGATCTACAAGGCCACGGAGACGGTGAGCTTCGCCCAGGGCGAGCTGATGATGCTGGGCGCCTTTTGCGCCTTTGCGGGCATGTCGCTGTTCGGGCTGCCCTTCTGGCTGGCGGCACTGCTGGCGGTGGTGGCGATGGCGGCTTTCGGCGTGCTGCTCGAGCTGGTCGTGATCCGCCCGATCCTCGGGCAGCCGCAGTTCTCGATCGTCATGCTGACCATCGGCATCGGCTACGTGGCGCGCGGGCTGGTCACCATGATCCCGGCCATCGGCACCGAGACGCACACGCTGCCGGTGCCCTACAAGGACCAGATCTGGAAGCTCGGCGAACTGGTGGTCAACCTGGAGCAGCTCGCCATCATCATCGCCACGGCGCTGCTGTGCGGCCTGCTGTTCGGCATGTTCCGCTACAGCAAGCTCGGCATCGCGATGCAGGCGTCGTCGCAAAACCAGCTGGCCGCCTACTACATGGGCATTCCGGTCAAGCGGCTCAACGGCCTTGTGTGGGGGCTGGCGGCGGCGGTGGCGGCCATTGCCGGCATGCTGCTCGCGCCCATCACATTCGTGCATGCCAACATGGGCTTCATCGCGCTCAAGGCTTTTCCTGCGGCGGTGGTCGGCGGCTTCGGCAGCCTGCCGGGCGCGATCGTCGGCGGGCTGGTGATCGGCATCGTCGAATCCTTCGCCGGCTTCTATCTGCCCGACGGCTTCAAGGACACGGCGCCGTACATCGTGGTCTTGGTGATGTTGATGGTGAAGCCCAATGGATTGTTCGGCGAGAAGCTGCGCAAGAAAGTCTGATGCGCTTCATCTTCAAGACCAGCTACACGCAGGACATCGGCCTCGCCAGGCACGGCGGGGACGTGTTCTGGTACGGCCTCCTCGTCGCGGCACTGGTCGCGGCGCCATGGCTGGTGCCCGAGTACTGGCTTGCGCAACTCACCTTCGTGTTGATCTACGGCATCGTCGGCCTCGGGCTGATGCTGCTGGCGGGCTTTACCGGCCAGTTCTCGATCGGCCATGCGGCCTTTCTCGGCACGGGCGCGTACACGCAGGCGGTGCTGGCGAACATGGGCGTGCCGTTCCCGATTGCGCTGGCCGCAGCGGCTGCGCTGTCGGCCGCCGTCGGCGTGGTGGTCGCGCTGCCGGCATTGCGGGTCAAGGGCATCTACCTCGGCATCGCGACCCTGGCCTTCGGCTTCATCGTGGAGGAAGTGTTCGCCCGCTGGGAGAGCGTGACCGGCGGCAACTCGGGGCTGCATGTGAAGTCGCCAAGGCTCTTCGGGCTGGACCTCGGATCGAGCGAAGGCTTCTACATCGTGTGCCTGGTGATCGCAGTGGTCTGCACGCTCGCGATTCTGAATCTGCTGCGTTCGCCGACCGGCCGCGCCTTCGTCGCGATCCGCGATTCGGAGATTTCGGCGCAGAGCATGGGCATCCACCTCGCGCGCTACAAGACCATGTCGTTCGCCATCTCGGCCGCGCTGGCGGGCCTTGGCGGCGCGCTGTATGCGCACAAGTTGAGCTTCATCTCGCCGGACCAGTTCAACATCCTGCAGTCGATCGACCTGCTTCTGATGGTCGTCATCGGCGGTCTGGGTTCGGTGCACGGCGCCTTCCTCGGCGCGATCTTCCTGATCGCGATGCCGCAGCTGATCGCGCTCGGGAAGGACTGGCTGCCGCCGGTGATCGGGCAGGCGCCGGGTTTGCAGGGGCTCGTCTACGGCCTGGTGCTGATTGCTTTCGTGCTGTTCGAGCCGCTGGGGCTGTATGGGCGCTGGCTCAAGATCCGCACCTACCTGCAGCTCTTTCCGTTCTACCGGCGCGGCTTGTTCAAGCGGCAGAAGTCATTCACCAAGTCGGACCGTTTGAGATGATGACTGCCCCCCAGCTTGCGACTTCGTCTGCTGCGCTACCCCCCGAGGGGGAGGCTCGGCCGCCTTGGGGCGGCCCGGCGGCGGCCGCCGACATCCTTCTGTCGGCCAACGACCTGAGCGTGCGCTTCGGCGGCGTGCTGGCGGTCAACAAGGTGAGCTTCGAAGTCCGGCGCGGCGAGGTCTTCACCCTGATCGGGCCGAACGGTGCCGGCAAGACGACGGTGTTCAACCTGATCAGCCGCATCTACACGCCGACCACCGGCGACATCGTCTGGCATGGCGACGGCACGCCCTTGCCGCTGACCCGGCAGGCGCCGCACGCGATCGCCGCGCTCGGCATCGCGCGCACCTTCCAGAACATCGAACTGTTCGAGCATGCGACCGTGCTGCACAACCTCTTGATCGGGCGCCACACGCACCGCAAGACCGGCTTCTGGAGCGATCTGTTCTTCACGCCCGCCACCCGCCGCGCCGAGGTCGAGGCGCGCGAGAAGGCCGAGCAGGTGATCGAGCTGCTCGACCTGCAGCATCACCGCGATTCGATGGTGGCGGGCCTGCCCTACGGCGTGCGCAAGGTGGTCGAGCTGGCGCGCGCGCTCTGCACCGAGCCCAAGCTGCTGCTGCTGGACGAGCCGTCCTCCGGGCTCAATGTCGAAGAGACGGCGGACATGGCGTTCTGGATTCAGGACATCCAGCACGAACTCGGAATCTCGGTGCTGATGGTGGAGCACGACATGTCGCTGGTTTCGAAGGTGTCCGACCGGGTGCTGGCGATGAACATGGGCGAGGCATTGGCCCTTGGAACGCCGCGCGAGGTGCAGTCGGATGCGCGGGTGATCGAGGCGTACCTGGGGACTGTGGACGATCTGAGCGGTTTGAGGAGGGCGCCGACATGACCGCCGTCTTGCTCCCTCTCCCTCCGGGAGAGGGTTGGGGTGAGGGCGCTGGGCCTTTGCTTGCGTGCTGCTTTTTGTTGAGTCCTGAGGCCGGGATTTCGCCCCGGCGGGCGACTCACTTTTCTTTGCTTCGCCAAAGAAAAGTAAGCAAAAGAAAGGCGACCCCACTGTGCGTG
>JANOCL010000166.1:0-6924 GCA_031412135.1 Variovorax sp. | reverse complement strand
GAAACCGGCGCAGGCAAATGCCAGGGATACCGCGGAACCGGCTTCGCCGGGCCGCTGGTATCGCCCCCTCGAGGGGGAGGCGCCGCAGGCGCTTAGGGGGTGTTTCATCCTTGCATTTCGCGCGCGAGCACTCGTCCGGGGCGCGCGCCCGTCGTGGCGCCGTTGCGCCAGACGACGGCGCCGTTGACGATCACCGCATCGATGCCGCGGGCCGGCGCGATGGGTTTTTCATACGTGGCTGCCTCGTCCACCGTGTCGGCGTCGAACAGGGCCAGGTCTGCGTATGCACCTTCCTTCAGCACGCCCCGGTCTTTCAGGCCGAAGTTCTTCGCCGTCAGTCCGGTCATCTTGTAGACCGCGGTTTCGAGCGGGAACAATCCGAGCAGGCGGCCGTAGTGGCCCAGCACGCGGGGAAAACTGCCCCACAGGCGCGGATGGGGCGCCGCGTCGTGCGGCAGGCCGTCGGAGCCGATCATGGTGTTGTCGAATTTGAGGATGCGCTGGACGTCGTCCTCATGCAGCCTGAAATAGATGCCGCCGGCGGGACTGAGGCGCCGGATCGCTTCGTCCTGGTCGACGCCCAATTTTTCGGCGATGACGTCCAGGTCCTGGCCCGCGTGCTCCGGCATCGACTTCGACCAGCTGACGATCACGCGCGACGAACTCGCCGCGCGGTCGGCCGACAGGATGGTGGAGCCGGCGGTGTAGGGGTAGCAGTCGAGGCAGATCGGCTGGCTGGCCATGTTCTTTTCGATGAACGACAGCGCCTCTTGCGAGCGGCCATGGTTCGCCGGCCCCACCACCTTCATGTGCGAGATCACCACCGGTACGCCGACCTCGCGGCCGATGCGGAAGGTTTCCTCCAGCGAGTCGATCACCCGGTCCGCCTCGTCGCGCATGTGGGTGCAATACACGCCGTTGAACTCCTTGAGCGGGCGGCAGGTCTCGATCACCTCTTCCGTGGGGGCCGCGACGGCGGGCTCGTAGAACAGGCCGGTCGACACGCCGATGGCACCGGCCTCCAGCGCTTCCTGCACCAATGCGCGCATCTGCGCGATCTGCGCCGCCGTCGCCGGCTGCTCCAGGTCGTCCAGGGTCGCGACCCGCAAGGTGGTGTGGCCCACCAGCAAGGCGCAATTGGTCGCGGCAGGCTTGGCCCGCAGTTCGCCGATGTACGAAGCGAAGGTGGGAAACGCGAACCAGTCTCCCGTTTCATCGAGCAGGTTCAACGGCGGCGTGACGGGCTGCGTGATCCCGCCCGGCATGGGCGCCAGCGAAATGCCGCAGTTGCCCGCGATCACCGTCGTGATGCCCTGGCTCACCTTGGGCGCCATGCCGGGGTCGGACAGCATGAGGCGGTCGTCGTGGGTGTGCGCGTCGATGAAGCCGGGGGCCGCGATGCGTCCGCCCTGGTCGATTTCCACCTCGCCCTGCATCGCCGACAGATCGCCGATGCGCGCGATGCGGTCGCCGCGAATGCCGATGTCGCCCTGAAAGCGCGACGCGCCGGTGCCGTCGACGATGCTGGCGTTGCGGATGAGAAGGTCGAATTTTTCCTGCATCGGATACCTGTAATCGAAAAGGGTCACAACAGCGCGCCGCGCGCGGCAATCGGCCAGAGAGACTCGACCCGTTCGCCGCGCACGCAGATCAGTTCGTCATAAAGATTGACGGTCGGGTCGCAGTGGCCCGGCACCAGCATCAGCTGGTCGCCCAGCGAAACCGCAGCCGCGTCCGCAGTGGCAAGAACGCCATGCTCGTCGGAGGCTTTCAGGTACTGCAGGTCCGCCCGCCGCCACACGGTCGGCATGCCCGAGTCGACGCTGGAAGCCTTCAGGCCGGCATCGACCACGGCGCGCTCCGGCGACACGCGGCTCATGACGGTAGTGCGCACGAACAGAGCATGCTCGAACGCGACGTCGTTCTCGCCACGCTGGTTGTCGCCGTAGTCGCGGTCCATGAATACATAGGAGCCAGCCTGGATCTCGTTGAAGACGCCGGAGTCGCGCTCGTGCAGGAAGCTGCCGGTGCCCGCTCCCGTCACGCGTTCCACTGCGATGCCGCAGGCTTCGATGGCGCTGCGGGTCGAGCGCGCCGCCGCCGCCGCGCTAGCGATGGCCGCTGCACGCTCCTGTGGCAGGCGCAGATGCTGGGCCGGGCCGTGGTAGCAGTGAAGGCCCATGAAACGCAGCGGCGGGCTGGCCGCGATCTGCCGCGCCAGCCGCACCGCGTCCTCCCCGGGCGCAACGCCGCAGCGGTTCGCGCCCACATCGACCTCGACATAGACATCCAGCGCGACTTCATGCGCCTGCGCCGCAGCAGCCAGCGCCTGCACCTGGTGCGGGTGGTCGACCAGCACGCCCATCCGGGCGATGCGCGCCAGGGCCGCCAGATGGCGCAGCTTGGGAATGCCCACCACCTGGTTCGTGACCAGGACGTCCTGGATGCCGGCCTCCACGAACACGGCGGCCTCGCTGACCTTCTGGCAGCAGATGCCGACCGCGCCGAGAGCCACCTGCCGCAGGGCGATCTCCGGAGTCTTGTGGCATTTGGCATGCGCACGCAAGCGCACGCCGCTTCCGCGCAGCGCCGCGCTCATGCGCTCCAGATTGCGCTCGAACGCATCGAGGTCGAGAAGGAGCGCGGGCGTGTCGATGGCGTTGAGCTGATCGCCGGGCCGGGCGGCTTTCCAGGGAGTCATGGGTTCGCTTTCAATCGATCTTCGCGCCCGAGTCCTTGATGATCTTGGCCCACATGGCCGTCTCGCGGCGGGAGAGATCGAGAAACTGCTCCGGCGTGCTGTGATCCGTGTCGGCACCCATTGCCTTGAAGCGCTCGCGCACGGTGGCGCTCGCCAATGCGGTGCGGATTTCGGCATTGAGGCGCGTCACGATGTCCTTGGGCAGGTTGGCCGGCCCGACGATGCCGCCCCACGCGACCACCTCGAAACCCGGCACGCCGGATTCGGCGATGGTGGGAATGTCCGGGTAGGTCGGCGAGCGCTGGCGCGACGAGATACCCAGCGCCCGCACCCGTCCTGCCTGGGCCGGCGGACCGGACACCGGCGTATTGATCATCATGAGTTGAACGCCGCCGCCGATCAGGTCGGTGAGGGCTGCCGTCCCCGCCTTGTACGGGACATGCAGCATGTTGGTGCCGGTCATTGCCTTGAAAAGCTCAACCCCCAGATGCGCCGTGGTGCCGTTGCCGTCGGACGCGAATGCCAGCTTGCCCGGATTCTTCTTCGCGTAGGCGATGAGTTCGGCGACCGTTCTGACCGGTAGGTCGTTGTTGACGATCATCAGGTTGGACAGGCGCAGGGTATTGGCGATCAGCGTCAGGTCCTTTTCCACTTCGTAGGGCACGTTGTTCAACAGCGACCGGTTGGTGGCGAGCGAGACGACGTTGCCGTACGCCAGCGTGTAGCCGTCGGCCGGAGCGCGCACGAGGTCCATGGTGCCGATCGTGTAGGAGCCGCCGGGCTTGTTGTCGATCACGATGGGAACGCCCATCTGCAGCGACAGCTGCGTGCCCAGCGCGCGCATCAAGGCATCGGGTGCGCCGCCCGGCGCCGAAGGCACGATCAGGCGAATCGGCTTGTCCGGATAGGCGGCGACGCCGGCCGTCGAAAAAGCCGCCAGTGCGGCGAAGACTGGAGCGACCAACAGGGAACG
Organism: Variovorax sp.; assembly: GCA_031412135.1. GTDB lineage: Bacteria > Pseudomonadota > Gammaproteobacteria > Burkholderiales > Burkholderiaceae_C > Variovorax. The sequence goes on along the minus strand of JANOCL010000166.1, from coordinate 3,250 downwards.
CAGACGCATGGCGGGTACCTCGGGCGAGTGGCATCGACGGACCGCAAAGCGCGGCCTGGCAAGGCAGTCTAGGTTTCGGCGAAGCAAAAGCAAACTACCCAAAACTACATTCATGTTCCAGTTTTTCTTACGAACGAAACGGCTGGCGGCGTGGCGCTCAAGGGTTCAATACCCCGCGTCGCGGCGCGCCTGAAGAACCCATGGCGTGGCGAGCATCGCCAACAGCCGCACCACTTCGATCTCGGTCGTCTGCCAGTGAGCCCGCGTGCCCAGGACGTTGAAGGTCGCCACGCAACGGCCGTGCTCCAGCAGCGGCACATTCACCACCGCGCGCAGGCCCAGGGCGGCAATGAGCGCATGGTCGTCGAATGCCGAGGCCAGTGCCGCCTCGCCCTGGCCGACGAAGACCTCCGCGCGCAGCAGCAACTGCTGCGTCCAGGGGGTGTGGGTCTTGCGCTTTCTGCCCGCAACCGGGTAGGCCCCCGGATCGGACGACCAGAGCCGCAGCAACTGCACTTCGTCCGGTGGACCGTCCGGGGCTGTCGCGTTCAGGTTGACCGTGAGCAGCCCGGGGCCGAGCAACTCGAGGCGTGCTGCCTCGATGTGCTGCAGTGCGGCGTCGAGCGTGGTCGCGCCCGACAGCTCGTTGCAGAGCCGCTCGCGGACGTGGTACCAATTCATTCGAGCTTGATGCCCAGGTCCTTGATGACCTTGTCGTAGCGCTCGGTGTCCTTGCGCAGCGAGGTCGACAATTGCTCGGGCGTGCTCTTCACCAGTTCGACCCCGATCGCTTCCATGCGGGCGCGCACCTCGGGCACTGCGAGGGCCTTGTTGATTTCGGTATTCAGACGCGCCACCAGTTCTGCGGGCATCCCCGCAGGTCCGAAGGCGGCGTACCACACGCTCATGTCGAAGCCGGGCAGTGTTTCGGCGACGGTGGGGATGTCGGGCAGCAGGGCGGAGCGCTTGGGCTCCGTCACGGCCAGCAGGCGCAGCTTTCCGGCCTTGACGTGGGGCAGCGTCTGCGTCCCCGCGGAAAACAGCACCTGGGTCTGGTTGGCCACGGTGTCGAGCACGGCCGGTGCGCCGCCTTTGTACGGCACGTGCAGCATGTCGATGCCGGCCGCCTTCTTGAACATCTCGGCGCTCAGATGGTTGGTGGAGCCGCCGCCGGCCGAAGCGTAGGCCAGCTTGCCCGGATTGGCCTTGGCATAGGCGATGAACTCGCGCAGGTTCTTCGCCGGTACGGACGGATTGACCACCATCGTGTTGATGACGTTGGCCACCAGCGCAATGGGCGTGAAGTCGTCGGCACCCTTGAACGGCATGCTGGTCATCAACGTCGGATTCATCGCGTGCGTGCTCATCGAGCCGACGAGCAGCGTGTAGCCGTCGGGCTTGGCCTTGGCGACGAGGTTGGACCCGATGTTGCCGGAGGCGCCGGCGCGGTTGTCGACCACGACGGGCTGGCCCAGGGACTTGCTCATCTGCTCGGCGATGGCGCGCGCCAGGATGTCCGTGGAGCCGCCGGCCGCCCAGGGCACGATCAGCGTGATCGGCTTTTCAGGGTAGGCCGCCATGGCGGCCTGCGCTGCGCCGACCAGTGCGAGAAAAGAAAGACAGCGAAAGAAACGTTTGAACATGGGTTTGAGCATGGAGCGGCATCCTGATTGGAAAAGTCGAGAGAAGCGGTGATCAGCGGCCCACGGCGTAGCCCTGCATGCCGCGGGGGTTGGCGCCGGCGCGCAGTACCAGCGTGCCACTTGCATCGCGTTCGCGGCTGCAGGCGGACATGCGGCCTTCGGACCAGGCATCGCCCTCATTCACGCCGTGGCCCATGGCACGGAGCCGATCGAGCACTTCGGGGCCGAAGCGCGACTCCAGCGTGAGCGTGTTCAGCGTGGTCTGGCGCGGCCAGAACGAGCCGGGCGAGTGCTTCACATGCCAGGCCGGCGCGTCGATCGCCTCCTGCAGGTTCAGGCCGTGCACCGCATGGCGCAGGAAGAAGCCGACCGACCACTGGTCCTGTTGGTCGCCTCCGGGCGTGCCGAAGACCATGTAGGGATCGCCATCGCGCAGCGCGAGCGACGGCGACAAGGTGGTGCAGGGCGCGACGCGCGGCGTGAGCGTGTTCGGCAGCCCCTCGTCAAGCCACGTCATCTGCAGCCGCGTGTTGAGCGCGAAACCGAGCGCGGGAATCGTGGGGCTGGACGACAGCCAGCCACCTGATGGCGTGGCCGCGACCATGTTGCCGTGGCGGTCGATCACGTCAATGTGGCAGGTGTCGCCGACGAAGATCTCCCGGTCCGCCCATTCGGCCACGGGCGGCAGGGCGGCGAAGGTGGGCTCGCCGACACCGAAGCGGATGTCGGCCGTGTGCAGGGTTCGCGCGCTCACGGCCAAGTCCGGCAGGCACGGCGTCAGGCCGGCGGGGCTGCCAGGGCGCAGCGCTAGGTCCGCGTGCTGCGTGTCGACGAGTGCCCAGCGCTCCCGCAGGTAGGCGTCGGACAGCAGCGCCTGCTGCGCATCGGCGTTTGCCCCCGGCGCCACGCCGTACCATGCCAGCCGGTCGGCCAGCGCCAGCTTGGCGGCCTCGGCGATGCGGTGCACGAAACCGGCCGTGCCGGGCAGGTGCTGGTCGAGCCCCGCATGGCGCAGCATGCCGATCTGCTGCAGGAACGCGGGCCCCTGGCTCCAGAAGCCGCACTTGGCGACGGTGTAGCGCCCGAAGTCCGCGGTGAGCGGCGCTTCGGTGGCGACCGTCCAGCCGGCCATGTCTTCGTAGCGCAGGAGGCCGGCCTGCCGCTCGCCACTGCTGTCGCGCACGGGTTGGGTGCGGCAGTAGTGGTCGATCTCGCGCGCGACGAAGCCCTGTTGCCATGTGCGGATGGCCGCATCGATCACGCCGGTGCGGCCACTGCCCTCCCGCTCGGCCGTGGCTACGACGCGTTCGTAGGTCGCGGCAAGGGCCGGCAGGCGGAACAGTTCTCCGGGTTGCGGTACCTTGCCATCGGGCAGCCACACGTCGGCCGACGAAGGCCAGTGGGCGCGAAACAGTTCGTGCACCGCCAGGATGGCCTGCGAAATGCGCGGCACCAGCGGAAACCCGTCGCGCGCATAGCCGATCGCCGGCGCCAGCACGTCGCAGAGCGACCATGTGCCGTGTTCGCGAAGCATCGTGAGCCAGGCCGCAAAGGCACCTGGCACCGTGGCCGGCAGCAGTCCGATGCCGGGCACCTGCTCGAAGCCC
>JANOCL010000165.1:0-32736 GCA_031412135.1 Variovorax sp. | reverse complement strand
AGGCGCAGCAGGCCATCGACCACATCCTCGAACGCGCCAGAGCGCACGGGGTGGTGGCCGGCATTCACAACGGCACGCCCGAAGGCGCGCTCGCGCGCATTGCGGCCGGCTTTCAGTTCGTCACCGTCAGCTCCGATGCGCGGCTCATGGCGGCAGGCGCGCAGCAGGTGATGGCCAGGATGCGCGCGCAGCAGGCGCCGCCGGCTGCGGGCAGCTACTGAGGGCAGGCCGATCGGGCAAAGAGGGGCGGAAACTCCGCCGTTCAGATGTTCGCGGGCGCCAGCGGCAGCGTGACGAGGAATGTGCTTCCGTGTCCCAGCCCCGTGCTCTGCGCCTCGACCCGGCCGCCGTGCATCTCGACGATCCGCTTCACGATGGCCAGGCCCAGCCCCAACCCGCCCTCGGCATTGGGAGTGGCCGCGGGCGCTTGCACGAATGGCTCGAACAGGTCGGCGATCGAGTCGGGTTCCATTCCGGCGCCGTTGTCTCTCACGCTCACGACCACGCTGCGTCCTGCTGCCAGGTGCAGACTCAACGCCAGTTCGCCGCCTGCGTCGGTGTACTTGGCCGCGTTGGTCAGGAGGTTGGCGAACACCTGCACCAGCCGTGTCGCGTCGCCGACGACGACCACGGTTTCCGTGCCCAGGTCCGTGTGGAGGCGATGCGTTTTTCTTGCGACGAGCGGGCTGCTTTGTTCGAGCGCCTGTCCAAGGACGAGGCGCAGGTCCACTCGCCGCTTCTCGATCGCGACCTCGCTGCGCATGACGCTCGAAAGGTCCAGCAGGTCGTCGGCCATGCGCGTCATCTGCAAGACCTGCCGCTGGATCAGCTCGCTCGCCCGGATCACCCGCTCGGGGTTGTCTGAACAACGTTTCAGGACTTCATGCGAGGACCGCAGGGCGGAAAGCGGATTCCTGATCTCGTGGCCGAGGGTGGCCATCGCGTTGTCCTTGGCGCGGTTGCTCGCCCGCAACTGGCGCACGCTTTCGGCCAGTGCATGCCGCGACGTGCGCAGGCGCCCGCCGATGACGCCGATGCTCAGCCCGATGGCGACGAACAGCACCGTCCGCCCGATATTCGCAGGCACCAGAAGATCCCGGTATCCGTGGTCGTGGCCGATGAACAGGTAGGTGCCGATCAGGGTGCCCAGGGCGGTGGCGAAGAGCGCCGGGCCGAAGCCGCCGTACAGGGCGGCCAGCACGATCGCGAGCGTGAGGATCAGGTACGGGCCCTGCTGCCCCAGGATAGGGTTCATCAGGTAGCGCAGGGCGAGGGCGGCGATCACCGCCGCAAGTGCGAGCAAATAAAGGCGCCAGGGCGCGGCAACTTTTCGCTTCTCCGGCGTCGGCAGCATCGGCATTCGTTCTCTGGTTCGGGTGGTTGCTTGGCGCGGTCGAATGCCGGAGGCCGTCTCGGCGGGTGTCAGGGCCGCGTCCTCGGCTGCGATTCTCGCGCGCATCGGGCCTGCGGAATCGAAACGCGGCTGCGTTCCTACACCGCGGCCTCTCGTTGGCTGATGGGCCTTTGCGTGCAGACCCCTAACTTGGGAGCTACTTCTCAGCCTCCCAGGAGACCTGCATGTCGGATCTGAACAATGCCAGCCCCACGCCGCCCGAGGACGTCAAGGCCAAGCTCGAAAAGAATGCGCAGGAGAGCCGCAAGCTCGATTCACCGGCGCGCACGAACGACTCGACCATCGACCCGGAGAAACCGAAGGACGACATCCTCAAGGGTTTTCACGGCGGCTAGCCCACCCGCGTTGCCTGCATCCGCAGCAAAATGAGAACGCCATGCGCGAACTGCTTGCCCTTGCAATCCTGACTGCGCTCGGCGCCAGCGCCGGCGCCGAGGTGCTGCGCTGCGCCGACGCGGCCGGCAATGTGAGCTACACCAACAGCACATGCCCCGCAGGCGCCAAGCCGGAGCGGCGCGTATCGGTTCGGGAGCCGGTGGCGGTGGTCTCGGCGCCGGGCACGGTCGACACACCCCGGGCCAGCCCGCCGCAGCGCGAGCCGGCGCAAGCAGCCGCAACCCCGACGCAGGCACAGGCACAGGCACCTGCCGGCCCTGCCATCATCGCCCCGCGCGGCCGCGCCGGCGAGGCAGGCGGGCGGGCCGAGAGTTCGCGCTGGAGCGACCGCGGCGACGACCCGGCGGTGGCCGAGTACGGATACCCGTCTGGGGGCGGCTATACGCAGCCCAACCGGCCGCGCGACATGCGGCCGCGAATCCGCAACTGCGATGGCGCGGGCTGCGAGGACAGGCAGGGCAACCACTACAACCGTTCCGGTCAACTCGACCGCTACCAGGGCATCGACGGCAAGACCTGCCGGCCCGTCGGCACCACCACGATCTGCCGCTGAGCTTCGGGCAGACGCCGACGCTCGCCTGCTCGGTTCAGGCGATCAGCAGTCCCAGCACGTACTCGTCGACATCTGTCGGCGTGGCGAGTCGGCCGCATTCAATGAACTCTCGAGGGTTGCGCGCCCGCCAAGTGCCCGCAGTTCGGCAGCGAGTCAAGAATCTGCGGCCGCTGCCGATATTCCCGGGCGCGCAGCGTGCAGCGGCCCCTGTCGTGGGTGACCCGGCAAGGCCCGTGCGGCGTGCGTTGATCTTCTTCGGTGTCGAGCGAGAGCGGCGCGGTCGGCACCATGCCGCCGAAGCCGACATCGCTGATATGGCTGCCCTCGTCGAGCGACACCAGCACCAGCAGGTGCGTGCGCGCTGTCCACGCGTCCTCGGGGCCGCCCATGACGACGCGTCCGGTGATGCCGCGCGCCCGAAAACCGAGTCGCTGCAGCAGCGCGAGGTACAGCCTGTTGAGCTCGTGGCAGTAGCCGCCGCGCCCGTCGTGAAGGACCTTGCGTTCCAGCGACGCAAGGTCCACCGGCACCGGCGCGCGCAGCATCGTCGACAGCGTTTCGAAGGCGAAGGTGGCGGTGTGCCGGGCCTGCAGTTCGCGCAATGTCTGCAGCGTCGGCTGCGGCACAGCGGCGAAGCCCAGGCGTTGCAGGTAGCCCGAAAGATCCTCCAGCCGGGGTTCGCCCGACGCTCATGGCGCCACCTGCCGAAGACCCGACATCAGTTCCTGCTCTTCTTCCGGGCTCAGCCGCAGCGCCAGCTTCTCGAACCGGGCGCGGTAGCAGGGCAGCATCAATGCCGCCGTGAGCGCGTGGACATCGTCGCCGCGCGAGAGGTACACGTTGCATGCGGCGATGCTCCGGTAGATGTCGAGCGCCTGCCGGACTCGATCGATGGCTGGGTTGTCAGAATGCATGCGATCGAATATAAAACCTCAAGTTAACTTGAGGTCAAGAGCGGCATGGAAAAAAAATCAATCGATGTTGCGAAGGCGCTTTCCGTCGGCGAGGTCGCCCGCCGCAGCGGCGTGGCGGTGTCGACGATTCATTTCTACGAATCGAAGGGTCTCATCAAGGGCTGGCGCAGCGAAGGCAATCAGCGGCGGTATCCGCGCGAGGTGTTGCGGCACATCGCCGTCATCAAGGTTGCGCAGCGCACCGGAATTCCGTTGGAAACCATCCGCGAGTCCCTGTGCGCGCTGCCGGAAGGGCGCGTCTTGTCTGCAGCGCAGTGGAAGGCGTTGTCGGGTCGATGGCGCGACGAACTGGATGAGCGCATTCGCAAGCTTGTGCAGCTGCGCGACGAACTCGGCAGCTGCATCGGCTGCGGTTGCCTGTCCCTCAAGGACTGCCCCCTGCGCAACCCAGGTGACGCGCTGGGTCAGCTGGGGTCGGGCCCGATGATCCTGGACCCGCAGTTCAAGGGCGCCTAATGCCGACATGCGAGAGGGCGGGGTGCTGACCCGGCGTTTCGTTTCGGCGACCTACTGTGGGCGCCTCTTCAACTCCGCCTCGAGATCAACACCATGATTCGCAAACTCATCTGGCTCGCCATCACCTCGGGCCTTGCCAAGAAGCTCTACACGCAATTCCGCGCCCGGCAGGGCGGCGCAGCCCGGCCCCGGAGAACGCCGGGCAGCTTTCCGAACGACCGCTAGCAAGCGAAGCTCGCGGCGGCCTGTCCGATCGGCCCGGATTCAGGCGCCCTTCATGAAAGCGCGCAGACACCGGGTCGCCTCGGCGGCCCGGGCCTGTGCCATCGTGTGAGCGGCCAGCAGTTCGGCGGCGTGCAGGTTGATGTCTGGGTCGAGGTCTTCCGCAGGCACTCCGCGCGGCAGCCCCAGTGACTTGAAAGCCTCGAAAAGCCGCTCGCCGTTTCTGATGCGGGCTCCCACCTCCTTCACGACCTTCGAGCCGGTGTCTTCCGCTTTCATCTTGCGCCCGAGAAGCGATTCGATGTCGCCGGGCGTGAGTGCGATGCGCAGTTGGGCATCGTCCAGCAGCAGAAAGCAGTCGGGGTAGTCGCTGTCCCGGCACGCCTTGCTGATCTTGTCGAGGCCGACTTCGCCGCTGGGGCGGCGGAAGCCATAGACCGTGGTGAAAAGGGGCATGGCAGCTGCTCCGGTGTTGTTGCACCGCGATTGTTGGCCACCTTTCGGCGCCGCGCGCCGCTCGCATGCGCCACTTGGGGATTCCAGCCAGCCAAGCCGTGACATAGACCACACCATGTGTCACCCGTCGCCAACACAACGACGCGGCAACCTGGCGAGCCATTCCAAAAATCACGGGAGGCCGTGCTTTGCGCGCCGGTAGGCAAGCCGCGCGCCAACGACTTCCGTGCTTGATGCGACACTTCGGCAGGGCTTCGAGCGGTGGCGGCGAGTGGTCGGCAGCGGGCCCGCTTGCAAAAAAAGAACAATGACGTTCGACCCATTGCGTATCACCGGCCAAGGCCGCACCGCCTTGCGGCTGGGCGAGCCCATGCATGTGTACGACGGAGAAATACTGCTGGGCGTGATCGATCCGGTGCGCCTGAGCCGCGACGGCTCCGAAGTACGCATCGAACGCTTCGTGCCGAGCCAGCACGTCCGAGACGACAAGCGCAATTTCGGGCCGATCGTGCTGCTCGAGGTGACCATGTTCCTGGCCACGCACTTTCGCGGCGTGCAACTCGTCAGCTTCTCCCTGAACCGGGAAATCGAGATGCACGGCGACGGCATGCAGGTGGCCGCCGCCCGCTCGAAGCTGCTGCACAGCATCGGCGCCGAGGGCATCACGATCAGCCCGCGGCCCGACTCGTCGATCCCCGGCAACTTCGTGGTCGAAGGCGAATGGGCCTACAACCCCGCCAACCTCGCCGCTCTCGAAGAGTGTCTGCTGCGCGAGCGCCAAAGCTACCGCGGCCCTCAGCCCGATTCGCCGCAAATGCCGGCGCTGCGCCGCTGGCTCCGGCGCCTGGTCTCGGGCGGACGCTAGGGCCGCAGCGCCTGCGTGAACGGGATCAGCGACCAGGCGCCTTCGATCAGCCGCGGTCCCAGGAAGGCGCCGAGTTGCGGCATCAGCAGATGCATCATGCCGATGCCCGCCAGAAGCGTCAGCGGAAAGCCGACCGCGAAGATGCTGAACTGCGGCGAAGCCCGGTTCAGGATGCCCATCGCCAGGTTGAGCGTCAAAAGCGCGGTCACCAGCGGCAGCGAGAGCATCACGCCGGTCGCGAAGATCTGGCTGGCGCTGCCGACCAGGAACATCCAGCCCTGCGCTGCCAGCGGCGCATCGGCGATCGGAAGAGTCTGAAAGCTCTCGGCCAGCGCCGCGACCAGCAGCAGGTGCCCGTCCAGCGCAAGAAACAGCAGCATGGCGAGCATGTTCAGGAGCCGCGCGACCACCATCGTCGCGCCGCCGCTCATCGGATCGAAGAAGGAAGCGAACGACAGGCCCATCTGCAGGCCGATGTATTCGCCGGCGGCCCCCACGGCCGCGAACACCATCCGCATCATGAAGCCCATGGCACCGCCGATGAGCACCTGCTGCACCAGAATCCAGAGACCGCCCACCGACACCACGGGCACCAGCGGCAGCGGTCCGATCGTCGGCGCAAGGACCACTGCGAGCATGGCCGCCAGCGCCACCTTTACCTGTCGCGGCACCCACGACTCGCCGAAAATCGGGGCGGTGGCGACCAGCGCCAGCATGCGCACGAAGGGCCAGAGGAAGGCGACCGTCCAGGCGCTCAGCTCCGCCGACGTCACCGAGAAAACAGGAGGCATCAGGCCACCAGTTGTGGAATGCTCGAGAACAGCTGGCGCAGGTAGTCGACCATCATGCCCAGCATCCACGGGCCGGCGATCACCAGCGTCGCGAACACCGCCAGCAGCTTCGGGATGAAGGACAGCGTGGCCTCGTTGATCTGCGTGGCGGCCTGGAAGATGCTGATGACCAGGCCGACGACGAGCGCCACCAGCAGCAGCGGCGCGCCGAGCAGCAGCGAGACGTGGATCGCCTCGCTGCCCAGAGTCATGACGGATTCGGGAGTCATCTTAGTTTTCCATCACGCAATGATGTGACCCACGACCCACGAAACCGGCGCGGCCGATTGCCAGGGATACCGCGGAACCGGCTTTGCCGGGCCGCAGGTATCGCCCCCGGCAGGGGGTGGGCGGCTACACGAAGTGAGCCAACCTGGGGGGGAGCCAAGTGATACCGTGGAACCGGCTTTGCCGGGCCGCCGGTATCGCCCCCTCGAGGGGGAGGCGCCGCAGGCGCTTCGGGGGTGTTCATATGTAGAAGCTCTGGGCCAGCGCGGCAACCAGCAGCTGCCAGCCGTCGGCCATGACGAACAGCATCAGCTTGAAGGGCAGCGCGATCGACGCCGGCGGCACCATCATCATGCCCATCGACATCAGCACGCTGGCGACCACCAGGTCGATGATGAGGAACGGAATGAAGATGGTGAAGCCGATCTGGAAAGCGGTCTTCAGTTCGCTGATCACGAAGGAGGGCAGGAGGATGCGCAGCGGCACCGCTTCAGGCCCTTCCATGTCGGGCACCTTGGCCAGCCGGGCGAACAGCGCCAGGTCGTTCTCGCGGGTCTGCTTGAGCATGAAGGTCTTGAACGGGGCGATGCCGCGTTCGAGCGCCTGCTCGGCGCTGATCTTGTTCTCGGAGAAGGGGCGGTAAGCCTCGTCATAGACCTTGTCGAACACCGGCGCCATGACGAAGAAGGTCAAAAACAGCGACAGCCCGACCAGGATCTGGTTGGGCGGCGACGACTGCGTGCCGATCGCGGTGCGCAACAGGCCCAGCACGATCAGGATGCGCGTGAAGCTGGTCATGCACAGCAGCAGCGCCGGCAGGAACGACAGCGACGTGAGCAGCACCAGCGTCTGCACGCTGAGCGACCAGGTCTGGCTGCCGCCTGCACCCGGCGTGCTGACGAGGCCCGGCAGCCCCTGCGCTGCCGCGAACACCGGCAGCGCCAGGGCGAGCATCGCCAGTGCGCTGCGAAGCAGGCACGCGCGTGGAGTGCGCCGCATCATCCGGCCGACCGCGGCTTGACGCCGAGCGACTCGCGCAGCTTCTGCGCAAACAGGCCACCCGCCTGGGCGAGCCGCGGGTTCAGCGGTGCCGGCGCATCGGGCATGGCCTGCGCGGGCAGCGTGTGCAGTGTGTTGACCTGGCTGGCGGTGACGCCGAGCACCAGCCAGGTGGCGCCGACTTCGACCACCACCACGCGCTCGCGCTGTCCCACCATGGTGCTGGACACCACGCGCGCGACCTGCCCGCCGCCGAAGCGCGGCAAGCCGAAGCGGCGTGCCAGCCAGGCGCACAGGAAGATCAGCCCCAGCACCACCAGCATGCCGAAGCCGGCCTGCAGCATGCCGTAGCCGCCGACGGCCGAAGGCGCTTCGCCGGCCGCCGCCGAGGGGACGGTCGGCAGGGCCGCATGCGCCGTGCAAGCCGCTGCCCAAGCCAGAATAAATCCGGTGCCGAGCCGGCGAACGAGGTTCATGGACGGCTGAGCTTCTGCATGCGCTCGGACGGCGTGACGATGTCGGTCAGGCGAATGCCGTACTTCTCGTTCACCACCACCACCTCGCCCTGCGCGATCAGGTAGCCGTTGATCAGCACGTCGAGCGGCTGGCCGGCCAGGCCGTCGAGTTCGACCACCGAGCCCTGCGACAGTTGAAGAAGGTTCTTGATCGTGATGCGGGTGCGGCCGATCTCGGCCGTGAGTTGCACCGGCACGTCGAGGATGCGCTCGATGTCCACCGGCGTGGTGCCGGATGCGGTGCCGGCATGGAGCGGCTGGAAAACCTGCGCGCCTGCGGGCGTGGCGACCGGCGCCGGTGCGCGTGCGGCTGCAGGTGCGGGAGCGGACACCGGTGCGGGTGCAGGTGCGGAAGCCGCGGTCTGCTCGGCCAGCGCGCTGGCCCAGTCGTCGGCGTCGCTGGTCGAAGAGGTGTTGTCAGTCATGGTCGGGTTTGGTGTCGAGGTCCTGATGGGAAATCATCTGTTGCACGCGCAGTGCGTAGCGCTCGTTCGAAATGCCGAAGCCGCAGGCCATGACCGGAATACCGTCGACCCGGGCAACCACAGAGTCGGGCAGGTCGATCGGCAGCACGTCGCCGACCTGCAGCTTCATCACGTCGCCGATGGTCGAATCCATCGTCACGAAGTCGGCGCAGAGCTCCACGTCGGCGCTCTGCATCTGCTGCGACATCTGCCTGACCCAGCGCTTGTCCACCTCGATCTCGTCCTGCACCGGGTTCGACAGCAGGTCGCGCACCGGCTCGATCATCGAATAGGGAATGCAGACCGTGAGGAAGCCGCCGATCGGGCCGAACTCGATCTGCAGCGTGGTGGTGATCACCACTTCGTTCGGTGCCACGATGTTGGCCAGCTTGCCGTGCATCTCGGCGCGCACGTAGTCGAACACCAGCGGGAACACCGGTTGCCAGGCTTCGCCGTAGCACTGCAGCGTGAGGTTCAGCAGCCGCTTGATGATGCGCTGCTCGGTGCGCGTGAAGTCGCGGCCTTCCACGCGCACGTGGTAGCGGCCGTCGCTGCCGAAGAGGTTGTCGACCACCAGGAACACCAGCTTCGGGTCGAACACGAACAGCGCCGTGCCCCGCAGCGGCTTCATGTGCAGCATGTTGATGTTGGTCGGCACCGGCAGATGGCGGATGAACTCGCCGTACTGCTGGATCTGCACCGGCCCGACCGAGATGTCGGGGCTGCGGCGCATGAAGTTCAAGAGTGAGCTGCGCAGCTGGCGGGCAAAGCGTTCGTTGATGACCTCCAGCGTGTGCATGCGGCTGCGCACCACGCGGTCGGGCGCGCCGAGGTCGTAGACCGGCAGGCCGTCCGACGCCGGCTTGGGCCCGCGCGTCTGGTCGACGTCGCCACCTGTGACGCCCTGCAGCAGTGCGTCGACCTCATCCTGCGAAAGCACCTGTTCATAGGCCATGAGGCTTCGCGTCCTACTGCACGACGAAGGTATTGAACGACACGCTCGCGATGTCCTGCGGCTTGGCGTCGGCGGCGAGCGGGCGGTTGAGTTCGACCCGGATCTCCTCGGCCAGCCGGGCCTTGTCTTCGGTCGACAACAGCGTTGCCGGCTCGCGGTTGGACAGCAGCAGCAGGAGCCGGCTGCGCAGCTCGGGCATGAACTCGACGATCTGCGCCTTGGCCTGTTCGTTGTGCACCTTCAGCGCCATGCCGATGTGCAGGAAGCGCCCACGCCCTTCCGACTGCATGTTGACGGTGAGCGGTTCGAGCGTCACGAAGATCGGCTTGACGGCTTTCGGCTGCGCCTGCTCGGACTGCGCCTGCTCAGACTTCGGCGCGAAATACTTGCTGCGGCTGAGCGCGAAGCCGCCGGCCGCGAGCGCGCCAAGGCTGCAGGCGATCGCAACGCCGATCAGCAACTTTGAAGGCCCGCGTCGGACCGGTTCGGCTTGGGGAAGAAGGGGACTGGTGGCCATGTGGAGCTGCTGGATAGTTCAACGCTATTTTTCGCCGGCAAGGCGCCGGGCGAAGGGCCGATCAAGCGGGGGAAAGGGCCTCAGATCCTGCGTTTCGTTTTTCAGGCGAAGGTGTCGACGCCCGAGCCGGACGCGCTGCGCACGGCGGCAGCCACGGCCGGCGAGGCGGCATCCAGCCGGGTTGCGGCCGGATAGGCCGTGGGCACAGAACCGCCCTGGCCATGGTGTTGCTGCTGTTGCTGCTGGTCGAAGCCCCCGGGCTGCCCGGCCCACTGGCGCGAGTCGGCGCCGACGGAGGTCTGCCCCAGGCTGATGCCCTGTTCGGCAAGGGCGCTGCGCAGCTGCGGCAGCGCCGCCTCGACAGCCTTGCGCACCGACTCGTGCGCCGACACGAACATGGCCTGTGCCTGGTTGTCGCCGATGCTGAGCGTCACCTTGAGCGGACCGAGGCCGGCCGGGTTCAGGTGCAGCTCGGCCGTCTGCTGGCCGCCCGCGTGCATGCGGATCATCTGCTGGCCCATCGCCGGGCCCCACTCTGGGCTGCCGACGGGCGGTGCCACGGTGAGCACGGGGAGCGCAGCCGCGGGCGCACCGGCGCGTTCGGCGGCGGGCGGCATTTGCGGCAGCGATGCAAGGCTGACGGGTGCTTCAGAAGTGCTCGCCGCCGATGCGGGGTCGAGCCGTTCGAAAGCCGCGGCCGCAAGGGCGCCGGCGATCGGTGCGGCTGCCGGCGTGGCGGCGCTCTGGATATCGGTGCCGGACTCCGGCAATGCCCTGGCCTGCCGTTCGGCGGCTGCGGCCAGCATGCTGGCGCCGGTCGGCGCGGGTTTTGCCGGCGGACGGGCGGCGAGAGCCGGCAGCGAGGCCATGCCGTCGGTCGGCGCATCGGTGCCAGTAACGATCGCGTCCTGCGGCAAGCGCGCCGTCGTTGCTGCAGCCTGCAGCGCCGTGGTCTGCGCAGGCAGCGCCTGGGCGTCGGGCAGTTCGCCGCTTGCGGGCAAGGGCGGTCGGGCCGCGGTGTCGGCGGTATCGCCTTCGACTGCGGATTCGGCAAGCGATGCCGCCATCGCCTGCGCACCGACCGCGTCGGTATCGAGGGCCGGAGCTGCGGACGCCGCAGCCGCTGTAGCCGGCCCGCCAGCGCCCGCGCGCGGAGCGGCCCGCGCATCGAGCGCGACGGGGGCCGGCGAGAGCAGGGCCAGGGCCACCAGTTCGGACGGGAGTTCGTCCTTGTCGTCGTCCGCACGAACGGCTTTCTTCGGCGCAGCGGCTTCGGCGGCCACTGCCGGCGCCGATGCAGGCGCGGGGTTGCGGCCGGCAGCGCGCGTGCGGTCCAGCATGGCGCCGAAGGCTTGTCCCTGCTGCGCTTCCGACGCCGGCGCGCCGCGTCCGCGCGGGTCTGCCTGGCGGGTCGCGAGGCTGGCCGCGGCACTCGGGCCGGCAGAAGGAGAAATAAGGGTGGTCATGTCGGTTGCGGATGTGGGTTCAGGTATTCGAATGGCTGGCGCGGTCGATGAACTTGCGCGCCGAGCGCTCGTCGCTGTCGCGCTGCTCGCGCTTGGACTGCACCATCAGTTCCTGCTGGCGCACGCGTTCGGCCAGCGTGTCGAACGATGTGAGGCGGCGCTTGTGGTGCTGCCACTGGCTGCGACCGTGGTCGAGCCGGCTTTCGGCCTGGGCCGCGATGGCGCGCTGATGCTTGATCGCGCCGTCGAGCGTGGCGAGGAAGTTGCGGTAGTTGTGCCACTGCGAGGACGGCAGGCCGTTCTGCATCAGCACCTGCAACTGGTCGCTGTAGTCCTGCCGGTATTGCAGCAGCAGCTCCAGCTTCTGGTGGGCGCCGAGCTGCGCGGTCTGCAGGGTGCCGAGTGCGCGCGCCGCGTCGTCGGTTTGCGTGCGGGCCAGTCCGGCCAGCATGTCGAGCGGAAGGTTCTGCGCCATGGTTGCGTCCTTGCTGTGGTTCAGGCGGCCGGGAACATGCCCGCCAGGTGCGAAATCGAGTCGTCGTAGCCGGCGCGCTCGTGCATCGGCTGCTGCAGGAAGGCCTCGATCTCGGGGTACATCGCGATCGCGCGGTCGAGCTGAAGGTCGTGGCCCGCCGCATAGGCGCCGACGCTGATCAGGTCGCGGTTGCGCTGGTAGCGCGACAGCATCTGCTTGGCGCGCCGCACGCTCTCGAACTGCGAAGGCGGTATCAGCGACGTCATGGCGCGGCTGATGGACGCCTCGATGTCGATCGCCGGATAGTGGCCGGCCTCGGCCAGGCTGCGCGACAGCACGACGTGGCCGTCCAGGATGGCGCGTGCCGAGTCGGCGATCGGGTCCTGCTGGTCGTCGCCTTCGGACAGCACGGTATAGAACGCGGTGATCGAGCCGCCCCGGCCCTCGGCGTCGCGCGCACCGTTGCCGGCGCGCTCCACCAGCGCCGGCAGCTTGGCGAACACCGAAGGCGGGTAGCCCTTGGTGGCCGGCGGCTCGCCCACGGCCAGCGCGATCTCGCGCTGCGCCATGGCGTAGCGGGTGAGCGAATCCATGATCAGGAGCACGTCCTTGCCCTCGTCGCGAAAGTATTCGGCCAGGCAGGTGGCATAGGCCGCGCCCTGCAGCCGCATGAGCGGCGAGTTGTCCGCGGGTGCGGCAACTACCACGGCGCGCGCCAGGCCTTCCTGGCCCAGCGTGTTCTCGATGAAGTCCTTCACCTCGCGGCCGCGTTCGCCGATCAGGCCGACCACGATCACCTCGGCGCTGGTGTAGCGCGCCATCATTCCGAGCAGCACGCTCTTGCCGACGCCGGAGCCGGCGAACAGGCCCATGCGCTGGCCCCGGCCGACGGTGAGCATCGCGTTGATGGCGCGCACGCCGACGTCGAGCACCGAATCGATCGGCGCACGGGTGAGCGGATTCACCGGCTGCGCAGCCAGCGGCACCCGGCGGGCGACGTCGAGCGGACCGAGCCCGTCCAGCGGCCGGCCGGCTGCATCGACCACCTGGCCCAGCATGCCTTGGCCCACCGGCAGCCGCTTGGTATGCGTATCGCCGCCGGCGCCCGGGCCGCCGTCGCTCGGCCGCGCGAACACGCGCGCACCGGGCAGCAGGCCGGCCACTTCGCTCTGCGGCATCAGGAACAGTCGTTCGCCGGCGAAGCCGACCACCTCCGCCTCTGCATGGCGCTGCGGATAGCCGGGCGGCAGTTCGATCAGGCAGTCGCTGCCGACCGGGAGTTGAAGGCCGACGGCTTCGAGCACCAGCCCGACCGCACGGGTCAGGCGGCCCGAGTGGGTGCTGGTCGGCGCGCGGCTGACGTCGCTGCGGGCCTGGGCCAGCGTGCCGAGCCAGGACTGCAGGTGGGGGTTGGGTGCGGTGGCTGACATCGGTTCAGGCGCCCAGCGCGTCGACGTCGCGGTGGAGCGCCGCGGTCACGCTTTTCCAGCGGGTCTCCAGGCTGGCATCCATTTCGCCGCTGGCGGACTGCACGCGGCAGCCGCCGCGCGCGAGCGTGTCGTCGGGGCGGACCTGCCAGCCGGCGATCTGCAGCTCGTTGCCGAGGCTCGCCTTCACCAGGGCCACGTCGTCGGGATGCAGCAGCAGCCGGGGCTCGCCCTGCAGGGCAGGCTCGGCATGCAGAAGATCCTGCACCAGCGGGAGCACC
The DNA here is from genome assembly GCA_031412135.1 of Variovorax sp. Classification (GTDB taxonomy): domain Bacteria; phylum Pseudomonadota; class Gammaproteobacteria; order Burkholderiales; family Burkholderiaceae_C; genus Variovorax. Next base: position 19,243 of record JANOCL010000165.1, on the reverse strand, counting down.
CATTCGGGCTCGGCGCGCAGGGTGCGGTGCACCACCTGGCGCGCCACGTCGTGCGCCAGCGTCAGGATGGCGTCGGCCAGTTCGGCTTCGGCGCGGCGCAGTGCGTCCGGCAGCGCTGCGGCCAGCGCGCGCAGCTGCTCGGCATGGGCGGTGGCGGCAGCCAGGCCGCTGGCCAGGCCTTCGGTGTGGCCTTCGGCGCGGCCCTGTTCGAAGCCTTCGCGGCGGCCTTCGGCCGCGCCTTGCGCACGGGCTTCGAGCCGCTCGCGTTCCAGCTCGGCCTCGCGCGCCAGCGCTGCGGGGTCGCGCGGAACCGGCTCCTTCGTGCCCGAAGGCAAGGCGGCCGCAGGCGCGTCGATCGTGCCCATCTCCCAGCGCTGCCAGGCCGACAGCGTGGGCTTGGCGACCGTGGGCGCCGCGGCGGCGCGCACCGGCGCATACGAGGCGGCCAGCCGCGCGCGGGCGCCGAAGGGAAGGGGGGCTCTAGACGAACTCATCTTTGCCTGGTGTTGAAACTTCGATCTCGCCGCTGTCGGCAAGCCGGCGCACGACCAGCAGGATCGCCTTCTGCTCGGCCTCGACCTGCGACACCCGGACCGGGCCGCGCAGTTCGATGTCTTCGCGCAGTGTCTCGGCGGCGCGCTGCGACATGTTCGCCAGGAACTTGTCGCGCAGCTCCGGCGGCGAGCCCTTGAGCGCGATGATGAGCGAATCGCTTTCGATGTCCTTGAGCAGGCGCTGGATGAAGCGGTCTTCCAGGTCTAGCAGGTTCTCGAACACGAACATCTCCTCGACGATCCGCTGGGCCAGCGCCTCGTCCTGCTCCTTGACGTGCGCGATGGCCTCTTCTTCCTGCGCGGTGCTCATCAGGTTGACGATCTCCGCCGCCGTGCGCACGCCGCCCAGGCGGCTGCGCTTCAGGCCGACGCCCGACAGCATCTCGGTCAGCACGTCGGTCAGCTCGGCAAGCGCCGCCGGCTGGACGCCGCCGAAGGTCGCCACCCGCATGATCACGTCGTGGCGCAGGCGCGCCGGCAGCTTCTCCAGCACCTCCGACGCCTTCTGGCGGTCGAGGTGAACCAGCAGCGTGGCCAGGATCTGCGGATGCTCGTCGCGGATCAGCTCCACCACTTCGCCGGCTTCGAGTTCGTTGAGCCGCTCGATGCCGCCGTGCGGCTCGTCGGGCTGCAAAATGTCTTCGAGCAGGTTGCTGGCGCGGTCGTCGCCGAGCGCCTTGTGCAATACCGCACGGATGTAGCTGCCCGAGCCCAGGTGCAGGGCCGAGAGCTGTTCGGTCTCGAGCCGGAACTCGGACAGCACGGCCGTCAGTTCCTCTTTCGACACCTGGCTCAGCCTGGCCATCGCCATGCCGAGTGCCTGCACATCCGACGTGGGCAGGAGCTGCAGCGTCGCGGCCGCGCGGTCCTCGCCCAGCAACATCAGCAAGATCGCACTTTTGCGGATTCCCTGTTCGCTCATTTGGTGTTCATCCAGTGCTGGATCAGCGTGGCGACCAGGCGCGGGTCGGCGTCTGCGGTCTGGTGTGCGTAGTCCATGTCGGCCTTCTGGCGCTCGAGCTCACGCAGCCGGGCGCCGTCCTGTGCGTTCGATTCCTCTTGTGTCGCTTCGGCGGTGCCCGCCGAAGCGACACCGCCACCAGCGGCTTTCTGCGCTGCGCGGGCTGCGGTGCCGGGCGGTGGGCCCAGGTGCTTGCGCAGCAGGGGGCGCAGCACCGCGAACCATGCGAAGAGGGCCAGGCAGAACAGAAGCAGGTAGTGGCCGGCGGTCTTGGCCAGTTCCAGGTTGGCCGGGTCGCGCCACACCGGCAGCGCCGGTGCCTGTTCGCCCTGGTCCTCTCGGGCGAAGGCGCTGGCGACCACGTTGAGCGAGTCGCCGCGTTCCTGGCTGAAGCCCATGGCTTCCTTGACCAGGCTGCGGATCTGTTCGATTTCGGCCGGCGTCAGTGCGCGCGCGCCGTTCTTGCCCGCGCCGTCGGCCGCGTCGCGATGGTTCACCACCACCGCGACCGACAGCCGCTTGACGCCACCGGCGCCCTGCTGGATATGGCTGATCGAGCGGTCGACTTCGTAGTTGGTCGTCGAGTCCTTGCGGGCGCTGCCCGGCGCACCGGGTGCCGAGGTGGTCGTGGCGGTGGTTGCGGCCGTGGGCGGCGTGCCCGGCGTGGCGCCGGGAGCGGCGGGCGGGCGCGGCGCGACGATCTGCGCGTTGGGGTTGGTCGGCGGCTGGTTCGACAGGGCGCCCGGCACGCCGCCCGGCGGCATGGCGCCGTTCTGGGTCGATTCGCTCGACTGCTGGCTGCGCACCGCGGCGTTGCGCGGGTCCTGGTTGGGGCTGTACTTCTCGTCGGTGCGCTCGATCACCGAGAAATCGATATCGGCCGCGACCTGTGCCCGCACGTTGCTCGCGCCGAGCAGCGGCGCCAGGATGGTTTCGATGCGGCGGATGTAGCCCTGCTCGATCTCCTGCGCATATTTGAGCTGGCTCACGTCCAGGCCGCGCGCGCCTGTATTGGCCGCCGACAGCAGGTTGCCGCGCTGGTCGACCACCGTCACGCTCTTGGCATTGAGCTCCGGCACGCTGCTGGAGATCATGTGCACGATCGCGCTCACCTGGCCTTCGTCGATGCTGCGCCCGCGGTGCAGGCTCAGCACCACGGAGGCCGATGGCTTCTTCTGGTCGCGCACGAAGAGCGACGGCTTGGGCAGCGCCAGGTGCACGCGCGCCGACTCGACCGTGCCGATCGATTCGATCGAGCGCGCCAGTTCGCCTTCGAGTGCGCGCTGGTAGTTGACCTGTTCGGCGAACTGGCTGGTGCCGAACTTCTGGTTGTCCATCAGTTCGAAGCCGACGCCGCCGCCCTTGGGCAGGCCCTGGGACGCCAGCTTCAGGCGCACTTCAGGCACCTTGTCGGCCGCCACCAGGATCGCGCCGCCGCCGTCGGCAAACTTGTAGGGCACGTTCATCTGCGCCAGCGACGCGATGATCGCGCCGCCGTCGCGGTCGGACACGTTGGTGTAGAGCACCTTGTATTCGGGCCCGCGGTTCATGAGCGTGAAGGCCGCAATCGCCGTGACCAGGGCCGCGGCGCCGATGATCAGCGGCAGCTTGGGCTGGGCGCGCAGGCGATCGACGAGAGGCGCGAGGTCGGGCGCCGCCGACGCGGCGCCAGCGGGCACGGCGGTGCTCATCGGGCAACCCCGGCGGTCAGGAAAGAAGGTCGTCGATGTTCAGGAGTCATGCCGGGAGGCTGTAGGTGTCGAGAGCAGGGCTTTGGGTTTCGCAGTCGATTCTCGGCAGCTGCCCCGGATTCGATTGGCCGAACAGCCGCGGTTTTCTCCATCAGTTGGCCGCATCCGCTCGCGGCCTGCGCTGCTACGCTGAAAACACGCGGGAGAGCCTTGTGCCTCCTATTGCAACGCCCGAATCCAACAGAAGAGAAAGGTGCTCCATGTCCATCTCCGCCATCGAATCCGTCCTGCAGCAGATGCGGGCGACATCGCTCCAGAGCGGCGTTTTCGCGCCCGCCGCCGGCGCGGCCGACGCTGCCGGCTCCGGCGGCTTCGCGGCCGAACTCAAGCGCTCGCTCAACAGCATCAGCAGTGCACAGAACAGCGCCTACAGCCAGGCCGAGTCCTTCGAGCTGGGCAAGCCCGGCGTGGCGCTCAACGACGTGATGGTCGACCTGCAGAAGGCGAACGTGGCCTTCCAGACCGGCCTGCAGGTGCGCAACCGGCTCGTGTCCGCCTATCAGGAAGTGATGAATATGCCCGCCTAGAAATGTTGCTCGCCCCCAGGTTGGCTCACTGCGTGTAGCCGCCCACCCCCTGCCGGGGGCGATACCAGCGGCCCGGCAAAGCCGGTTCCGCGGTATCTCTGGTTTTTTCAGTTCCACCCTAAAGGTTTGCAAAGGGCTGCCGATAACAAATCAACGATGGCTTGAGTCCAGCGTTACGGCGAACAGCCGGAATCCACAACCTTTGTAGTTACCAGGAGTCGAACATGGCACAAGTCATCAACACCAACAGTCTTTCCCTGCTCACGCAGAACAACCTGAACAAGTCGCAAGGCGCGCTCAACAACGCGATCGAGCGTTTGTCGTCGGGCATGCGCATCAACAGCGCCAAGGACGATGCCGCCGGCCAGGCCATCGCCAACCGCTTCACCGCCAACATCAAGGGCCTGACGCAAGCTTCGCGCAATGCCAACGACGGCATCTCGCTGGCGCAGACGACCGAAGGCGCTCTGTCCGAAGTCAACAACAACCTGCAGCGCGTCCGTGAATTGACCGTGCAGTCCGCCAATGGCAGCAACTCCGCAGCCGACAAGGCTTCCATCCAGGCTGAAATTACCCAGCGCCTGTCCGAAATCAACCGTACGTCGGCGCAAACCGACTTCAACGGCGTCAAGGTGCTGGCTTCTGACAAGAACCTGTCGATCCAGATCGGCGCGAACGACGGCGAAAGCATCTCGATCAAGCTCAAGCAAATCGACTCGGGCAAGCTGGGCTTGACAGGTTTCAGCGTGTCGGGCCTGTCCGCACCCATCACGAGCTTTTCCTCCACCACTGCCGGCGTGACCACGAAGGCTGCTGTCGATCTCTCGGCTGTGACCGTGACCAACATGTCTGCCGGCACCACCACGGCCGACCTGACGCTGCATGGTTATGGCGCCTACACGGCGGCCACCGAGACCTATGCCAACTATGCAATCTCGGACAAGGCCGGCAACCTGTACAAGGTCAGCAACGGTTCCACCGTCAATGCCTCCACCGGCGCGGTCACCGACTTCACGACCACCACCGCTGCGGGCTTGGCCGTCCAGACGGCAGCCTATGACGCCGACGCAGCAGCCGGCCTGACCGCGACTGCGAACCCGCTTGCAGCAATCGACGCCGCCCTGGCGCAAGTCGATTCCCTGCGCGGTTCGCTCGGCGCGGTGCAGAACCGTTTCGACTCGGTCATCGCCAACCTCGGCACCACGGTGACCAACCTGTCTTCGTCGCGTTCGCGCATCGAAGACGCGGACTACGCGACGGAAGTCTCGAACATGAGCCGCGCGCAGATCCTGCAGCAGGCTGGCACCTCGGTGCTGGCACAGGCCAACCAGACGACCCAGGGCGTGCTGTCCCTGCTGCGTTGATCGAAGGAAAAAGCCGGCCGGCGGCGCTGCAAGCGCCGGCCTCTTGATCCACCGGCGCAGGTGTTCGGGCGAAAGCCCGGCGGCCTGCGCTGTCCCCTGCGGCCTGTATTCAGACCGCAGAGGACAGCGAACCAGCCAGGAGTGCAAACGTGTCTTTACCGGTCATCTCGCCAGCCGACAGTCAGTGGTGGAAACAGTTGCTCTCCGGCAGCCCGGCGGACGCGGCGTCGGCCATCGGAGCGAAGTCGTTCGCAGAGCCGGTGAAGGAAGCGACTCCAACGCAGATCGAGCATGCGGTCAAGGAAGTCAATGCCTCGCTGCAGAGCCGTTCGGTCGGCCTGCATTTCGAGTTGGACCGGGAAGCCGACAAGGTCATTGTCAAGGTGATCGACCGGGCGAGCGGCGAAGTCATTCGCCAGATCCCGACCGAGGAAGTGGTGCGCATCGCGAAGGTGCTGGGCAATGCGTCCGGCCTGCTGGTGAGCCAGGCGGCCTGAGGCCCGGTCCATTCAAGGAACAAGGAATAAAACATGGCATCCCTTAGCAGTCTGGGCGTCGGCTCCAATCTCGACCTGAGTGGCCTCCTGGTCAGCCTCGAAAAGGCGGAAAGCCAGCCGCTCGTGATGCTGCAGCAGCGGCAGGTCAGCTACACCACCAAGCTCTCGGCCTACGGCACGTTGCAAAACTCGCTCGGCACGTTGAAAGCGGCGGCCGACAAGCTGTCGAACCCGGCTTTTTTCAAGGGCGCGAAGGCAACTTCCAGCGCCACGGACATACTGTCTGCGAGTGCCGGTGCCACGGCAGCCGCGGGCACCTACAGCATCAACGTCACCCAGCTCGCTCAGGCGCAATCGCTGGTGGCGGCGGGTCAGGCCACAGCTAAAACGGCCATCGGCAACGGCGTCGTCACGATCGATTTCGGCACTACCAGCGGCGCAAGCTTCAGCCCCGACGCCACGCGCACCGCAGTGCCGATCACCATCGATGCGACGAACAACACGCTCGAAGGCATTCGCGACGCGATCAACAAGGCCAAGGGTGGCGTGACGGCGAGCATCGTGAACGATGGCAGCGGCACGCCGCACCGGCTGGTGCTGACCTCGACCGAGACGGGCGAGGCGTCGAGCATGCGTGTTTCCGTGACCGGCGACCCGGCGCTCGAGAATCTGCTGAACCACGACCCCGCGGGCGCACAGACCCTCCAGCAGACCGTCATGGCGCAGAACGCCGCGCTCACGGTCAATGGCATCGCTGTGACCAGTGCGAGCAACACGGTCAAGGAATCGGTGCAGGGCACGACCTTGACCCTCCTCAAGACCGGCACCAGCACGCTCGGCGTGCAGCGCGACACGGCGTCCGTCGAGACTGCGATCAACGATTTCGTCAAGGCGTACAACGGCCTGCAGAACACGGCCAAGGCCTTGACTGTGTTCGACACGGACAAGAGGACTGCCGCGGCGCTGGTCGGCGATTCGACGCTGCGCAATCTGCAGACGGGCGTTCGATCGACGCTCACCGCGCCGCAGGCCTTGGGCGTCGACCAGATGAAAACGCTGTCGGAAATCGGCGTGAGCTTCCAGAAGGACGGCACGATGGCCGTCGACGCGGACAAGCTCAAGAACGCGCTCGCTGCCGACATGGACGGCGTTGCCCGGCTGTTTTCGAGCGAGACCGGCAGCACGGCCGGCTACGGCAAGCAATTGAGTGCGCTGGTGGACAGGGCCAGCGCCAGCGGCGGCGCGTTGAAAGTGGCAACCGACGGCATCACGACTTCGCTCAAGCAGCTGGACGACCAGTACACCGACATGCAGTCGCGCGTGGAAGCCAAGGTGGCCCGCTACCGCGCGCAATTCACCCAGCTCGACCTTCTGGTCAGCAGGATGAACAGCACCGCCAGCTATCTCACGCAGCAGTTCGACAGCATGAGCAGCAGCAAGTAAACGACAACGCAGAGCAAGTCCTCCATGTACACCCCCCACACCCACCGCGCCGGCGCCGGCGCCTATGCGCGCGTCGGCATCGAGACCAGCGCCATGAGCGCATCGCCGCACCAGCTGATCGTGATGCTGTTCGACGGCGCGGCCATGACCATCGGCATGGCGCGGCACCACATGGCGAGCGGCGATGTCGCGGCCAAGGGCAAGGCGATCTCGAAGGCGATCGGCATCGTCGACAACGGGCTCAAGGCGAGCCTCGATGCGGGCGGCGCAGGCCCCGCGGGCACGGAGCTGGTCGGCAACCTGTCGGCGCTGTACGACTACGTGTCGCGCCGCCTCATGCATGCCAACCTGCACAACGATGCCGCGGCGCTCGACGAGGCCGAGGCGCTGCTCGCGAACGTCGCGTCCGCATGGCGTGAAATTGCGTGAAACACCCCCGACGCGCCTGCGGCGCCCCCCCCTCGAGGGGGCGATACCAGCGGCCCGGCGGAGCCGGTTCCGCGGTATCCCCGGCATCTGGCAGCGCCGGTTTCACGGGTCTTGGATCACACCGTGGCCTTGCAGAAAACTCAACTGATTGATTGAAGAAAGAAAGAAAGAAATGGCAGCCAGCAGCGAAGTCGTTCATTGCTACGGTCAACTCGCTTCGACGATGTCGTTGATGGCGCAGCTGGCCCGGGCCAAGGAGTGGGAACGGCTACCCGAACTCGAAGCGCGATGCGCCACGGTGGTCGAACAGCTCCAGCGCATCGCACCGTCGCCCACGCTGGACCCGATGCAGCTCGCGCAGGCGCACCGGCTCCTGACCAGCATCCGCGCCGATCAGGACCAGGTGCGCAGCCTGGTCGAGCCGCAGCTGAAGCGGCTGGTGTCGACGATGGGTCACTTGCAGAAGCAGAACGACCTCGGCAGGGCCTACGGGCTGCCGCGCTGAACAACCACGGCGCTCTTTCGCGATGAGCAAGCTCACCGGCCCGGTCGACGCGCTGCTGGCCGCCAGGCTGGCGCCGCGGCTGGAGTCGATCGCCACCGCGGCGGGCATTGCGACCGGCGTCGCGACCAACGCCCCGACCGGGCCGGTGGTGAAGGTGGCGGGTGTCGAGAACGATCCCCGCCTGCCTTCCGGCACCGTGCTGGAGCAGCAGCTGCCGGCGCGGGTGTCCGCCGGCGCATCGCCTCTGGCGCCGGCGTCGCCTTCCGCACCGCGGCTTTCGGCGGCGGCGCGCATCATCGGCGCGCTCCTTGCGGAACTGCACGACGCGGGGCCGGTGCGGGGCACAAAGCCGCTGCTTGCTTCTTCTTCGCAGGCGCCGGCGCAGGCGGTGCTCGCCGGCGCGCTGGCGCAGACCGTGGCCGACAGCGGCCTCTTCTACGAGTCCCATCTGCGGCAGTTCGTGGCGGGCACCCGCACGCTCGCCCAACTGGCGACCGAGCCGCAGGCGCGATTTGCGGCGGCGCAGATGCCCGGCCCCGCGTCGCTGCCGGTCACTGCGGCGACACCGCAGGCCCTGCCCGTCGTCACGGCGCCCGCCGCCGGCATTGCGGGTGCGGCTGCCGTTGCCGCGGCTTCCATTGACATGGCGGAAAGTGGCGAGGGCGCCGACGCAAAGGGCGCGAGCGCGGCACCTGCGACCGCGCCGTCGCCCGCACCCGCCACCGATGCGATGCGCGTGCAGGCCGCCTACGGCTGGAGCGCGCCGGCAGTGTCTGCGCCTGGCGCAGCAGCGGCATCCGCATGGGCTGCTTCGCCTGCGCAGCCCGTCGACGAAGCAGCCCGACCGGCGGCCTCCGCGTTGGCTGCTGCAGAAGCGCCTGCGGCCGCCGAAATCATTCATCCCCAGGCTGCCACGGTGGTGCACCAGCAGCTCGACCTGCTGGCGACCGCGGTGTTTCGCTGGAGCGGCCAGGCCTGGCCGGGCGTTCCGATGGAATGGTCCATCCGCGAGGAAGCCGCCGATACGCACGCCGATGCCGATACCGATGCGCCGGACGCCGAGCGCGCACGAAGCTGGACCACCACGGTGTCGCTCGTGCTGCCGCGGCTGGGCGCGGTCGACCTTCGCCTGAGCCTGGCCGGCGCGGTGGTCCAGGCCCAGGTGACGGTGGGCAAGGCCGCCACGCTGGCGCGCCTGCAGGGCGGGCGCGGCGGACTGGCGCAGCGCCTGGAGGGCGCCGGCCTGCATCTGCAGGCGCTGCAGATCACCGCGATGCCCCCGGCTGCGGCAGGCCCCGGGGCACATGCGTCATGAGCGAAGCCGCCGATGAGCGCCGCAGCGCCGTCGCCCTGTCGTACGCGGACAAGGGCAAGGCGCCGGTGGTCGTTGCCAAGGGCTACGGCGTCGCAGCCGAATCGATCATGCGGCAGGCCCGCGACAGTGGCCTCTACGTTCATTCGTCGCCCGACCTGATCAAGCTGCTGATGCAGGTCGACCTCGACCAGCAGGTCCCGCCACAGCTCTATCTGGCAGTGGCCGAGGTCATGGCGTGGGTCTGGCGGCTGGAAAACGAATCGGACGCAGCCGATGACGCGCTTCGCAGTAATACATTTTGATTCGTCTTAGTACTTTCTAATTCGATCCGTTTTCATTGATCACCAAAATTCGACGGCTTCGGCACATTAATAAAAGTGAATAAATTAGACTTACGCGAGTGGCCTCGGAACGTCGTTTCGCAGGGAGCGTGCATGGTCGGTGTCATTTATTCCTCACTTTCACAGACATAGAAACGACATGAGTTACATATGTTAATTACTGTGTCTACACTCGCCTCAAGCAATGAACGGAGTGCAAAAAGTGGAACTGGATTACGTGAAGAACTCGGGCAGCAACGAGACCTCGAAGGAGATCGGCGACCTGAACCTCGCTTACATGCTGCTCGCTCAGCGGCTGGTCAAGCAGGACCGTGCGGCCGCGATGTTCAGGCTGGGCATCAGCCGCGAATTGGCGGACATGCTGGGCACCATGTCGCTGGCCCAGATCCTGAAGCTGGCGGCGTCGAACTTTCTGCTGTGCAGCTTCCGGCTGGACGACCATCCCTCGATGGCGGCGGTCGTCGGCGAGGGCAAGGACACGTCGCTCCAGCAGGCGCACATGTCGATTCTGGTGTCGGCGCAGCGCCCGCAATCCCGGGCAGTCGGCGTTGCCGCATGACCCGCAATACGGTTCTCGGCGAGGTCCGTGAGGTCCAGCTCGCGATCGAGCTGATCGAGCTGGGCGCGCGGCTCCAGTTCCTCGAAGCCGAGGTGGGCCTCAGCCGCGAGCGGCTGATCCGCCTCTACAAGGAACTGAAGGGCGTTTCCCCGCCCAAGGGCCTGCTGCCTTTTTCGACCGACTGGTATATGACCTGGCTGGCCAATATCCATTCGTCGATGTTCTACAACATTTATCAATTCATGTTGATTAATGCCGATGAAAGCAAGCTTCAGGCGTTGATAAAGAGCTATAGGCTTTATCAGGAGCAAATTGAATCGGCAGGCGGCGAAGCTGTGCTGGATTTCACGCGTGCCTACACGATGGTCCGGTTCTTCGACAGCGACATGCTTCAACTGAGCGGCTGCAGCCGGTGCTCGGGCCAGTTCGTCGCGCACGCGCACGACAGCAAGCATGGCTATGTCTGCGTCCTGTGCCGCCCGCCGTCGCGTGCGGGCAAGGCGCGCGGCGCGAAGCGCGCGTCCGGTCCGCTGGTGCTGGAAGACGCGGGATTCGCGGTAGCGGCAACGCTCGGCGGCGGACTCCACTAAAGACGTTCCTGTCCTGCGACAGGTTTTTGAATCGATGCCGAAACGGCAAATAGGGGAAGCGCGTGCTCGTCCTGGTGGGTTATCTGGTGGTCCTTGGTGCCGTCTTCGGCGGCTACGGGCTCATGGGCGGGCATTTCGGCGTCCTGTTCCAGCCGGTGGAACTGCTGATGATCGGCGGCTCTGCGCTGGGTGCCTTCATCGCGGGCAACAACGGCAAGACGATCAAGGCCACCTTGAAGGAGCTGCCGCTGCTGCTGCGCTCGTCCAAGCACAACCGGCAGCTCTACATGGACCTGCTGGCGCTGCTGTACGAGCTGCTGGCCAAGGCGCGCAAGGAAGGAATGATGAAGCTGGAGTCCGACGTGGAGGACCCGGCGCAAAGCGAGATCTTCGGGCGCTACCCGAGCATCCTGGCGGACGCCGGAATGATGGAGTTCCTTTGCGACTACCTGCGTCTGGTCATCAGCGGCAACACCGATGCCTTCGAGATCGAGGCGCTGATGGACCACGAGATCGAGACCATCAAGCATGAGGCCGAGGTGCCGGCCCACACGCTTGCGCGCGTCAGCGATGCGCTGCCCGCATTGGGCATCGTCGCGGCGGTGATGGGCGTGGTCCATGCGCTGAGTTCCGCCGACCTGCCGCCTTCGGTGATGGGCGCGCTGATCGCGCATGCCATGGTCGGCACCTTTCTCGGCGTGCTGCTGGCTTACGGATTCGTCTCGCCGATGGCTTCGCTGATCGAGCAGAAGGTGCAGGAGAGCATGAAGCTGTACCAGTGCGCCAAGGTGACGCTGCTCGCCAGCCTGAACGGCTATGCGCCGCAACTGGCCGTGGAGTTCGGCCGCAAGGTCCTGTTCTCCACCGAGCGGCCTTCGTTCGCCGAGCTCGACACCCACGTTCGCGAAGTCAAGGCGCGCTGAGGCGGCCGGGTCACGTGCAATGAGCGCTGCAAAGCACCGCATCGTCGTCAGGCGCCCCGCTCCCAGTGGCGGCGGCCACCATGGCGGCGGATGGAAGATCGCCTATGCCGACTTCATGACGGCCATGATGGCGTTTTTCCTCGTGATGTGGCTGCTCTCGAACGCATCGCCGAAACAGCGCGAGGGCATTGCCGAGCACTTCCGCATGCCGCTCGCGGTGGCACTGAGCGGCGGCGAGAAAAGCAGCACCAGCGCCAGCGTGATACCCGGCGGCGGCATGGACCCGAGCAGCAAGATCGACGGCGAGGTCCAGCGCGCCGATGCCGAGGAAGAAGCCGACGCCGACCGGCTCGCAAGCATGAAGGAAAAGCTCGACCAGCTGATCGAGAACAGCCCCGCTTTCAAGCAGTTCCGCTCGCAGATCCTGATCGACATCACCACCGAGGGCCTGCGCCTTCAGATCGTCGACAGCGAGAACCGGCCGATGTTCGACCTGGCGAGCGCGCAACTGGTCCCGCACATGCGCGCGATCCTGCGCGAGATCGGCCCGGCACTCGGTGAATTGCCGAACCGCATCACGCTGTCGGGCCATACCGACGCCATCGTCTACACCAACGGCGATCGTTCCTACGGCAACTGGGAACTCTCGGCGGACCGCGCCAACGCATCGCGGCGCGAGCTGGTGATCGGCGGCATGGCCGAGAACAAGGTGCTGCGCGTGGTGGGCCTGGCCGACAGCATGCACCTGGACCAGGCCGCGCCGCGCAACCCGATCAACCGCCGCATCAGCATCATCGTGCTCAACCACCGCACGCAGCAGCAGATCGAACGCGAGAACAGCGGCAACCCTGCGTCGAGCCGTACCGGCAGGATGCCGTTCTCGCCGCTTCCTGCCGACAACATGAAGGTGACGGCGTTCAAGCCGCCGGCGCCGACCACCCCGTAGAACGACACCGGCGCGCACAGCCCGGTTTGGAACCCAGATGGACCTCAGTCAATTCACCCAGGCCTTCTTCGTCGAAGCGATCGAGCTTCTGGCGCAGATGGAGCAGTTGCTGCTCGACCTCGACGTCGAGGCGCCCGACAGCGAGCACCTCAACGCCATCTTCCGCGCCGCGCATTCGATCAAGGGCGGCGCCGCCACCTTCGGCTTCACCGCGTTGACGGAGACCACCCACCTGCTCGAAAGCCTGCTCGACAGCGCGCGCCACGGGCAGCTGGGCCTGAACGGTCCAATGATCGATGCCTTTCTGGAAACGAAGGACGCCTTGCAAGAACAACTCACCGCCTACCAGTCCGGCAAGGAACCCGAGCCCGACCGCGTCGCCCACATCTGCGCCGTGCTGCAGCAGCTTGCGCGCGAGAACGACGACAGCAAGAATGCGCCCGCGCCCGTGGCTGCAGCGCCGGCAGCACCCGCTGTCATCGACGCGCCGGTTGCGGCGGCCGGCGGCGGGTTGCGCATCCGATTCAGCCGGCTTTCGGACAGCGAGTGCGACCTGCTCGCCGACGAACTCGGCAACCTGGGCCGCGTGCTGTCGCGCACGCGCAGTGCCGACCATCTGGTCGTGATGCTGGCAACCACTTGCGAGCCCGAAGACATCGTGGCCGTGTGCTGCTTCGTCATCGACGAATCGCAGATCGAGATCACCCGCGAGCCGGCGCAGCCGCAGGCGACTGCGGCCCCGGTGCAGGCGCCCGCGCCGGCAGCGGCAGCGCCCAAGCCCGCACCGGCCACGGCAGCCGTTCCCGCCGCGGCCGGAACGGCGAATGCCAAGGAGTCCAGCTCGATCCGCGTGGACGTCGAGAAAGTCGACCAGCTCATCAACCTGGTCGGCGAACTGGTGATCACGCAGTCCATGCTGACCCAGGCCGCGACCATGCTCGACCCGGCGGCCTACGAACGCTTCGTGAGCGGACTCGGCCACCTGGAGCGCAATGCACGCGATCTGCAGGAGTCGGTCATGTCGATCCGCATGATGCCGATGGACTATGTGTTCAGCCGCTTCCCGCGCGTGATCCGCGACGTGAGCGCCAAGCTCGGCAAGCAGGTGCGCCTGGACACCTACGGCCGCGAAACCGAACTCGACAAGGGGCTGATCGAGCGCATCGTCGATCCGCTGACGCACCTGGTGCGCAACAGCCTGGACCACGGCATCGAAACGCCGGCGCAGCGCCTTGCCAAGGGCAAGGACGCGACCGGCCAACTGCTTCTTTCGGCGCAGCACCACGGCGGCAACATCGTGATCGAAGTCAGCGACGACGGCGCCGGCCTGAACCGCGAAAAGATCCTTGCCAAGGCCATGCAGCAGGGGCTGGCGGTGAGCGACGCGATGCCCGACGATGAGGTGTGGCAGCTGATCTTCGCGCCCGGCTTCTCGACCGCCGAGCAGGTCACCGACATTTCGGGCCGAGGCGTGGGCATGGACGTGGTCAAGCGCAACATCCAGGAGATGGGCGGCCATGTGGAGATCAGCTCGCGCGAGGGCCACGGAACCACCACCCGCATCGTGCTGCCGCTGACGCTCGCCATCCTGAACGGCATGTCGGTGAAGGTTGGCGAAGAGGCCTACATCCTGCCGCTGAGCTATGTCATCGAGTCGCTGCAGCCGCGCGCCGAGCACCTGCATTCGATCACCAGCGACGGCCATGTGATCCGCGTGCGCGGCGAATACCTCCCGCTGATCGAACTGCACCGCGTGTTCGACGTGACGGGCGCGCAGACCGACCCGACGCAGGGCATCCTGGTCATCGTGCAGGCCGACGACACGCGCTTCGCGCTGATGGTCGACGAGCTGCTCGGACAGCACCAGGTGGTGGTGAAGAACCTGGAAACCAACTACCGCAAGGTGCCGGGCATTTCGGCCGCCACCATCCTCGGCGACGGCAGCGTCGCGTTCATCATCGACGTCGGCGCCATGCCCCGCATCCAACGCGCGCAGGCCGCGAGTGCCGCTGCGCTGGCGGGCGCCGCCAGTCCGGCCGCCGTGGCGGCCTGAGATTTCGAAGGAGATTCGTGATGCGATTCGATTTCTTCAAGCGCCAGGAGCCGGGCGCAGCCGCGATCGATCACAACGCGGCGGCACCGGCGATCGAACTCAGCCCCGACGGCTACCTGACCTACGCCTTGCTGCTGGACCCGCACAAGCGCGTCGTCGGCTTGCGGCCGGCGTGGCATCCGGCGGCACCTCAGGCGGCGGCCGGCATACAGGAGCAGTTCAAGGCGATGGTTGCCTGCATGGCCAGGCACCTCAACGCGCCGAAGACCGGCTGGCGTCTTGGCGGCACCGTGCTGTACCTGGACATGACCGCCGAGCTGCTGGCGGCGGGCGAACTGCAATCGCTGCCACCGGAGAAGGTGGTGCTCTGCCTCGGCGCAGACGACCTGGCCGATGCCGACGCACGGCCGCTGCTCCTGTTCCTGCGGGAGCAGGGCTTCGGCGTGCTGCTGAAGGACGCGGACGCGCTGCCCGAAGACGAGGAAGCCTGCGCCATCGTGACCCATTTCGGCGTCGATGCAGCGCAATGCGGCCGGGCCGCCGGCATCCGGCGCGAGGAGCAGCCGGGCGAACCGCCGCTGCGTTTCGTCGCGACGCGGATGACCACGTGGAAAGACTTCGACGCCTGCGCCGAGCTGCAAATGGACGTGTTCGTGGAAGGCGCGTTCGCGGTGCCACCCGTGACGCCGGAGCCGGGCCGCACGCTGCAGCCCGAATCGATGCTGATCGTGAAGGTCATGCAGATGATCCAGCGCAACGACGACCTGCGCGAGATCGAGGCCGCGCTCAAGCACGATGCCGCGCTCACCTACCGCTTGCTGCGCCACATGAACTCGCCGGCCATCGGTGTCGGCGTCGAAATCCATTCGCTGCGCCATGCCATGACGATGCTGGGCTACGGGCCGCTGTTCCGCTGGCTGTCGCTGCTGCTGGCAACCAGCAACGCCCAGGCAAGCCCGCCGTTCCTGATGAAGAAGGCGATCATGCGCGGCCGCTTCGTCGAGCTGATGGGCAAGGGAATGCTGCCCGCAGGCGAAGCCGACAACCTGTTCGTCGTCGGCATGTTCTCGCTCATCGACCAGTTGCTCGGCGTGTCGATGCAGGAGGTGCTCGGCAAGGTGCAGCTGAGCGAATCGGTGCAGCAGGCGATCCTCTCGCGCGAGGGTGTCTACGGCCCGTTCCTCGCACTGGCCGAGATGTGCGAGCGGGATGGCGCCGAAGCCGCGCGGCTGTCCGAAGACCTGTTCCTGAGTGCCGAGCAGGTGAACGCTGCGCACATGTCGGCGATGGCGTGGGCGCAAGACGTGAGTCCGGCTGAGACGAAGTGAGCGCGTGCGCCTTTCGGCCGAGCTGCCGGGCTTTCAGGCCCCTGATCGGACCATTGCCTAGGGCACTTGCTCAGTACATTGAAGGTCATGCATTGGGCTCACCGTGAACACCGAATTTCTTCTCACCGATAACGATTTCTCCAAGGTCCGCACGCTCATTCATCGCCGTGCCGGCATCGCGCTGGGCGAGCAGAAGCGCCAGATGGTCTACAGCCGGCTCTCGCGTCGACTGCGCGAGCTGGACATGTCCGACTTCTCGGACTACCTGGAGCTGCTGGAAACCAGCCGCGACGGCGACGAGTGGCAGTCCTTCATCAATTCGCTGACCACCAACCTGACTTCGTTCTTTCGCGAGGCCCATCACTTCCCGCTGCTCGCCAGCCATGCGCGCAAGTGCAAGCAGCCGGTCACGGTCTGGTGCGCGGCCGCTTCGACCGGCGAGGAGCCCTATTCGATCGCCATCACGCTGATCGAGGCGCTCGGCGAGCGCGCGAGCGCGGCCCGCGTGGTCGCGACCGACATCGACACCTCGGTGCTGACCAAGGCCTCGGCCGGGGTCTTCACCACCGAGCAAGTGAGCCGGCTTTCGGCCGAACGCCTGAAGCGCTTCTTCAACCGCGGCACGGGCGCCAACGCGGGCAAGGTGCGCATCCGCCCCGAAGTGGCGGCGATGGTCAAGTTCTCTCGCCTGAACCTGCTCGATCCCTCGTGGTCGGTGAAGGAGCCGGTGGACGCGATCTTCTGCCGCAACGTGATGATCTATTTCGACAAGCCGACCCAGAACAAGGTGCTGGGGCGCTTTGCGCCGCTGCTCGGCCAGGAGGGCCTGCTGTTCGCCGGGCATTCGGAGAACGCGTCGCTGGTCAACCCGACCTTCAAGTCGGTCGGCCAGACGGTCTACGAGGTAAGCAGGGTGCCCCGATGAACGACGCCGGGGGAGGCCTCGCAATCGGCGCCGCCGTGCCGGGGTCTATTGCCAGCCATCATTATTTCGACCGCGACTTCGGCAGCATGGCGGTCAAGCTGCTGCCTTCCGAGTACTACGTCACCACCACCGACACCGTGCTCACCACCGTGCTCGGCTCCTGCGTCGCGGCCTGCCTGTTCGACCTGGACGCCGGCGTTGCCGGCATGAACCATTTCATGCTGCCGGAGGATGGCGAGTCCGCCACGCGCGGGCCGGTCGAAGCCATGCGCTACGGCGCCTTCGCAATGGACGTGCTGCTGCGCGAACTGCTGCGCTCGGGCGCGCGCCGCGACCGGTTGCGGGCCAAGGTGTTCGGCGGCGGCGCGGTGCTTGCCAACATGACCACGCTCAACATCGGCGACCGCAATGCCGACTTCGTGCTGCGCTACCTGAAGGCCGAGCGCGTCGCCATCGTCGCGCAGGACTTGCGCGGCGTGCATGCGCGCCGTGTCTGCCTATGGCCGAAGAGCGGCAAGGCGGTGGTGCGCAAGCTGCGCACGCAGCTCGACATGCAGAGCGTCCAGCAGCAGGAGGGCGACTTGCTGCGCAGGCTGGCTTTGGTGGCCAGCGACAAGAGGAGCCGCGTGGCATGAAGAAGATCAAGGTGCTCTGCGTCGACGATTCGGCGCTGATACGCAGCGTGATGACGGAGATCATCAACAGCCAGGACGACATGACGGTGGTCGGCACAGCGGCCGACCCGCTGGTGGCGCGCGACCTCATCAAGGTCACGAACCCGGACGTGCTGACGCTCGACGTCGAGATGCCGCGCATGGACGGCCTGGAGTTTCTCGAAAAGCTGATGCGGCTGCGGCCGATGCCGGTGGTGATGGTGTCGTCGCTGACCGAGCGCGGCTCGGAGATCGCGCTGCGCGCACTCGAGCTGGGCGCGATCGATTTCGTCACCAAGCCGCGGCTCGGGGTGCGCGACGGCCTGCTCAACTACACCGAGCTCATCACCGGCAAGATCCGCACCGCAGCGTGTGCGCGGCTGCTGCCCGCGCGCCATGCCGGCGCAGTACGGCCCGCCGCCGACATCGTGCAGGAGCCGCCGCTGCAACGGCCGCTCCTGAGTACCGAGAAGCTCATCATCATCGGCGCCTCGACCGGCGGGACCGAAGCCATCCGCGAGGTGCTGCAGCCGCTGCCGCCGGATTCGCCCGCGGTGCTGATCGCGCAGCACATGCCGCCCGGCTTCACCCGGTCGTTCGCGCAGCGTCTCGACGGCCTGTGCCGCATCCATGTGAAAGAAGCGGAGCACGGCGAGCGCGTGCTGCCCGGCCATGCCTACATCGCACCCGGCGGCTGGCACCTGTCGCTCGCACGCAGCGGCGCCAACTACGTGGCCCATCTCGACCAGGAGCCGCCCGTGAACCGGCATCGGCCATCGATCGACGTGCTGTTCGATTCGGTGGCGAAGCACGCGGGCAAGAACGCGATCGGAATGATCCTCACCGGCATGGGCAAGGACGGCGCCGAGGGCCTGCTGCGCATGAAGCATGCCGGCGCATACACGCTGGCCCAGGACGAGGCGAGCTGCGTGGTTTTCGGCATGCCGCGCGAGGCGATCGCCATCGGCGCGGCGGACGAGGTTTCGCCGCTCGGGGAAATGAGCCGCCGCGTGTTTGCGCACCTGCGCACCTTCGGCGAACGCACGAACCGGGTTTGAACAACGAACGAACTGTTG
Organism: Variovorax sp.; assembly: GCA_031412135.1. Classification (GTDB taxonomy): domain Bacteria; phylum Pseudomonadota; class Gammaproteobacteria; order Burkholderiales; family Burkholderiaceae_C; genus Variovorax. Next base: position 503 of record JANOCL010000165.1, on the reverse strand, counting down.
GAGCTATAGAAAATCGTGATCGACAAGAGCATCAAAATCCTGGTCGTGGATGACTTCCCGACCATGCGCCGCATCGTGCGCAACCTGCTGAAGGAACTCGAGTTCCTGAACGTGGACGAGGCCGAGGACGGCGCCGCCGGCATCGAAAAACTGCGCGGCGGCAATTTCGGCTTCGTGGTGTCGGACTGGAACATGCCCAACATGGACGGGCTGACCATGCTGCAGACCATCCGTGCCGACCCGGAACTGGCCAAGCTGCCGGTGCTGATGGTGACGGCCGAGGCCAAGAAGGAAAACATCATCGCCGCCGCGCAGGCCGGCGCCAACGGCTATGTGGTGAAGCCGTTCACGGCCGCCACGCTGGAGGAGAAGATCACTAAGATCTTCGAGAAGCTCCAGAAAGAGAGCGGCTTGAAATGAAACACCCCCGAAGCGCCTGCGGCGCCTCCCCCTCAAGGGGGCGATACCAGCGGCCCGGCGAAGCCGGTTCCGCGGTATCTGCG
>JANOCL010000164.1:0-5940 GCA_031412135.1 Variovorax sp. | reverse complement strand
GATGCGGTGGTCGACGTGGAAAACATCGTGCGTCGGCTCAAACAGAACCGCGCCGCAGGCAACCCCTTGCCCACCATGGAAGTGGTGCGGCGCGCCAGCGTTGAAGTACGTTCCGGCATCGTCTACGCGACGGTCATCGTGGTGCTGGTGTTCGTGCCGCTGTTCGCGCTGCCGGGCATCGAGGGCCGGCTGTTCTCGCCGCTGGGCATTGCCTACATCGTCTCCATCCTGGCGTCGATGCTGGTGTCCATGACGGTCACGCCGGTGTTGTGCCATTACCTGCTGCCCAGGATGAAGCGGCTGGACTATGGAGACAGTCCGTTGGTCGTGCGTCTCAAGCGCTGGGACGAGAAGGTGCTGGGCTGGTCCTTCGCCCGCGCAAAGGTACTGATTGCGGTGGCTGCGTTGGCCGTGGCTGCCGCGGCGGCGAGCGTGCCGTTCTTTCCCCGCGCTTTCCTGCCGGCATTCAACGAAGGGTCGCTGGTGCTCGGCATGATCTTCAATCCGGGCACTGCGCTGGCCGAGGCCAACCGCATGGGCGCCCTGGCGGAAACGCTGATCGCCGAAGTACCCGAGGTCACGCAGGTGGGGCGTCGCACGGGGCGCGCCGAGCTCGACGAGCATGCGGAGGGCGTGCACTCGGCAGAGATCGACGTCGACCTGAAGCGCTCGGGCCGGGACCGTGAAGCAGTGATGGCGGACATCCGGACCCGGCTGTCGGTGCTGCCGGCCCAGGTTGCCATCGGCCAGCCGATTTCGCACCGGTTGGACCACCTGCTCTCGGGCGTGCGAGCGCAGATCGCATTGAAGATCTTCGGCGATAACACCGACACCTTGCGCGGGCTCGGCGAACAGATGCGCCAGGGCCTGTCGGGCGTACCGGGCCTGGTCGATCTGACGGTCGAGAAGCAGGTGCTGATCCCGCAGATCACCGTGAGGCTCGATCACCGCAAGCTGGCCCAGACGGGCCTGTCGCCCGGTGAAGCGGTGCGGGTGCTCCAGGCGCTGACCGACGGCGCGCACGGGGCGCAGATCGTCGACGGCCTGCGCCGGTACGACCTGGTCCTGCGCCTGCCCGATGGCCGCCGCACTCCGCAGGATCTGGCCGCGACACTCATCGACACCCCGGCAGGGCGACTGCCTGTGTCCGCATTCGCAACCGTCGAGGAAACCGACGGCCCCAACTAGATCGGGCGCGAGAACGGACGGCGGCGCATCGTGGTCTATGCCAACACGGACGGCTCGGACATGGGCCGGGTGATCGAAGACATCCGGGGCGTGATCGCGAAGACTTCCTTGCCCGCCGGCACGTTCGTCAGCCTGGAAGGCCAGTTCCAGGCCCAGGAGCAGGCGATGAACCTGATCATTGGCTTGTCGCTGATCTCGCTGGCCATGATCTTTCTCGTGCTGTATGCGCGCTACAAATCCGCGGTGCTCACTGCCATCATCATGGCCAACATTCCACTGGCGCTGATCGGCAGCGTGGTGGCGATGTGGCTGGCGGGCGTGAGCCTTTCGGTCGCGTCGATGGTGGGCTTCATCACGCTGGCCGGCATCGCCACGCGCAACGGCATCCTGAAGGTCTCGCACTACATCAACCTCTGCAAGTTCGAGGGCGAAACATTCGGACAGCCCATGATCGTCAGGGGCTCGCTGGAGCGCCTGACGCCTGTGCTCATGACAGCGCTGGTTGCTGCGTTCGCGCTGACCCCGCTGCTGCTCGCAGCCGACGCACCCGGCAAGGAAATCCTGCATCCGGTCGCGGTGGTCATCTTCGGCGGGTTGGTCAGCTCGACCATTCTCGACACGTTGCTGACGCCGGTTCTTTTCTGGCTGTTCGGTCGGCAGGCCACCGAACGGTTGCTCGAAGTCGAACCGGTCGAGCCCGTCATCGGCCCCCAACCGCAGGAGGCGTACTGACGCGATGCGGCTTGCACTTTCCCAAGGCTTTTCGGCGCCGCCTTCTCCAAAGCGTGCCTTCTTCGACCAAAGGACGATCCAAAGATCATGAAAACCGAAACCTTGAAACTTCTTGCGGCGGCCGTGCTGATCTCGGCTTCGACCTTGAGCATGAACACCGCCCTCGCGCACGGCGGCGCCAAGCCGCAGCACGGCGGCATCGTGCAGAGCGCCAGCGATCTCTCGTTCGAACTGGTCTCAACCGGCGACGGCGCCGCGCTCTACGTCATCGACCATGAGAAAGAATTCGACACCTCCCGCGCCGGCGGCCGTCTCACCGTCCTCAACGGCGCTGAAAAGTCGGAGGCAGATCTGAAGCCGGCGGGAGGCAACAAGCTCGAAGCCAAGGGCGTCAGGCTTGGCAAAGGTGCAAAGGTCGTGGCTGCATTGACGACTGCCGACAAGAAGATCGTCACGGTGCGTTTCGCGGTCAAGTAGCAGTCCGCAGTGATCGACGTACTTCGCAACCGGACCTATCGCCACCTGTTTCTTGCGCAGGTGATTGCATTGCTCGGCACGGGCCTGGCCACTGTCGCTTTGGGGCTGCTGGCCTTCGATCTGGCGGGGGGCAATGCTGGCGCAGTGCTGGGCACTGCGCTGGCGATCAAGATGCTCGCCTACATCTGCGTCGCGCCAATCGCTTCGGCATTCGCCCAACGCCTTCCGCGCCGCGCCGTGATGGTTGCGCTCGACTTGATTCGTGCGGCCGTCGCACTGATGCTCCCGTTCGTCGACCAGATCTGGCAAATCTACGTCTTGATCTTCTTGCTGCAGTCGGCGTCCGCCGCATTCACGCCGACGTTCCAGGCCACCATCCTCGACGTGCTGCCCAAAGAGGAGGACTACACCCGCGCACTTTCCCTGTCGCGCCTGGCCTATGACCTGGAGAGTCTGGCCAGTCCGGCGCTGGCGGCCCTGCTGCTGGGCGTCGTCAGCTACCACAGCCTGTTCGGCGGCACCGTGATCGGATTCGTGGCATCGGCTGCCCTGGTCGTTTCGACAGCGCTGCCAAGGGCAAAATTGGCCGATAAACGAGGCATCTACGAACGCACCACGCGCGGCCTGCGCATCTATCTCGCCACCCCGCGCCTGCAGGGTCTGCTCGCGCTGAATCTTGCAATCGCGTCGGGCAGCGCGATGGTGATCGTCAACACCGTCGTACTTGTGCAATCGGAGTTCGGTCTCGCGCAGACCGCGACCGCAACCGCACTGGCTCTTTTCGGTGCCGGTTCAATGCTCGTGGCCCTGGCGTTGCCCAGGTTGCTGGAGCTGCTGCCGGAGCGGCGGGTCATGCTGAGTGGCGCTGGCCTGATCGGCATCGGCCTTTTGCTCGGCGTTCTTGCTGCAACGCGCTATGCCGTGCTGCTGCCGCTCTGGTTTGTGCTCGGCCTGGGCTATTCGCTGGCGCAGACGCCGTCCGGGCGCTTGCTGCGACGCTCGGCACGTGAGGAGGACCGGCCGGCGCTGTTCGCTGCGCAGTTCGCACTGTCGCATGCCTGCTGGTTGCTCACCTATCCGATCGCCGGCTGGCTCGGCGCCAAGGCAGGGATGCCGACGAGTTTCATCGTCCTCGGATTGCTGGCGAGCGGCTCCACATGGCTTGCCGCCTGTCTATGGCGCGAGCAGGAAGCGGCGGAGTTGCCGCATCGCCACGACGACATGCCCGGCGACCATCCGCATTGGGCGGAAGGACATCGGACGGCTGGCCCGGGCGTGCGGCATGCCCACGTCTATGTCATCGACGACGACCACCCGCGCTGGCCTTCGTGATCTGGCGTCAGACCGCGAGCGCCAGCGCGGAGTCGACGCAGCACGTTGATTTCTTCAGCGCAGCACCAGCACCGGCGTGTGCGAATGCGTCAGCACATGCAGCGTCTCGCTGCCCATCAGCAGGCGCTTGATGCCGCGACGTCCATGCGACGCCATCACGATCAGGTCGCAGTGCTGCGTCCTTGCTGTTTCGATGATGGCTTCCGACACCAGGTCCGACTTCATGACGACGGCCTTGGCGTTGCGGATGCCCTTCGCCTGCGCCTTCTGCTTCACTGCATCGACCACCCGCTGCGCCTCCAGATCGGCATGTTCCTGCATGCGGTCGGCCTCGGTCTGATTCAGCAGCAGCGCGCCTTCGAAGTAGCTGGCCCGATGCAGGCGCACGACCTTCACCGCGACCAGTTCCGCCTGCGTCAGTACAGCCAGGTCGATGGCGCTGGTCACGGCCTGCTCCGACAGTTCGGAGCCGTCGGTGGCGACGAGGATGCGTTGATACATGGCGATCTCCCGGGCGGGAGACGCCCGCCCCCAATGTTCAGATTAGGCGGTGCAGCGGCGGCCTGCAAGCGGTGCCTGCGCCTCTAGTCGCGCCCGCCTAGTGGCGGTCTGCCTTCAGCCGATCCAGCGAGGCGCCAGCAAGAACACCCAGGCCACGAGCCCGGCGCAGTGCAGCGTCACCGTTGCCGCGTAGACGCGCCGGAACGAGGTTTTGCTCGACTTGTGGCGCAGCGTCTCTCGCGCCAGCCACGCGGCCGGCCAGCCGCCCGCCAGCGAGAAGACATGCAGTGTTTGCTCAGACGTCCGCCGACTGCCGCTGCGGGCTGCGCTCTTGTCGAAGGCATACGCGATGAAAGTCGCGGCATTGACTGCGGCCAGCGCGCCCAATGCCGGCAACGGCAGGCGCTGCAGCCAAACGCCCACACCGGTGATGCCGGCCCAGCACAACAACGTGATGAACAACCAGCCGTTGGCACGTAAAGGCCGGACCGCGCCGTCGCCGGGACCGCGAATGAAGCCGAAGCCCCGATCTGCTTCCCAACGCCGAACGGCGCCGTTCGGTCTCACGCTCGTGGCACCTCGTCCGGCAGGGCGTGCATCGGAATGTCGTGTTCCGTCGCAAGCACGTCCAGTTCGGCGCGGGTGCGGCCGCGCAGCCATTGGGCGATGGCCGAATGCGTTGCGGCAGCGAGCATGTCGCGCGATGGCACGCCCGCGGCTTCGCACAACCGCGCGGCGAAATGCGGCTCCAGCGCCGCTACTGCGACGCGGCCGTCGGCGCACGGGTAGACGCGGTAGCCCGCGTGGGCGCCGCCGACCGCGCCTGCGGGCTGGGTGAGGCCCCAGGTGCGCGGCAGCGCGAGCCATTGCGCCGAAGCGCTGAGGGCGACCTCGAAGCAGACGCCGTTCCCGGCGTTAGCGCCGCGGGCGATCAGCGCCGCCTTCAGCACCGCCTCGCTGGCCATCAGCGCACCGCCCATGTCGGCATACAGCGTGGGCGGCAGCGTGGTGCCGGTGACCAGCCCCGCTTCGGCAAGGTAGGTGAGATCGTGGCCCGGCTCCTCGCCGCGGGCGCCGGGTGCGCCGACGATCGCAACCTGCGACAGCGCCGGGTGGCGGGCATGCAGCGCGTCCCAGCGCAGGCCGAGCTTGTCGAGCGCCGAGGGCCGAAACGATGTCAGCAGCACATCGGTTTCGTCGAGTGCGCGATGCAGCCGTGCCTGCCCGGCATCGGTCTTGAGGTCGGCGGTTTCCACCTGCACGCCTTCGTGCATCACCGCATACGCGGCCGGGTTGTAGTGGCCCATCGGGTCGCCCGCCGGCGGCTCAAGCTTGGTGCAGCGCGCACCCATCGCGCGGCAGCGCATCAATGCTGCGGGGCCTGGCATGTTGAGCGCGAGGCTCAGCACGCGAATACCCTCCAACGGCGCGAAAACAGGATCGGATGCAGGCGAATTCGGCATGGGCAATCTCCTTGGCTTTGTCAACTTTGGAGCTTACCGACTCCAGGCAGCGGCTCTGGATGAAACCAGCCGTGTCGAGGCGACGGCGGGGGTGTCGTTCGGTGCGTGATCCGTCAGGGCGGTGGTTTATCGCCCGGCACACAACGGCGCTTCCCGTGCCGAGGGGATCGGGTGGGCCCCGCAGCGGAATTAAGGCGTGGGGCGAAGGCGGGGGGGCATTGGGGCGGGGGGTGACCCCCTGCCCGCG
>JANOCL010000163.1:0-8177 GCA_031412135.1 Variovorax sp. | reverse complement strand
CAAGATCGGCTCCGAAGAGGCGCCGTGGAACAGCGGTGCCAGTTTCGAAGGCGGCAACATGGGCCACCGGCCCACCGTCAAGGGTGGCTACTTCCCGGTCCCGCCGGTCGACAGCTTCCAGGACATGCGCTCGGAAATGTGCCTGGTGCTCGAAGCCCTCGGCATCCCGGTCGAAGTGCATCACCACGAAGTGGCGAACGCCGGCCAGATGGAACTCGGCACCCGCTTCAGCACGCTGATCCAGCGCGCCGACTGGGTCCAGCTGCAGAAGTACGTGATCCACAACGTGGCCAATGCCTACGGCAAGACGGCGACGTTCATGCCGAAGCCGATCGTCGGCGACAACGGCAGCGGCATGCACGTGCACCAGTCGGTCTGGAAGGACGGCAAGAACCTGTTCGCCGGCGACGGCTACGCAGGCCTGAGCGACTTCGCCCTGCACTACATCGGCGGCATCATCAAGCACGCCCGTGCACTGAACGCCATCACCAACCCCGGCACCAACAGCTACAAGCGCCTGGTCCCCGGTTTCGAGGCGCCGGTGAAGCTGGCCTATTCGGCCAAGAACCGCTCGGCATCGATCCGCATTCCGTTCGTGGCCAACCCGAAGGGCCGCCGCGTCGAGGCGCGCTTCCCCGATCCGCTGATGAACCCGTACCTCGGCTTCGCCGCGCTGCTGATGGCCGGTCTCGACGGCGTGGAAAACAAGATCCACCCGGGCGAAGCCGCCAGCAAGGACCTGTACCACCTGCCGCCGGAAGAAGACGCACTGATCCCGACCGTGTGCCACAGCCTGGACCAGGCGCTCGAGTACCTCGACAAGGACCGTGCGTTCCTGACCAAGGGCGGCGTGTTCACCGATGCCTACATCGATGCCTACATCGACCTGAAGATGCAGGAAGTCACGCGCTTCCGCATGGCGACCCATCCAGTCGAGTTCGACATGTACTACTCGCTGTAGTTGTCCGCCAACTCGTTAAAAAGGGACGGCTTGCGCCGTCCTTTTTTTTAGGGCGGGAACATCGGCGGGGTGCGCATGTCGAATTGCACGAAAATGCACCTTTGCTGCGTACACCCTCTACGACCATGAAGCCTGCTTCCCTCCTGTTGTTGCCCCTGGCCCTGCTGGCCGGCGTGCCGGCCTTTGCGCAGGAGCGCGTCTGGCGCTGCGGCAACGAATACACCAACAATGCCACCGTCGCGCAGCAGCGCGGCTGCAAGGTGATGGAAGGCGGCAACGTCACCGTGGTGCAGGGCACCCGTCCGGTGGCCGCGGCGCCATCGTCCAGCGGCGGCGGTGCGGCAGCGCGTGCGCCGGCGGGCAGCCCGCGCGTCGACGGCGCCGACCAGCGTGCGCGCGACGGCGACGCCCGCAACGTGCTCGAATCCGAACTTCGCAAGTCAGAGGAGCGCCAGGCCCAACTGCTGAAGGACTACAACAATGGCGAGCCGGAAAAGCAGGGCAGCGAGAGCCGCAACTACCAGAAGTACCTGGACCGGGTGGCGGGCATGAAGGCCGAACTCGCGCGCAACGAAAGCGATATCGCGGGCATTCGCCGCGAGATCGGCCGCCTGCCGGGCGCTCGCTGAATGGCACTTGGAAAGCCCGGCCGCACCGGCAAGCGCTTTCAGGCCTTCGATCTGCTCTCCACGCTGATCGCGGTGGTTCGCACCGACGGATCGGTGCTGTTCGCCAACGCGGGACTCGAAGATGCGCTGGGCACATCGCGCCGCACGCTCGAAGGCTCCCAGTTCGGCGCCTGCTTTCACGAGCCGCAGGTGCTGCGTACCGCGATCGACGGCGCGCGCAGCAACGATTTCGCGACACTGCGCTATGACGCCTATCTGCGCCGCGTCAACCACGAACTCATGCCGGTGCAGGTCACGCTTGCGCAGGGCGACCGGGCGGGCGAACTGGTCATCGAGATGTCGCAGCTCGAACAGCATGTGCGGCAAGACCGCGAGGAGCGCCTGCTAGACCAGGCGCAAGCCAACAAGGAGCTGATCCGCAATCTCGCCCACGAGATAAAAAACCCGCTCGGCGGCATCCGCGGCGCTGCACAGCTGCTGCAGATGGAAGTCGAGTCGCGCGATCTCATCGAGTACACGCAGGTCATCATCCACGAGGCCGACCGTCTTCAGACGCTGGTCGACAGGCTGCTCGCGCCGCATCGCCGTCCTCATGTGGTGGGCGACGTCAATATCCACGAGGTGTGCGAGCGCGTGCGTTCAGTGATCCTGGCCGAGTTTCCGCGCGGCCTGAGCATCGAGCGCGACTTCGATGTCTCGATACCCGAATTCCGGGGCGATCGCGAGCAGCTCATCCAGGCCACGCTGAACATCGTCCACAACGCGGCGCAGGCCCTCGCCGAGCGGCTGGCTGCCGGCGATGCATGCATCACATTCAAGACACGGATCGCGCGCCAGGTGATCTTCAACAAGCAGTGGTATCGACTGGCACTGGAATTGCATGTCACTGACAATGGACCGGGTGTGCCGGACGCGATCAAGGACCGCATTTTCTATCCGCTCGTTTCGGGCAGGGAAGGCGGAACCGGGCTCGGATTGACGCTGGCGCAGACTTTTGTGCAACAGCATCATGGCGTGATCGAGTGCGACAGCGTCCCGGGCCGGACCAACTTCAAGATACTGATTCCGCTGCCCTAGCAGCCACGCAACAAGGAGCTGCATGAAGCCGATCTGGATAGTGGACGACGACCAATCGATCCGCTTCGTGCTGGAAAAGGCGCTCTTGCGCGAAGACCTCCCAACCCGCAGCTTCACCAGTGGACGCGAGGTGCTCGCAGCGCTCGACGCCGTGGCCGACGATGAGCACCAGGGGCCTGGGGTGCTGGTCAGCGACATCCGGATGCCGGGCGGCTCGGGCCTCGATCTGCTGGACAAGATCAAGGCCAAGCACCCTGGCCTGCCGGTCATCATCATGACCGCGTTCTCCGATCTCGACAGCGCGGTGTCGGCCTTCCAGGGCGGCGCATTCGAATACCTGCCGAAGCCTTTCGACTTGCCGCGCGCGGTGGAACTGATCCGCCGCGCGGTCGACGAGAGCCAGCGCGAGGAAGTGGCGGAAGAGCGCATGGCGGCCGCCCCCGAAATGCTGGGCCAGGCGCCGGCAATGCAGGACGTGTTCCGCGCCATCGGCCGCCTCTCCCAGAGCAACGTGACGGTGCTGATCACCGGCGAGTCGGGTTCCGGCAAGGAACTGGTTGCGCGCGCCTTGCACAAGCACTCGCCGCGGGCCATGGGCCCCTTTGTCGCAATCAACACCGCCGCCATACCGAAGGATCTGCTCGAAAGCGAACTGTTCGGCCATGAACGAGGTGCCTTCACCGGCGCCCAGACGATGCGGCGCGGACGATTCGAGCAGGCGGAGGGCGGAACCCTGTTCCTCGACGAGATCGGCGACATGCCGTTCGACTTGCAGACGCGCCTCTTGCGCGTGTTGAGCGACGGGCATTTCTATCGCGTGGGTGGTCACAACTCGGTCAAGGCCAACGTGCGCGTGATCGCTGCCACGCACCAGGACCTCGAGCAGCGCGTGAAGCTGGGCGGATTCCGCGAGGACCTGTTCCACCGGCTCAACGTGATCCGCCTGCGGCTGCCGGCGCTGCGCGAGCGCGGCGAAGACATACCTGCGCTCACGCGGCACTTTCTTCAGCAAAGCGCGAAGCAGCTCGGCGTCGAACCCAAGCGCATCTCCGACGCCGCGCTGGTACAGCTCGCTACCTTCGGCTTTCCGGGCAACGTGCGGCAGCTCGAGAACATCTGCCACTGGCTCACCGTCATGGCGCCGGCGCAGTTGATCGAAACCAAGGACCTGCCGCCGGAGGTGATGGCAACCGCCGCCATTGCGCCAGCGGCTCCTGCGGCCGTTGCGCCTTCGGAGCAGGAAGGTCATTCCGCCGTTGTGTCGTTGACTGCCGTGTCTGCGCCGGTGACCGCGGCGCCCACCACAGGCGGTGTCCAACCGGCGGCGTGGGAAGCGGGGCTCGAACTCGAAGCACAGACGCTGCTCGCTGCGGGGCGCAACGACGTATGGGATGCGCTGTCGCGCCGCTTCGAGTCGCGCCTGATCCTCACCGCCCTGGCCAGCACGCGCGGCCGCCGGATCGAGGCGGCGCTGAAGCTCGGTATCGGCCGCAACACCATTACTCGCAAGATCCAGGAACTGGGCCTCGAGTAGTCCACGTGGCCTCCGTGGCCGCGCGTTTTCAGCGGCTGCGCTGCCCCAATGTGAGCGTGTCGAGCTGGAACTGGCCGCTCTTGTCCCACAGCCAGGTGTCGACGTAAGTGTGTGCGCCGAGCTTGCCCGGATTCGGCAAGGGCGAGGCCTCCCTGATCAGCTTGGAGATCATTCCGCTCACCTCCGGCGCATGGCTCGGCGTACGGCTGAAGTGCACGCCGACCACCCGCCCGGTACTGTCGATATCGGTTTCGGTCACCACCACGGCATACACCAGCGGCGGGATCTTGCCCTTGTAGATACGCCCCGGATACGCCTTGTAGATGTGGCCTGCACCCGACTTGCGGTAGCTGCGCACCACCGGTGTTTGCGCAGTGATCAGCCGCACCGTCGACACGTCTCTCCCGGATTGCACCTTCTCCGTCGAAGCGCCGGCTGCCTCCGGTACAGGTGCCTTCGGGGTGATGTCGGGCTTCGTGGCAGCGCAGGCGGAGAGCAAGAGCACGATGGCAGCGAGGGCCAGGGTTTGCAGCGTCTTCATGCGGCGTTCAACTCCAACACCACCGGCGCATGGTCGCTGGGCTTTTCCCACTTCCGCGGGACACGGTCGATCGTGCAGCTCTTCGCCCTGGGCACCAGGGGCGCGCTCAACAGGATGTGATCGATGCGCAATCCTCGATTCTTCTGGTAGCCCAGCATGCGGTAGTCCCACCACGAGTAGCTCTTATCCGGTTGCTCGAAAAGCCGAAAGCTGTCGACCAGGCCAAGTTCGATCAAGGCCTTGAAGTGGATGCGCTCCGCGCTCGTGTGGTGAATGGTCTCGGCGAGTCCGATCGGATCGAAGCTGTCGCGGTCTTCCGGTGCGATATTGAAGTCGCCCAGCAGCACCAGATTCGGATGGGCGGCGAGTTCCGCGCGCAGCCACTCGCGCAGCGCGCCAAGCCAGCGCATCTTGTATTCGAACTTCTCGCTGCCGGGTGCCTGCCCGTTCACGAAGTAGCCGTTGACGATGCGCAGCGCGCCGGCCGGCGTGTCGACGGTCGCGCTGATCACGCGCGAGTGATCGTCCGTGAAGCCGCCGATGTTTCTCGCCACGTCGCGCAGCGGTGCCAGGCTGAGGATCGCGACACCGTTGTAGGTTTTCTGGCCGAACACGGCCGCGTGATAGCCGGCCGCCCGGAGCGCGTCCAGTGGGAACTTGTCGTCGGTCATCTTCAGTTCCTGCAGGCACAGCACATCGACCGGATTGGCGGCCAGCCAGTCGAGCACGTGCTGCAAGCGGGCGGTGAGGGAGTTGACGTTCCAGGTTGCGAGTTTCAAGATAATCCTAAGTCGTTGTTTTGTACGGAAACCCCGGACGCCATCGTACAAGCGGCGCACGGTCGCCACCTGGTCTCGCGGCCGCGCGGCTACCGCGCCCGGCGGGCCTTGCGCGATGGCTTCCCGGACGCGTTGGCAATCTTTTCGTCAGCTTCATGGTTGCTTGGCGCGATAGCTCTCGGCAAACGCCTGACGCAACCACTGGCCACCCGGATCGCGATGGACCCGCTCGTGCCACTGCATGTTCAAGTCGATGGCGGGCAGATCGAATGGCAGGGGCACCAGGCGCACGTCGGCGAGCGCAACCATGGTCGTGGCCAGGCCCACCGGCACCGTGAGCACCAGGTCGCAGGCCGCCACCGTCGCGGCGACCCCGCTCGAGTAGGGAACCACCAGGCCGATCGACCGGCCGATCCCCTTGTCGGCGAACTGCGCGACCAGCAGCGAATCGAGCGTCGAATGGATCGCCACGGCCGGTCGAAAGCTGACGTGCGTCTCTGCAAGATAGGCCTCAGGCGACAAGGCGGCGCCGATGCGCGGGTGCGTCCGGGCGACCACGCACACCCACGACTCGGAGAACAGCGACTGGCGCCGAAAGTCGGCGCCGAGCTCGGGCAGGAAGCCGATGGCCATGTCGAGCTCGCCGTCGGCCATGGCCTGCTTGGCCTCGCGCAGCGACAAGGCGACGTTGTGCAGGCGAACCGAGGGCGCGCTGGTTCGCATCATGGCGACGACGCCGGGCATGTGCAGCATCTGGGCGATGTCGCTCATCAGCACGGTGAAGGTGCGTGAAGCCGTGGCCGGATCGAAGGTCTGCCCGCGCTCGACCGCGCCGCGCAGCTGATCGAGCGCGGCGCGGATCGGCGTCTCCAGCTCGAGTGCCAGCGCCGACGGGTCCATCCCCTTGGGCGTGCGCACGAAGAGCGGGTCGTCGAAAGCCGCGCGCAGCCGCTGCAGTGCGTTGCTCGTGGCCGATTGCGACAGCCCCACCTTCTCGCCGGCCTGCGTGACGCTGCGGGTGCGCATGAGGGCGTCGAAAAGCACCAGCAGATTGAGGTCGAGGGATGTGAAGTTCATTGCTTGCTCTCCTGTACGCCCGATTCGGGACATCACGCGAATCAATTCGCCTTTGGCGGTACGACTTCATAGGATCGGGCGGTGCAAAGCCTTCAACCGGATTCGTCATCATGAAAAAAGCTGTCGAGGGTAGTGTCATCGCCATCGTGCTGGCCGCAGTCACCGTGCTGCAGGCCGCCCCCGCTCAGGCCCAGCCGAGCCGAGCCCCGTACTGGACCCAGGCGGCACCTGCATCGCTGGCGCGGCAGGAGCTGTACCCCGAGGTGCTCGACGGCAAGATCTATGTCGCAGGTGGCCTGCTCAGCCCGAACACGGGCTATTCCGCGCACCTGGAAGCCTACGACCCGCAGGTCGATCGATGGACACGGCTGGCGACCTTGCCCGAGGCCCGTCATCACATCGCCCTCGTTGCAGCCGGCGGACTGCTCTACGGGATCGGGGGCTTCAGCGGCGGCTTCCCGAACTGGCGGGCGCAGGCATCGATGATTGTGTACGACCCCGTGACGAACCGCTGGCAGGGCAGCGTGCCGCTGCCGGTGCCGCGCGCCGAAGGCGTAGCCGCCGCCGTGGAGGGCAGGCTGTATGTCATCGGCGGACGGGTCCGCGCGGCACCGGAGTCGAGCCACTTCAACGAGCACGTGGACAGCGTGCGAAGCGACGTGTTCGATCCGCCCACGGGCCGCTGGTCGACGATCGCCGATGCCCCGACCCCTCGCAACAGTGCCGCCTCGGGGGTGATCGGCGGCAAGATCTACGTGGTCGGCGGACGACAGGCACTCAGGCGGCCCGACGGCTCGCTGCGCCAGGTGAACGTCGCCCATCTCGAGGTCTACGACCCCAGGACGAACCGGTGGGACGCGCGCGCCCCGATGCCGCAGGCGCAGGGCGGCCTTGCTGCCGTCGCAGTGGACGGCAAGCTCTACGTGTTCGGTGGCGAGCAATGGGTGCCGGAGCAGCGCGTCTTCGCCACGAACTGGATGTACGACCCGGCCACAGACCGCTGGAGCACGCTACCGCCGCTGCCGACGCCGCGGCACGGCCTGGGTGCAGCAGCCGTGGGGAATCGCATCTACGTGTTCGGCGGCGGAACGAAGGTCGGCGGCGATGCAGCGACAGCGGTCCACGAGGTGCTGGTGCTGGACGACGGGCGCTAGATCACGAAAGCTCGGGCGCCTGCGGCAAAACTGTCGGAGGGTTGGCAGTTTTCACAGCGTCCAGCTGTGTGTCGACTCAGGTCGATCCTTGTAGCGCAGCGCCCACAGCCAGAGCGGGCGGGGCGTCGACAGCATGATCAGGACCAGCGCGGCGCGCAGGGACAATCTCTGCCGCCAGGGGACATCCCGCGAGAGGATGGATCGCCATGCGTTCGTGCGCTCGCCATCTCTCGCATAGCGCACTGCCACAACCAGGATGCTCTGATAGAAGCGCTTGCGCTTCGCGGCTTCGAACTCGGGAGGCACGCGCAACTGATGCGCCAGTTCGAAGGCCCTGTGCGCATCGACACCCCGCCCGGTGTTGGTCACCGACCCGGCTTGAACCCTGTAGCGCGACACGTTCTGCCCGACGAAATGTGCATGCG
>JANOCL010000162.1:0-2344 GCA_031412135.1 Variovorax sp. | reverse complement strand
CGGCGCGCCATTGCTCGACCAGGCGCCCCTCCAGCCAAAACGCAAAGCCGACATCGGGCCGCGCGAGGGAGTGGCGCCGCACCGCATCGACGCAGTGCGCAAGTTCGGTGGCATCGGACTTCACGAACTTGCGGCGCGCGGGCGTCGCGAAGAACAGTTCGCGCACCTCGACGGTGGTGCCGGCCGCGCGCGCCACCGGCCGCAGTTCGCCGGTGCGTCCGTCGAGCGCAAACGCGCTCGGTGCATCGGCAACGCGCGATAGCAGGGTCATTTCGGCGATGGCGTTGATGGCTGCCAGCGCCTCGCCGCGAAAACCCATCGTGCCGACCGTTTCGAGATCGCCGAGGCTGGCGATCTTGCTCGTCGCATGGCGGCGCAGGGCCAGCGCGAGTTCGGCCTGCGGCAGGCCATGGCCATCGTCCTCGACCGAGATCAGCCGCACGCCGCCGGCAGACAGGCGCACCGTGACTTGCCTGGCGCCGGCGTCGAGCGCGTTGTCGAGCAGTTCGCGCACCACCGAGGCCGGCCGCTCCACCACTTCGCCGGCCGCTATCTGGCTGATCAGCTCGTCCGGCAGTTCGAGAATCGGGCGGCGCGCAGTCGCGGCAGGGGAGAGAAGGGCACTCACTCGGTCATTCTAGAAGGGCGACTGCGGGCATCTCGGATAATGCGCAGCATGGAAATCATCAGCTTTCTCATCGACTTTATCCTGCATGTCGACAAGCACCTCGAAGCCTTCGTCGTCGCCTACGGAACGTGGGTCTATGCGTTGCTGTTCCTGATCGTCTTCGTTGAGACCGGGCTGATCGTCATGCCCTTCCTGCCGGGCGACTCGCTGCTGTTCGTGGTGGGCGCGCTCTGTGGCGCGGGGTTCATGAGCTATTCGATCGCGGTGCCGGTCCTCATCGCGGCCGCGATCCTGGGCGACCAGTGCAACTATGGCATCGGACGCTACTTCGGGCCGAAGGTGTTTCAGTGGAACAGTTCGCGTTTCTTCAACCGCAAGGCCTTCGTCAAGGCGCACGCGTTCTACGAGCGCTACGGCGGCGTGACCATCATCCTCGCGCGGTTCATGCCCTTCATCCGGACCTTCGCGCCTTTCGTGGCCGGCGTGGCCGAGATGACCCGGACGAAGTTCACGCTTTTCAACGTCGCCGGCGCGCTGTTGTGGGTGTTGAGCATTTGCAGCGCCGGCTACCTGTTTGGAAACCTGCCGCTCGTGAAAGAGCATCTCGACAAGATCATCTGGGCACTGATCCTGGTGCCTGGCCTGATCGCCATCTTCGGCGCCTGGCGCGCCGGCCGCACCGCCGCTGCGCGCTGAGGCGCACGTAAAAAAAGGCGTGTCCGAAACACGCCTTCACGGCCCGATTGCCAGGGATACCGCGGAACCGGCTTCGCCGGGCCGCTGGTATCGCCCCCTTGAAGGGGGAGGCGCCGCAGGCGCTTCAGGGGGTGTTTTCTAGTATCTCGGCCCGTTGTTCGGGTAGTAGCCGTTATTGGGGTAGTAGCGCTGGTTGTCGTAGTTGCGTTCGTCGGAACGGCGGCCCACCTGATTGCCGATCAGACCGCCGATCGCTGCGCCACCCACGGTGCTGGCGGCGTTGCCGCCGATGGCATTGCCCAGGACAGCGCCGCCCACCGCGCCGCCGGCGGTGCCCAGTCGCTCGTTCGGGCCCGATGCGCAGCCCGCGAGGGTCAGCACGCAAGCTGCTGACGCAGTTGAAATCCAGAGACGTGTCTTCATGGGGTCCACCTTTCGATCAGTGATGAAAACACTGTGGTCGGCCGTGCTGCGAGGGGTGTAGGAGGCGGGCGCGGCGCGCTGCCCGAAAGCAGCACCTCGCGTCGTGTAACAAACGCCCCGAGCGGCTACAGCTGGCGGCTGCGTGCGAGCGGCGGATTCTGCGCAAAGTAGCGCTGGATGCCGCGCATCAGCGCGTCGGCAAGATCTTCCTGGTAGGCCGAACTGCGCAGACGCAATTCTTCTTCGGGGTTGCTGATGAAGGCCGTCTCGACCAGCACGCTGGGAATGTCCGGCGCCTTGAGAACCGCAAAGCCCGCCTGTTCGACGCGCGGCTTGTGCAGCCGCGCGCCGATGCCGCGGATTTCGCCGAGCATCGCGCCGCCGAGCTTCATGCTGTCGTTGATCTGCGCGGTGGTGCTCATGTCGAGCATGGCGCGCTGCACCTGCGCTTCATGCGCGCCGACGTTCAGTCCGCCCACCTTGTCGGCCTGGTTCTCCTTGTTGGCCAGCCAGCGTGCGGCGCTGCTCGAGGCGCCGGTCTGGCTCAACGCGAAAACGCTGGCGCCGCGGGCCTCTGGCGTGGTGAAGGCATCGGCA
>JANOCL010000161.1:0-17396 GCA_031412135.1 Variovorax sp. | reverse complement strand
GCTGGAGCTACTTCGATACCTTGCGCAAGAAGCTGCATTGGAACGAGGGGGGTTCCTGAGATGGCTTTGCAACGCATCGCGCTGCGCGACTTCGTCATCGTGCGCGCGCTCGAGCTCGACTTTTCCAAGGGCTTCACCGTTCTGACGGGGGAGACCGGCGCAGGCAAATCGATACTGATCGACGCACTGCAGCTGGCGCTCGGCAGCCGCGCCGACGCGGGGGCGGTGCGCGAAGGTGCGCAGCGGCTGGACGTGAGCGCCGAGTTCGATATCGACCCGGCACTCGTCTCCTGGCTCGACGAAGGCGGCTTCGAAGCCGGCGACGCATTGCTGCTGCGCCGTACCGTCGACCTGCAGGGCCGCAGCCGCGGATGGATCAACGGCAGCCCCGCCACCGCGACCCAGCTGCGCGACATCGGCGACCGGCTGCTCGACATCCATGGCCAGCACGCCTGGCAAAGCCTTACCCGTCCCGATGCGGTTCGAGTGCTGCTCGATGCGTATGCCGGCTATGGCACGGGGCCGCTCGACAGCGCCTGGCAAGCCTGGCGCCAGGCACTGCTGGCACTGGACACGGCGCGCTCGGCGCAGGATTCGCTGCAGCGCGAGCGCGAGCGCCTGCAGTGGCAAGTCGCCGAAGTGATGAAGCTGGCGCCCGCGCCCGACGAGTGGGAAGAACTTTCCACCAGCCACACCCGCATTTCCAACGCGCAGGCGCTCATCGATGCTGCCGAAGCCGCATGCGCCGCGCTGGAGGACGACGACACCGGCGCGCTCGCCGCGCTCAGCCGCGCCGTCTCGCAGTTGCAGAACTGCGAACACATCGAACCGGAATTCCGCGCCCTGGGCGAGGTTCTCGCATCGAGCGTGGCGCAGGCGTCCGATGCCGCGCACTCGCTGCACATCTACCTTCGCCAGGCGGACGCCGATCCCGAGCGGCTGGCCGAGCTCGATCAGCGGATGGGGCTCTGGATGTCGCTGGCTCGCCGCTACAAGCGAGCGCCGGCCGAACTGCCGTCGCTGCTGGCCGGTTGGCAGGCCGAGCTGCGGGCACTGGACGCGCAGAGCGATCTGGAAGGCCTCGAACGCGCCGAGCAAGCGGCCCGGCAGGTCTACATGAAGGAAGCCAAGGCACTGAGCAAGGTGCGCAATCAGGCCGCGCCCCGGCTGGCACAGGCCGTCAGCCAGGCCATGCAAGGGCTCGGCATGCAGGGCGGGCGCTTCGAAGTCGCACTGGAGCCGCTTTCAGAACCGGGCAGGGCCGGACTGGAAGACATCGGCTTTCTCGTCAGCGGCCATGCGGGCAGCACGCCGCGCCCCATCGGCAAGGTGGCGTCGGGCGGCGAGCTCTCCCGCATTGCACTGGCCATCGCGGTGACGACGAGCGAACTCGGCGCGGCCCAGACGCTGATATTCGACGAGGTCGATGCCGGCGTCGGCGGTGCAGTGGCCGAGACGGTCGGGCGCCTGATGAAACAACTCGGCCGCGACCGGCAGGTATTGGCTGTCACCCACCTGCCGCAAGTGGCCGCTTGTGCCGATCATCATCTCCTGGTTGCCAAGCGCCAGACGACAGCCGACACGCGCGATGGCGTTCGAACGGAAAGCGGCGTTTCGGTGCTCGGCGACGACACTCGCGCGCGCGAGATCGCGCGCATGCTGGGCGGCGAACGCATTTCGCAGACCACATTGGCGCATGCGCGTGAAATGCTGGGCAAAGAGGCGCCGGAGACCTCGTCATGAATCTGGAGCTGGTGCTGATCACCGGCATGTCGGGGTCCGGTAAATCGGTCGCACTGCATGCGCTCGAAGATGCCGGCTACTACTGCGTCGACAACCTGCCCCCCGAACTGCTCGCGCCCTTCATCGACTTGCAGCGGCGGCTGCAAGCATCGCGTGTTGCGATTGCCATGGACGTGCGCAGCGGCGTCTCGTTGCCGCTGGTGCCTCAACAACTGGACGGGCTGCGCAACGACGGCGTGTCCCTGCGCTCGTTGTTCCTGGACTCGACCACCGACGCGCTGGTGCGACGCTATTCGGAAACCCGGCGTCGCCATCCGTTGTCGCGGCAAGAGGGCCGCACCGATGCGCCCGAGCAGCAGCGCGTCCTGATGCAGGCGATCGAACTCGAACGCGAACTGCTGGCCGATCTGCGCGACGGTGCCGACGTGATCGACACCAGCATCATTCGGCCCGCCCAGCTGCAGGGCTATGTGAAGGCGCTGATATCGGCGCCCGAAAGCGCACTCACGCTGGTCTTCGAATCGTTCGCGTTCAAGCGCGGGGTGCCGCTCGACGCGGACTATGTGTTCGACGTCCGCATGCTCCCGAATCCGCACTACGTGCCCGCGCTACGGCCCCTGACCGGCCGCGATGCGGCGGTGATCGACTGGCTACGCGAGCACGACGATGTCGCCCGCATGTACGGCGATATCGAGCACTTCCTCGAACGCTGGCTCGATGCGCTGGCGCGAGACCATCGCAGCTACGTGACCGTGGCCATCGGCTGCACCGGCGGTCAGCATCGCTCCGTGTTTCTGGTCGAACAGCTGGCGCGCGGTTTCGGCGTGCGCTGGGCCGCACTGAAACGCCATCGGGAGCTCGACGGCATCTAGCTGGCGGACACGAGCAGCCTGCGCACCGGTGCCGGCAAGCCGAGCCCGGTCCATTCGCCGGGCTCGAACCAGCGGCCCGCATCGGTCACCTGCCGCTCGGCGGCACATTCGATGACCACCGGATGCAGGTGCAGGTCCTTGTGCGTGAGCGCGTGCACGAACGCAGCATCCTCGCGGGCACCGGGCCGATCGCCGGGAGAAAGTTCGTCCAGCAGCGCGACCATGCTCTCGTAGACCGGCAGGCAGTAAAGCCCGGCCCAGATGCCGCGCGAAGGCCGCTTTTGCAGCCAAACACGGCCTTGCGCGTCGCGCGCTTTCAGCATCCACAAGGACTCGGCGCTGCGCCTGAGCTTGCGCGTCTTCACGGGAAATTTTTCGGGCGTGCCCTGGCGCCGCGCTTCACACACATCGTTGACCGGACACAGCATGCAAGCTGGTTTGCGCGGCACGCAGACGGTGGCGCCCAGGTCCATCAATCCCTGCGTGTAGCCGGAGATGGCGCGCGGCTGGGTCGCCGGCGGCAACAGCTCGGTGGCCGTCGCCCAGAGCACACGTTCCTGGGCGGCGGACGACAGGTCGCCCTCGAAGCCAAGCACCCGCGTGAGCACCCGCTTGACGTTGCCGTCGAGGATCGCAACCCGCTCGCCGAAGCAGAATGCAGCGATCGCCGCCGCTGTCGATCGGCCGATGCCCGGCAGGGTCTGGAGTTCGGATGCCGTCGTCGGAAAGCCGCCGCCGAAGCGCAGCACCACTTCTTGGGCGCAGCGATGCATGTTGCGCGCCCGGCTGTAGTAACCCAGGCCGCTCCAGAGGCCGAATACTTCGTCCTCGCTGCCGGCGGCAAGTGCCTGCACCGTCGGAAACCGGTCGAGAAAGCGCGCAAAGTAGCCCAGCACCGTCGAGACCTGGGTCTGCTGCAGCATGACTTCGGAAAGCCACACACGGTAGGGGTCCTGCGTGTTCTGCCAGGGAAGTTCGCTGCGGCCATGGGTGCTTTGCCAGCCCACGATGCGCGCGGAAAAAGTCGACGCGAGCGCCGGCGGCGCCGGACGCCGATCCTCAGGCGGCACTGAGTTCGTCGCGCGCGGCGGAGGCAGTGGGCGCTGAATTGCTCATGAGCAGCGAAGTGAACTCGCCAAGCCGGCCGTGCAGTTCGGTGAGGCCGCCCTCCTGCGCCGCGAGTTCGGCCAGGCGCTCGTCAAGATTGCCCGCCGCGCCCTGGATTCGCTCCACCGCCTCGATACGCTTGGCGAAAGTACGGCGCCGCTCCTTCAGTTGCGCATCGAGCTGGGCGCCGGCGCCTTTGCTCCAGCGCTCCACCTCGGTCATCGCGGCCTCGTTGACCACGCGCAGCCTGCTTGCCAGGGCGCGCACCAGCTTGTCGCAAAAATCCGGCTGCGCCAGCTTGAGCACATTGCCGATGCCGAGGTAGTGCACGTGACTGCGCTCGATCTGTCCCAGTTGCTGTTCGAAGCCGAGCAGGTCGGGTTCGGCCGGCGCCTGCAGCGCGAAACCGTGCTCGGCATTGAGCTGTCGGAAGGTCGCATGCAACATCGACTGGATCTCGGCCGTCGTCGCCTGCACCTCTCGCAGGTTGTTGCGCAGCGAGTCGAAAGTCTCGGCGTACACCTTTCGCACATTGAACTTGATGCCTGGGCGCTTGAGTGCAGAACCCAGCTTACCCATGTCGGCCTTGAGCGCCGTACTGCCAAGCACCGCATACACCTCGCGCAGCAGTTTGCCTTGCACCGAACGCAGCGCCAGGATGCGGGCGTTGCTTCCCTCGAACTCGGCCTGCTCCTGCTCGATGCGCGCACGCATGTGGCGGATGACCGATGAGTTCTTGCCGCGCAGCCCCTGCAGTTCGAGCGCCTGTTCCGAAAGGTCGCGCTGCCGTACCTTGAGGATACGTTCCGCCTCGGCCTGCAACGCAGCAATGCCCGCGTCGACAGCGAGCCGGAGCATCTTTTCGCGCTTGCCGAGCAAGCCCTCGCCCAGCACGGCTTCCAGGGCCGGCAGGCGGCTCGCCTGCAGCAAGGGAACGTCGCGGCGGATCTTGGCTTGCAGCCCTTTCTGCGCCGATACCGGAAGCACCTGCGGCAGCGGAACGCCGAGCAATTCGGCTGCTCCCTTGCGCTGGCGCTGGATCTGCGCATCGATCTGTGCAGGCGTGCTGAGCGTGTCCCACAGGGTGTCGATCTTGTTGAGCACCACGATGCGGGTGTCGCCGGCGTCGCTTTCGGTGATCAGGTGCTCGCGCCAGATGGACAGGTCGGACCGTGTCACGCCGGTATCCGCGCCGAGAATGAATACCACCGCGTGCGCCTGGGGAATCAGGCTCACCGTCAGCTCCGGTTCGGCGCCGATTGCATTCAAGCCGGGCGTGTCGAGGATCACGAGGCCTTGCTCGAGCAGCGGGTGCGGCATGTTGAGCACCGCATGCCGCCAACGCGGTATTTCGACCCGTCCTTCGGTGTCCGGGACCGGGTTGTCGTCGGGCGCATCGTCGCTCCAGAAGCCCAGTGCACGCGCCTCCACCAGCGGCACCCACCGGACCTCGGCCACCTTGTTCATCACCTGCGACAGTTGCTCGGCGTTGTCGACGTCGATCGCGAGCTCGGTCCAGTGATCCCGCTCGTCGCGCCAATGGGCGAGCGAATGAGGCTTGAGACGTGTTTCGATCGGCAGCAACCGCAGGCTGGGCGGATGCGCCGCATCGTAGCCAAGCTCGGTCGGGCACATCGTCGTGCGCCCGGCGCTCGCCGGCATGATGCGGCGCCCATAGCCGGCGAAGAAAATCGCGTTGATCAACTCGGACTTGCCGCGCGAGAACTCGGCGACGAAAGCGACCATGACCTTGCTGGAACGCATCTGCGACTCCAGCTCGCGCAACCGCTCCGCGACGCTCTGGTTCAGCAGATCGTTTTCGTGCAGCCAGCGCGAAAGCCACTTGAGACGGTGCGCAAAGTTGCGCCGCCAAGTGCCGTGCTGGTCGAATTGCTGATTGAACGAACGAGTCAAGGGATGTGTGGAGTTGCTTACAAAATATAGCACCGTGCCTCGCACACGGTGAGGCCATCCGTATTCAAGCTTTCAATACTTTTGGCATTTTGCGCAGAAATAAGTGGAACGCTGGCCCTGGCGTATCGAGCGCACCGGACTCGCGCACACCCGGCAAGGCTCGCCAGCCCGTCCGTAGACTGTCGCCTCCAGCTGAAAGTACCCGGTTTGCCCGTCGACATTGGTGAAATCGCGAAGAGTGCTGCCGCCGCGCTCAACTGCCCGTGCCAGAACTTCGCGCACCGCCGCGTGCAGCAGCACCGCGCGCGGGCGGCTGATGCGCGACGCCGACAACGTCGGCCGGATGCCAGCCAGAAAAAGCGCTTCGGAGGCGTAAATGTTGCCAACGCCCACCACCAGGTCGCCGGCCAGCAGCACCTGCTTGATCGGCGCCCGGCGGCGGCGCAGCCCCGCGTGGAAGCCATCGACGTCGAATGCTTCGCCCAACGGCTCGACGCCCAGCCTGCCCAGCAGCTTGACTGCCAGCGGAGCGGCCTCGTCCTCCACGTAGACCACTGCACCGAAGCGCCGTGGATCGTTGAGCCGGAGCGTGCCACGGCTGGTCACCAGATCGAAGTGATCGTGCGTCCCCGGCGGGGGCAAGACAGCGTCGAAGCGCAGGCTGCCCGACATGCCGAGATGCAGCAGCAGCAACCCCACGTCCATGTCGACCAGAAGATATTTGCCGCGCCGGCGCACAGCCTGAACCTGGCGGCCGACCAGTGCGGCCGGCTCCACAGCCAAGGCCCATCGCAACGGCTTGCCCACGCGGACCGAATCGATGCGCGCGCCGGCGATACGGTCGGCAAAACCCAGGCGGGTAACTTCAACTTCAGGTAGTTCGGGCATGGACGAAGGCTGACGTGAAAAGAAAACAGGAGGGATCGAAGTCCCCTCGCGGCCATCGTTCAAAAGCCTTGGCTTATTATGGTTCGATGACCCCACCGCTCCGCCGATCCCGCCTCGCGGCGGCCGCGTTCTTGGCCCTGGCCGTGTTTGCCGCAAAGGCGCAGACCGAACTGCCGGCGCCCGCAGCCCCGACCAGCCCGGCTCCCATCATCCAACCAGCTGCGCCCACAGCGACTCCTGCAGCGGCGACTGCCGAGTCCGCAACCAGCGAGCGCGCCTCGGCCCTCACAGCCGAGCTCTTCTACGAAGTGCTCATGGGCGAGCTGACTTCGCGCTCCGGCGACCCAGGCGCCGGCTACGCGCTGATGTTGGATGCCTCCCGCCGGGCGCGCGACGCGAGGCTGTTTCAGCGGACCGTCGAAATTGCGCTGCAGGCACGCTCCGGCGACGCGGCGCTGACAGCAGCCCGCGCATGGAAGGAAACCTTGCCCGAATCGCGTGAAGCGCGGCGCTTCGAGCTGCAGATCCTGATCGCGCTCAACCGCCTCAGTGAAACGGTCGAGCCGCTGCGCGCCGAACTGGCGGCCACGCCGCAGGTGGAGCGGCCGTTCCTGATGGCAGTGATCGGACGCAACTACGCCAGGGCAACCGACAAGAAGCTCGCGGCCTCGACCGTCGAACAGGCGCTGGCGGACGAACTCAACAGCCCTGGCATGGGTGGCGCGGCCTGGACGACTGTCGGGCGCCTCCGGCTGGCTGCCGGCGACCCCTCGGGCGCGCTCGAGGCCGCGCGCAACGGCCAGGCAGCGGACCCGTCTGCCGACGGGCCGGCGATGCTGGCCCTCGAGTTGATGGGCCCCGGCCAACCGCTGGCCGAACCGCTCGTCAAGCGCTATTTGAACGGGCCAAAGGCGCTGCCTGAACTTCGGATCGCCTACGCGCGCGCGCTGGTCGAGGGAGGCCGCTACGCCGAGGCGACCACCGAACTCACCGCTCTCAGCACGGCTCGGCCCGAACTCGCCGATCCGTGGCTGCTGCTCGGCAGCCTGCAGGCGCAGGCGCGCCAGGACGCAGCGGCCGAAACCTCGCTCAAGCGCTATGTCGGGCTTGCCGCAGCCGAGCGCGATGCCGAGGCACGGGGTCGCGGCCTGACCCAGGCCTACCTGCTGCTCGCGCAGCTTTCGGAGCGCCGCAAGGACTTCAAAGGCGCCGACCAGTGGCTGACGCGGATCGACAACACGGACGATCTGGTGGCGGCGCAGACGCGTCGGGCCGGGCTGCTCGCTCGCCAGGGCAAGCTGCCTCAAGCGCGCGAAATGATCAGGTCGCTGCCCGAACGGACCGCCGACGACAAGAAAAAGAAGTTCCTGGCTGAAGTGCAGCTGCTGCGCGAAGCCAAGCAATACCAGGCAGCCTACGACATGCTGGTGCAGGCCAGCACGGCGGAGCCAGAGGACACCGACCTCATTTACGACCGGGCGATGGTGGCCGAGAAGCTGAACCGCCTCGACGAAATGGAGCGCCTACTGCGCCGGCTGATCGAAATCAAGCCTGACAACCAGAACGCCTACAACGCGCTCGGCTACTCGCTTGCCGATCGCAAGATTCGCCTGGAAGAAGCCCGCACGCTGATCCAGCAGGCGGTGAAGTTGGCACCCGAAGACCCGTTCATCGCCGACAGCCTGGGATGGGTCGAGTTCCGGCTCGGCAACACAGAAGAGGCGATTCGCATCCTGGAGGCGGCCTACAAGCGCCGCCCCGACCCCGAAAACGGCGCGCACCTGGGCGAGGTGCTGTGGGTCAAGGGCGAGCGCGAGCGTGCGCTTTCGATCTGGAAAGAAGCGTCCTTCGTCGACGCGGAAAACGAGACGCTGCAGGAAACGCTCAAGCGCCTGCGCGTGAATCTTTGAACCGTCGCCTGGCATTGAGCGCTGGCTGCGCCGCTTTGCTGCTGGCCGCCGGCTGCGCGGCACCCAGAAGCGGCGGCACGGCGCCTGGCGCAGCTGGGGCGCAGGCCTGGAGCGGCCGGCTTTCGCTTCGCATCGACAGCGAACCGGTACAAACTTTTTCCGCCTTGTTCGAGCTGCGCGGCGCGCCGCAGGCTGGCGATCTCACGCTCACCAGCCCGATCGGCAGTACGCTGGCCCGGCTTCAATGGTCGCCCGGCGAGGCGTTGCTGAAAAACGGCAGCGAGACGCGGCGCTACGACTCGGTCGACGCGTTGATCGAAGCGGCCACCGGCGCCGTCATCCCGGTCGGTGCATTGTTCGCCTGGCTGGCGGGACGCGACGAGCGCGTTCCGGGCTGGCGGCCTGACCTGAGCCAGATCGGCACCGGGCGCATGCAGGCAGTGCGCGAGTCGCCGCAGCCAAAGGCCGACCTGCGCATCGTGTTCGAACGTGCATGAAAGCGCTCTACGACCTTCCGGCCCCGGCAAAGCTCAACCTTTTCCTTCACGTCACCGGCAGGCGTGCGGACGGATTGCACTTGCTGCAATCTGTCTTCATGCTGATCGACTGGTGCGATGTGCTGCATGTAGAGCGCTGCGCCGACGGCGCAATCACGCGAGAAGACCTCACGACCGTGTTGCCGGCGGACGACCTCGTGCTGCGTGCGGCAAAGGCGCTGCAGGCGTTCACGCAAACCTCGTACGGTGCTCACATCGGTATCGCCAAGCACCTGCCCGCCCAGGCCGGCATGGGCGGTGGCTCCTCCGATGCCGCGACCTGCCTGCTGGCGCTCAATCGACTTTGGAAGCTTGACCTGCCGCTCGCTGCGCTCGAGCGAATCGGCCTGGCGCTGGGCGCAGATGTGCCGTTCTTTCTGCGCGGACACAACGCCCTGGTGGAGGGAATCGGCGAGCAGATCACGCCGGGGTGCCTGCCGCCTGCGCGGTTCGCCGTGGTGAAGCCGCCGCCGGGGCTCGACACGCGTCTCATTTTTGCAGCGCCAGACCTTGAGCGCTCAACTCCCACTGCTATAATCTCAGGCTTTGCTGCGCACAGTGAGACACACGCCGATGTCGAGGCCGAAAGCTTCGATTTCGACTTTGGTCACAACGATCTGCAGCCGGTTGCCGAACGGCTTTGTCCCGCAGTCTCCGATGCCATCGAGTGGCTCGGTCGCCAGGGACTCAAGGCGCGCATGACCGGCTCTGGAAGTTCGGTGTTCGCGGCGATGCCGCACGAAACGGAACTGGCTGCCACGCCCTCGGGCTGGCAGGTTCGCAAGTGCAGCAACTTGGCCGTTCATCCCCTGTCGGGCTGGGCGGTCTAGAGGATCGGATCGTTCTGCGGTTCGATGCCACACATATCGGTTGGCGACGCAAGTCGTCGACCCGTGTAGGGGAGTCGCCAAGCTGGTTAAGGCACTGGATTTTGATTCCAGCATGCAAAGGTTCGAATCCTTTCTCCCCTGCCAAATCTTTGTCCTCGAGACTATTGGCGGCTCCGAAACGGGCCATTTCGCATTTGCCGGATGCATCTTGCCGGGACGCTCATGCAGGCTCACCATCCTGATTTCTTGGTTTTCACCGGAAATGCCAACCCGGGCCTGGCCGCGGAGATCGCGCAGCACCTGGGCACATCGGTAGGCGCCGCGCGTGTCGGCCGCTTCTCGGATGGCGAAGTCACGGTCGAGATCAACCAGAACGTGCGTGCCCGAGACGTTTTCGTCGTGCAGTCGACCTGCGCGCCGACCAACGAGAACCTGATGGAGCTGCTCATCATGGTCGACGCGCTCAAGCGTGCGTCGGCCGAGCGCATCAGTGCCGTGATTCCGTACTTCGGCTACGCGCGGCAGGACCGCAGGCCGCGCTCGAGCCGGGTGCCGATCTCGGCCAAGGTGGTGGCCAACCTGCTCGAGACAGTGGGCGTGGCCCGCGTGTTGACCATGGACCTGCACGCAGACCAGATCCAGGGCTTCTTCGACATACCGGTGGACAACATCTATGCGTCTCCGGTGCTGCTGGGCGATCTGCGCCTGAAGAACTACGAAGACCTGATCGTCGTGTCGCCCGACGTGGGCGGCGTGGTTCGCGCCCGGGCCCTGGCCAAGCAGCTCAATTGCGACCTCGCCATCATCGACAAGCGCCGGCCGCGTGCCAATGTGAGCGAGGTCATGCACGTCATCGGCGAGATCGACGGCCGCAACTGCGTGATCATGGACGACATGATCGATACGGCCGGCACGCTGGTCAAAGCGGCCGAGGTTCTGAAGGAACGCGGCGCCAAGAAGGTCTACGCCTACTGCACGCACCCGATTTTTTCGGGCCCCGCCATCGAGCGGATCGCACAGGGTTCCGCCCTCGACGAGGTGGTCGTGACGAACACGATTCCACTCACGGACGGCGCGAACCTGTGCAAGAAAATTCGCCAGCTCTCCGTGGCCCCGCTGATCGCCGAAACGATCCAGCGCATCGCCAAGGGTGAGTCGGTCATGAGTTTGTTCTCGGACCAGGAGAACCTCTTCTGAGGTTCCATCAAGACCTGTTCTGAGCAAAAAGCCGGGCCTTCTTCGGAGAGCCCATATCGAAACCGGAGTCGCACTGGTCGCGGTCGACTTCCACAGGAGCAGTTATGAAATTCGTCGCTTTTGAGCGCGCAAAGCAGGGCACGGGTGCGAGCCGCCGTCTCCGCATTTCGGGCAAGACGCCCGGCATCGTCTACGGTGGCGAAAGCCAGCCGCAGCTGATCGAAATCGATCACAACGCGCTATGGCATGCGCTGAAGAAGGAAGCGTTCCACTCGTCCATCCTCGAGATGGACCTGGCAGGCGCGACCTCGAAGGTTCTGTTGCGCGACGTGCAATACCACCCGTTCCGCCAGCTCGTGCAGCACATCGACTTCCAGCGCGTCAATGCCCGCACCCGCATGACGGTGAAGGTGCCCTTGCACTACAAGGGCGAAGAAGAGTCGGTGGCCGTCAAGCTCGACCACAACCTCGTGAACCATGTGATGACCGAACTCCAGGTCAGCTGCCTGCCGGCCGACTTGCCCGAGTTCATCGAGGTGGATCTTTCCGGCCTCACGAAGAACGCGACGGTGCACGTCAACGACATCAAGCTGCCGAAGGGCGTGAAGTTCGTGAGCCACGGCAAGGTCAACCCGGTGCTGGTCTCGGCCGTGCCGCCGCTGGTCGCCGAAGAACCCGCACCCGCCGCCGAAGGCGCCGTGGCAGCGGATGCGGCTGCCGCACCCGCCGCGGGCAAGGCTGCCGGCAAGGCGCCGGCTGCCAAGACACCGGCCGCAAAGGCACCCGCCGCCAAGGCACCGGCCGCGAAGAAGTAACTTCCCTGCGCAAACCGCTGCAGCAAACGGCCCGCCTCGTGCGGGCCGTTTCTATTTTCGGGCACGGATAATACCGACCCATGATCAAGTTGTTCGTCGGCCTCGGCAATCCAGGCCCGGAGTACGAAGCCACGCGGCACAACGCGGGCTTCTGGTGGATCGATGCGCTGGCGCGCGACAAGAAGCTCATGCTCTCGCCCGAGCGCGCCTACAACGGCCTGGTCGCGCGGATGCAGGTCGGCGGGCAGCCGGTGTGGCTGCTCGAGCCGCAGACCGTCATGCACGTTTCCGGCAGGTCGGTCTCGGCCCTCGCGCGTTTCTTCAAGATCGAGCCGAACGAAATCCTGGTGGTTCATGACGAGCTCGACGTCGTCCCGGGCCAAGCCAAGCTGAAGCTGGGCGGCAGCCATGCCGGCCATAACGGCCTGCGCGACATCCATGCGCAGCTCGGCACCGCCGACTACTGGCGGCTGCGGCTCGGCATCGGCCATCCGGGGGTGAAGTCGGAGGTGATCGGCTGGGTGCTGAAGAAGCCTTTGAAGGAGCAGCGCGAAGCGATCGACGACGCGATCGTTCGCACGCTGCATGCCTTTCCGGCGCTGGTGGCCGGCGAGATGGACAAGGCGACGCTGCTGATCCACACCAGCAAGCCACCGCGACCCAAACCCCCGCGGCGGGAGCCCGGCGATGGAGGAACGCCGGCTGCCGGATAGCGATAAATACGAGAAGAAAAGGGAGAGAAAAAAATGAAGCCGTCACGTCCAAGAACCATCGCACGCCGCACCGTCCTGTTGGCAGTGGCTTGCATCCCATGGGCTGTTCTTGCAGCCGAACCCGGGGCGGCCGGCACCTGGCGCTGCGGGAACACCTACACCGATCAGCCCTGCAAGGGCGGCAAGGCGATCGACCTTGAAGATCCGCGCAGTGCAGCGCAGAAGCGGGAAGCGGACGGCGCAACGCTGGAGGCACGGGAAGCAGCGGATCGGCTGGAACGCGAACGCATCCGCCAGGAATCCGTGGCATCGCGACGGAAAGCGACGCTGATCGGCGACCCGCCAGGGCCAGTCCAGCCGAAGCGGATGCTGGCCAAAGCCGAGCGAAAGAACAGAAGCCGGCAGCAGCCGGACTACTTCAGTGCCCACGATCCAGTGACAACGGCGAAAAACAAGGCGGCGAAGGCCGCTGCCAAGAGCGCCTCCAGAAACGCTACAACGCCGCCTTCTCCGCAGTGAGCCGCTGGAACTTCTGCCACAAGCTCTCATGGGTTTCCAGGTGCGCCGGATTCTTCGGGATGCAGGCCACCGGACAGACCTGAACGCACTGCGGTTCGTCGAAGTGCCCGACGCACTCGGTGCATTTGTGCGGATCGATCTCGTAGATCTCGACACCCATGTAGATCGCGTCGTTCGGACACTCCGGTTCGCACACATCGCAGTTGATGCATTCGTCGGTGATCATCAGAGCCATGGCGCGATTATCCGCGCCGGGCGCGGTCGTTGCGTTCGTCGGGTTATGCTGCGCCCCGCCCCATGAGCCTGTTTCTCTTCAAGCGCTTCCTGACGTTGATCGCCACCTTGATCGGCGCCTCCGTCATCGTTTTTCTCGTGCTCGAGATCCTGCCCGGCAATGCCGCGCAGATGCTCATGGGTCCGGACGCTTCGCCGGACGCAGTGGCCGCGCTCGCCGCCAAGCTCGGCCTCGACCAGCCGGCCTGGACCCGCTACTGGAACTGGATTGCCGGCATCCTGACCGGCGAGCTGGGCGACAGCTACGCCTACAGTTCGCCGGTGCTCGACCTGATTCTCGAGCGCCTCGCACTCACCGTGCCGCTGGCATTGCTCGCGATGGCGCTCACCACCGTGCTTGCACTCGTGGTCGGCGTGACCGCCGCCGCGCGCCACAACAAGCTGGGCGATGTGGGCCTGATGGGACTGACCCAGGTCGGCATCGCGATTCCGAACTTCTGGTTCGCGATCCTGCTGATCCTCGTGTTCTCGGTTCAGCTTCAGTGGTTCTCGGCCGGCGGCTTCGAAGGCTGGGGCGAGGGCGTGTTCGCCGGCCTCAAGGCGCTGCTGCTACCGGCGCTATCGCTGGCCGTGGTGCAGGCCGCGATCCTCGCGCGCATCACCCGCTCGGCGGTGCTCGAGGTCATGCGCGAAGACTTCGTGCGCACCGCGCGTGCAAAAGGCGTTTCGCAGCGCGCAGTGCTGTGGACGCACGTACTGCGCAACGCCATGATTCCGGTGATCACGGTCATGGGCATGCAGTTCTCCGAACTGCTGGCCGGCACCATCGTGGTTGAGAACGTGTTCTACCTGCCGGGACTGGGGCGGCTGATTTTCCAGGCCATCAGCAACCGCGACTTGATCGTGGTGCGCAACTGCGTGATGCTGCTGGCCGCCATGGTGGTCATCGTCAACTTCGTGGTCGACGTGCTCTATGCCGTCATCGATCCGCGCATCAAGGCGAGCGACATATGAACGCCCCTCCCGCGCCAGAGCCCGACGCAGTCGCCTTCAAGGTGCCCGGCTTCTGGCGCCGCGCGCTGCGCCATCGCAGCTTCGTGATCGGTGCCGCGCTGACGTCGCTGCTGCTGTTGGCTGCCGCTGTCTCGCTCGTCTGGACGCCCTGGTCGCCCTACGAAATGGACATGCCCAACAAGCTAAAGCCGCCGAGCGGCGCGCACTGGCTGGGCACCGACACCTACGGGCGCGATGTGGCGTCGCTGCTGCTGGTCGGCGCGCGCGCTTCCATCCTGGTGGGCGTGATCGCGGTCGGCATCGGGCTTCTGGTCGGCACGGCGCTCGGCTTGCTCGCGGCAGCACGGCGCGGCTGGGTCGAAGAGGCGATCATGCGGTTCACCGATTTTTCGATGGCCTTTCCGGCCATCCTGTCGGCCATCATGATGACGGCGGTGTTCGGTGCCGGCATCGTCAACGCAATCATCGCGATCGGCATCTACAACATCCCGACCTTCGCACGCATCACGCGCGCATCGGCCAACGCGATCTGGTCGCGCGAGTACGTCGCAGCCGCGCGAGCCTGCGGCAAGGGCCCGTTTGCAATCACCATGCAGCACGTGCTGCCGAACATTTCGGCGGTGCTGATCGTGCAGATCACGATCCGGTTCGCCATCGCCATCCTGGCGGAGGCCGCGCTCTCCTATCTGGGGCTCGGCACGCAGCCGCCGCAGCCCTCGTGGGGCCGCATGCTCAGCGAAGCGCAGACCATGATGTTCCAGGCGCCGCTGCTGGCCGTATTTCCCGGCATGGCCATCGCGTTCGCGGTGCTCGGTCTCAACCTGCTCGGCGACGGCTTGCGCGACCTGCTGGACCCCAGGCTTGCGCGTGCACGCTGAGCCTACGAACACCGACAGCTACGTTCCCCATGCCACTCCTTGAAGTCGACGACCTCCACGTGCAACTGCAGACGCAGCGCGGGCCGGCCGAGGCGGTGCGCGGCATCGGGTTCACGCTCGAACGGGGAGAGACGCTGGGCATCGTCGGCGAGTCCGGCTGCGGCAAATCGATCACGGTCCAGTCGCTTGTGGGCCTCTTGCCGGCGAGTGCCACGGTCACAGGCAGCATCCGCTTCGACGGCACCGAGATGGTCGGGCTGCCCGAGCGCGAGATGTGCGGGATACGGGGCAACCGCATCGGCATGATCTTCCAGGAGCCGATGACGGCGCTGAACCCGGTGCACACGATCGCGCGGCAGGTCGGAGAGCCGCTCAGGCTGCACCGCGGACTTTCGAGCGCGCAGGCGCGCAACGAAGCCCTGGCATTGCTCGAACGCGTTGGCATTCCCGACGCCGCCTCGCGCCTCGACGCCTACCCGCACCAGTTCTCGGGCGGCCAGCGCCAGCGCATCGGCATCGCGATGGCGCTGGCCTGCGGGCCCGAGCTGCTGATCGCGGACGAGCCGACCACTGCGCTCGACGTCACCGTGCAGAAGCAGATCCTCGAGCTCATCCAGGGCCTGGTGGCCGAGCGCGGCATGGCGTTGATCCTGATTTCGCACGACCTCGGCGTGATCGCGCAGAGCGTGTCGAAGATGCTCGTCATGTATGGCGGCAGCGTGGTGGAGAGCGGGCCCACCGCGGCCGTGTTCGCCGCCCGGGCCCATCCTTACACGCAAGGTCTTTTTGCGGCCAGGCCGGCACTCGGTGCGCCGCGCGGCGCGAGGCTCGCCACCATCAAGGGCAGCGTGCCCGAGCTCGTCGACCTTCCCCGCGGATGCCCATTTGCCGGGCGCTGCGCGTTCACGATCGATGAATGCCACGCGATACGGCCGCGGCCGACGCCGCTGCCGAACGACCACCATGTGCGCTGCATCAGGCTGCACGAGATCGCGGCGCAAGGGGCAAATGCATGAATGCGAATTTCGATCCCGATCCGCAATCCGCGGCCTTGCTCGAGGTCGACCAGCTCGTGCGCCACTACACCTTGCCGCGCGAAAGCCTCTTCGGACCGCCACCCGTGGTCGAGGCGCTGAACGGCGTGAGCTTCGGCATCCGCCCTGGCCAGAGCCTCGGCATCGTCGGCGAATCCGGTTCGGGCAAGTCGACCATCGCGCGACTGGTGATGGCGCTCGACAGGCCCACCTCGGGCACGGTGAAGCTGCTCGGGCGCGACCTGCATGCGTTGCCCAAGGCAGCGCTGCGCGCGGCACGGCGCGATGTGCAGATGGTGTTCCAGGACCCATACGGCTCGCTCGATCCCCGCCAGACCGTGGCCCGCATCGTCGCCGAGCCCCTCGAAGCGTTGGCCGAAACGGGCCGTGCTGCGCAGCGGGAACGCGCCGGCGAATCGCTTGCGGCGGTGGGCCTGCGCACCAGCGATCTCGACAAGTACCCGCACGAGTTTTCGGGCGGCCAGCGCCAGCGCATCGCGATCGCGCGGGCACTGATCACCCGGCCCAGGCTGATCGTGGCGGACGAGCCGGTGAGCGCGCTCGACGTGTCGGTCCAGGCGCAGGTGCTCAACCTGATGCAGGATTTGCAGCAGCAGTTCGGCGTCAGCTACCTGCTGATCAGCCATGACCTGGCGGTGGTGAACCACCTGTGCGACGAGGTCTGCGTGCTGCACCGTGGGCTGGTCGTGGAGCGCGGCACGCCGCAAAAGCTGTTCGCACACGCGGAGCATCCCTACACCCAGGCACTGCTTGCGGCGGTGCCACGCGCCGAACCCCCGCCCGGGGCTTGGCAGACCCTTGCCGCCGATGCGGCAGCTCGCGCATGATGCAGCGTCGTCTTTTTCTTCTTCCTTTCAGCCCTTGCCCTGGAGCCTCGACCATGTTGAAACGCCGCACCCTTCTGACCACCGCCGCACTGGCCGCCGTGCCGCTCGCGCTGCCGCAGGCCGCGCTCGCGCAAGGCCGCAAGGATTCCATCGTGCTGGGCATGGCACTGGAACCGCCGGGCCTCGACCCGACGGCGGGCGCAGCGGCCGCGATTGCCGAGATCGTTCACTACAACGTGCTGGAGACGCTGACCAAGATCAACTTCGACGGCAGCGTCACGCCGCTTCTTGCCGAGAGCTGGGAGGTCTCGCCCGACCTCCGGACCTACACCTTCAAGCTGCGC